>JBCBLB010000679.1:0-5118 GCA_038520555.1 Myxococcota bacterium | reverse complement strand
CGACCGCTGCATCCGCTGTCCTTCGATGAGGGGTGTTTGTCGCTTCTGGACGGTGAGGCGCCGCGGGGCTTCTTTGAGCGGGTGCACCAGACGCTGCTCGACGACGTGGATCGGATGCGCGGGGTGCTCGACGCGACGTGGGGGCCGATGGCTTCGATGTGGGCGACGGGGACGACGGTCTATCGGCTGAAGCGGTCTGCGTGGCCTTTGTTGTTGGCCTGGATCAACAACCACCTGCCGCGTGGTGAGCACCTGACGCTGTCTGGCCTGACGGAGGTGGTCTTCGACGCCCGGGGCAACTGCGCGCACCCGCACCCGGTGACCCAGGCGCTGCTCCGGCTTCGCGCGCAGGACGACGGCTCGGGCTCGGTTGCGGCGTACCTTCCTGCGCTGGGGCTTGAGATCCTGCAGCATGCGGTGCGACATGGGCTCTCCGAGATGCGGGTTGAAGAACAGGAGCCGAACTGGCGGGCGCGGCTGTGGGAGTGGGCGTGGGGAGACGACGGCCTGCTCGCATCGCGTCGTCGCGGTGGGGTCGCGGATCGGGTGCAGCGGGCGGTGCGTCTGGCCGCTCGGCGGCGTTTGGGCTCTGCGGCGCGAGAGCTGGCCATCCCGCTGTCGGATCCGACCGCGCGGATGATCCGGGGCTTGATCGCGATGCTGCGTGCGGACGCCGATCAGGTCCGTACAGATCTGCTCGCGGTGATGCATCGTTCGCCGTCTCATACCGATCAGGCGCGGTTCGCGCAGCGGCTCGGTCGGCTTCGTCCGATGTTGTTGGCCAGCGGCTACGCGCTGCCCAGCGCCCTGCCGCCGCTGCCGCGGCTGGCCAGTCGGCTGTTGCTGGACTTCGAGTCTGGGCGCCGCGATCCGGATCGGGCCCACCTGAATACGGCGCTGCGTCGATATTTGTCCTTTTATCCAGAGGATCTGGAGCGACGAGTCGCCCAGTGCGAGCTGCTGCTGTCACAGAACGCCCCGGCGGCGGCGCTGGTCGCGGTGACGGTGCCTGGCGTGGTGTCGGACCGACTCCAGCGGCTGCGGGCCACCGCGCTGCTGCAGATGCAGCGCCCTGGCCGCGCGCTGGCGGCGTTGCAGGGGGTGCGGCCGTCTCCGGAGGGCGCGCAGCTTCGGGCCCAGATTCTGGCGGCGCTCCAGCGCCCCCGGGAGGCGCTGGCCGCGCTGCGGGGCGCACCGGGGACGGTCGATGCGCTCGGCCTGGCGGCGGCGCTGCACCGGACGCTGGAGCAGCCCATCGACGCGGCCGAGGCGGAGCGTCGCCTGCTCGATCGTCTGGATGCGTGTCTGGAGACGCTTGATCGGGACACGGTCATCGGGTTGTTGGATGCGCTGACGCCGACGGAGATGAACCTGTGGCGCCGGGTCGGCCTGTGGTGTCGCTGCGACGCGCCCGCGCGGGCGCTGGCGGACTATACACAGCTCCAAACGCTCCGCCCGAACAGCGTCCCCGCGCTTCGCGGCCGGGCATCGGCGCTGTTCACGCTGGGGCGTGCGGCTGAGGCGGAGGGCTTGCTGCGTGAGTGTGCGCCGCTGGAGCTGATGTGGCTGACCGCGGTGGCGCAGGGGGGCGCGCCCGCCCCGGACGCGGTGGCGCGTATCGACGCGCATCTTCCGGAGGCGCCGCGGGATGTGGCTGCGCGGTTGTTGGGGCTGCGCTCGAAGCTTCGTCATGCCGGTGGGGAGGTCTGGGGGGCGTGGGCCGACGTGGAGACGTCGTTGCGGCTGGTGATGACCGCTGAGGCGCTGCGCTGGCGCGGCGCGCTGCTGGCCGCTGGGGGTTGGGGGGACGCGGCGGAGACCTGTAAGGGCGCGGCGCAGCGGCTGGAGCGGGATCCTCAGCGGGCCAGTGTGTCCTGGGCTCGCATCACTGGTTGAACACGATTAGAGCCTGTGACTCTCACCACGAACTCTCACATTCAGGAGTACACCGTGTGTGGCTTCGTTTCTGTAATCGGGACCGGCCCGGCGGCGGCCCCGCTGATGCTCGGTCTCCAGGCGCTCCAGCACCGCGGCCAGGACGCGGCGGGCATCGCGACCATCAACGATGGTCGCTTCCACATCTCCAAGGAGCTGGGCCTCATCAACCAGGCGCTCCCGCCCGCGGTGGTCCGGACGATGCAGGGAGACGCCGGCATCGCCCATGTCCGGTACCCCACCGCCGGCGCCATCTCTACGGCAGAGGACGCCCAACCCTTCCTCACCCGCCGGCCTGGCATCCTCCTCGCCCACAACGGCAACATCACCAACGTGCCCGAGATCCAGAAAGCGCTGCTTGAGGAGGGGGTGTATGTCCTGTCCTCTTGTGATGCGGAGCCGTTGTTGCTGGTCCTCTCCAACGCGTTGACCCGCATCCGGCCCACCAACCACACCGTCGGCGACATCCGCGAGGCCATTCGCGAGGTGTACCGTCGGGTCCGTGGGGGATACTCGGTGGTCGCCCTGCTTGAGATTGACGGCCAGCGGTCGCTGCTGTGCTTTCGGGATCCGCACGGGATCCGGCCGGGCGTCTACGGCCAGCGGCCTGATGGCGGCTGGGTCGTCGCCAGCGAGTCGGTCGCCCTGGACGTGCTCGGCGTAGAGAAGGACGGCGACATCCCGGTGGGCGGTGGCCTGATCCTTCGCCCCGGCCAGGCGCCCATCCACCTCAACATCGCCGAGGAGAGCCCTCGCCACTGCATCTTCGAGCGGATCTACTTCGCCCGCCCGGACAGCGTGATGGAAGACGGCCGGGTCAACCGCTCGCGCTGGCGGCTGGGGCGGCAGCTCGCCCGGGAGTGGCGGGCGCGCGGCCATGAAATCGACGTGGTCGTCGCCGTGCCGGACACCTCTCGGCCCGCCGCGCAGGCCATCGCCGAAGAGCTGGGCGTCAAGCACCGCGAGGGCTTCATCAAGAACCGCTACAGCGGCCGGACCTTCATCATGCCCGACCAGGAGACCCGCAACGCAGCGCTTCGGCTGAAGCTCAACCCCATCCGAGAGATCTTCGAGGGGCAGCGGGTGCTGATGATCGACGACTCGATCGTTCGGGGCAACACGATGCGCCGCCTGGTGGCGATGGTCCGCGAGCTGAACCCGGCGTCGATCCATGTGGGCATCTTCTCGCCCGCGGTTCGCTACCCCTGCTTTTACGGCATCGACATGCCGACCCGGGACGAGCTGGTCGCGGCGCGATGGCCCAAAGAAGAAGTCGAAGCCGAGATGGAGACCTATCTGGGGGTAGACTCGGTGACGTACCTGTCGCAGGAGGGGATGGAGGCGGTGAGCGGTTCGAACATCTGCGCCGCCTGCTTCACCGGCGACTACGTGGTGCCCATCTCTGAGGATGAGCGGGCCGCGATCACGTTGGAACGTCGGGGGAAATGACCCCTGCAGAGCGTCGGGTGCGGGAGCTGTTGCGCAGCGGCGATCCGCATCACACCGCCCAGGCCGTGGAGCTGACCGGGACGCTGGGGGATCCGGCCCTGTTCGCCAACCTGCTCCACGGCTGCCAGCGGCTGCCCGGTGGGGGGGCGCTGCGGGGCAACCATCTGTTCGCGGAGCAGCGCGGCGTGTTTGCGCCCCAGACGTTGGCCAACCTGCTTCACCTGATCGCCTTCGCCCCGGAGGCGGCCCTGCTGCACCCGACCCTGCGGCGCGGCGCGATCGGGAAGCTGTCCATCCGGGTCTCCGGACCGCTGCAGCTGCCCGCGGCGATGGATCGGTTCACAGCGCTACAAACGCTCACCCTCAGCGAGAACCGGTTCATCACCCTGCCGGACACCCTCGCCCGGCTGCCCGCGCTGGAGACGCTGGATCTGGGGCGGAACCTGCTGCCCACACTGCCTGCCGTGGTCTGTCAGCTCACTTCGCTCAAGCGGCTGGTGCTCCGCTACAACCCCATCAAGGCCCTGCCGGCGGCGATCGGGAAGCTGGCCGCCCTGGAGCACCTCGATATGAGCTGGACGAACCTCGATGCCCTGCCCGTCGAGGTGAATCGGCTTGAGCAGCTTCGAGAGGTGGACTTCAGCTGTGTGCGGCGGCTTCGAAGGCTCCCATCACCGCTTCGGGGGCTCCCGCGGCTGGCGGTGCTCAAGCTGCGCAACACCTACGTCAAGCCGACGCCAGAAGACATCGCCGCGATGCCGGCGCTCCACACCCTGGAGCTGAGCCGGGGGCTGTATAGCAGCCCGACCCTCACCGTATCGGACGCACGGCGGATGTTTCTGGAAGTTCGCCCGGGACTTCGGCTCGCATTGTAAACTCTCGCCATGGAGCGTTCCCCGGAGACGCAGCGGCTGGAAGAGTTGATCGATGCGGCCCTCGTGATTGAACGGGGCGCCGTCGTGCGGGCCGTCCGCTTCCCCGCTACGCTCCTCCAGGCGCTCGAATTGGGACGGATCATCGGGCTGGAAGTGGCCATCGGCGCCCTGGACCGGTACCGCTGGATGGGCGGGATCCGGGATCTGTTCTGGGCCGCCGCGGCAGAAGACGACACCGCAGACCAGGCGGCCCGGCTGCTGGTGGTTCAGCTGATTCGTCATGTCTTCCATGATCGGCCGTCGGTGCTGGCTGAGATCGCGGGACCGCTGGCGCAGATCCGGGCGGTCGCGATGGGAACGCGCCGGCCGTTCAACGACCGCAGGGATCGCGCCTATGGGCGATGCCTGCGCGCGGGCATCGCCCTCAAGGTGGAGGGGGGGCGGCTGGGGCGGGGCCTCGCCGATCTGCAGCTGCGCGTGGTGCCCTATTCGGACGTCCTCCGTCACCTCCACATCGATCAAGCCGATGAGTGGTGGCATCGTCAGGTCCTCCAGCAGGTCCGCGCCTTCTTGATGGGCGCGCCGGTCGATGACGCGCGGGTGAAGATGATCGCGGCGATCCGGGCGTCGGTCATCCTCCGCGGAGACGTGGTCGATGAGGTGATCGACCCTGCGCGGCTCCGCCAGGTGGTCGAGCTGGGCAACATCCTGGGGCCGGCGACGCTGATCGGGGCGCTGATGGGGTTCCATTGGCCGCATTGCGCCTACGACCTGCTGCTCGCCGTGACCGATGATCGACAGCGCGCGGGCGCGCTGGCCCGGGACTTCGCTGCCGATTGCGTCGCCCACCTGCCGGCGG
>JBCBLB010000149.1:0-15934 GCA_038520555.1 Myxococcota bacterium | reverse complement strand
CGCATCCACCTTCAGCCCGGTTCGCAGCATCGGATCGTTGGCGTTGGATGCGCCGTTGAGCACCCCGGCCGAGGTGCGGACCTGATGGACAATGACCGTGTGACCCTGGTCGTTCGCCGTCCACCATTGCAGTAGATCGCCGGGTCGGATCGCGTGCACGCTGTCGATCTCTTCACCTTGATTCGACCGCGTCAGCGCCGTCACCACCCCCTTGAGCACCGGATGGTAGCGGTGGGCGGGATCCTGGGCGACAGCGCTGAGCCCGTCCTGGTTATCGGTCAGCAGCGTCTTGGCGTGGATGAGCACCAGGCGGCGGACCGTTACCAGCGAACCGTCAACCTCCACCTGCGCGTCCAGGTCGTAGCCCGCCTCTTCCAGCGTATGGAGGACGTAGATGCAGCAGTTCTCCCGATCCGATGCCCATCGAGAATCCAGCCGGTCCTTGATGCCTTGATCTGGGTCTGATGCTGGAAAATTCTTGGTGTCATAGACCTGATCATTGTCAATCCCAAATCGCGTCAAATACCTGATATCTCTTGATGTGTCCAACTTCTCCGCCTCTGGAATGATCTCTGCGAACGAATCGGAGTGTCGTTGCTCACTCCGGATCTGTTCCTCCAGTCCGGCCGTTCGACCCCGAAGGCCCTCCAACTCACCGCGGAGCGCCTGGCATCGCTGTTGGGTCTGCTGCACCAACTGCCTCAGCTCAGCGATCTGCTCAGCTTCTGCCTGGGAGATCAGGATCGAGTCATCGGACCACCATCCCTTCGCGCCCGACTCTGCAGCGGCCTGCTGGGCTTCATATTCTGCGAGCCGGTGCTCGGCTTCTGCGAGCGCGGCCTCATGCTGGCTCACTTCTGCCAACGTGTTGTCCAGCGCGCGCTCTGGATCCGCGACACCGCGTTCAGAACCGGCGGTGAAGATGCCAGACTCTTGGGAAATGTCTCCCATCCCGATACCAAGCCAATCGTTTGCACCCCGACTCGAAGACAACAAGGACTGGATGAACTCGTTGCCGAGCAGTTCCTGAGCGATGAGGCCGCCTGCTTGAAGCATAGAGGCATCCTCAACACCTGGAGCCTCTACTGAAGCGTGTTTGTATTCTTTGCTCACTTCTTATCCTCAATCATGATGTGGCTGCGAACTAGGCGAAGCCCAGAGAAGTCAAAGTCGCTCGGCTTTTGATATGGACGGCGTGCGACTGTCAGATCGCTCTTCCAACTGTTCCACGTCCCTCCTCTCTGAATCCTGTGCTCACCACTGAGAGGGCCAACAGGATCGATGGCTGGAGTGATGGGGTATCCGGCGTACCAGTCCCAACACCACTCCTCGACGTTGCCGTAGATGTCATGGAGCCCCCATGGATTGGGCGGCCGTCCGGTAACGGCCTTGGGTCCGACGTCAGAGGGGTTGCAGTCGTGGATGTTACTATAAGGACAGATCGCATCGAGATCGTCGCCAGTCCAGACATGTGTAGCGGTGCCGGCGCGGGCGGCGTACTCCCATTCGGCCTCTGTGGGCAATCGGTACCCCTCACACTGCACACCTTTGGGCCACTGAACGTCGTCTCCTTCGATGCGGTAGCAGGGCTCCAGTCCCTCCGCCGCGCTCAAGGTGTTGGCGAACGTGACCGCCTCAAACCATGTCAGGCAATACATCGGCAGATCATCGCCGAGGCCATACTCTCGGCAGGGCTCTGGGGGATGGTGGACGTGGATGAAGTGCTCTTTGTCCAGCGGCGACAGGTCCCCCATCACCGACCGCCACATTCCCTGCGTGACCTCGGTCTTCCCCATATAGTATCCCTGTGTCAACATCACTGAATGAGACGGCGCAAAGCGGCTGGGGTAATACCTTTCATCAAAGGGCTGCCCCATCACGAACGTTCCCGGCTGGATGTAGACCATCTCGTATCCAGACACCGTCAGGGTGGGCGGTGTAGGCTTCGAGACGGGTGAGGGTTCCCGATCCAGCGGAGGGGGCGGTGCAGGTTCCAGCGATGGTGCCGGAGCGCGGGCCGGCGGAGAGGGCGCTGTGCGCTCCTCAACACATCCCATGCTGATAAACAGCCACATCAGACGGGAGATGGCTTCAATGCCAGACATGACGACCTCCGAGTCCATCGCCCCGGGGCGATGACAGCCACCTTTAACAGCAAGTTTCATACCCATGTCATCTCAATCACTTAGCTCATCGGAACCCCGCGATCTGACCAGGTCTCGCGACAGTTGTCGCTAAGCATGGTCAGAGCACATGTTCTCGGAGGAGTCGGCCATCACCGCCGCCGATCAATAGCTCGGCTGTTTCCGGTACAGGCATCCCATCCAGCTCCGAAGGTTCGATGATGTCGCTGTCGTCGCCCTGTTGGGCGTCAGCCCGCGCTGCTACCAGCCCTGGCCTTCGACGATGTAGACATAGCCGCCGTTATCAGTGACTTCATAGCTGAGATAGTCGCTGATGATCATGTCTGGGAATCCGTCGCCGCTGATATCTGGCGTTCCGAAGATGAGGGGATAGTTGCCCTCGCTGAGGCCGCCGCTGAAGCGGACATCGGAGACTTCGGTGTCGGTGAAGACGCCCGTTTCATTGAAGGGTCCGTAGAAGAGGACGACGTCGGCCGGCGGCCCGATGCCTTCTCCCGCTGCGAGGTCTCTCGCCCCATCCCCGTTGATATCCCCGACGACGCCGAGGCTGTAGGTGAGGGTACGTCCAGCGGTGTTGCCTCGAATCTTGACGTCGGCGTCGGCGAGCATTCCGCCGCGGATATCGGGCCGTCCCCACAGGATGTACAGCGCCCCTCCGCCGCCAAACGCCCCCACAACAAGGTCGTCGATGCCGTCCCCGTCGAGGTCACCGCCGTTGTCCGCTCGCCATCCGCCGGCGGTGTCCGTCTCACCGAGCCAGGTCTCATCGGCGTCATCCGACGTCAGCACGCCGGTGGTGTCGTGCTCGAACAGGTAGACCTCCCCATCGCTACCAGCGGCCCGGTTCGCGGTGGTCACGAAGTCGTTTCGGCCATCGCCGTCGAAGTCGATGCCGCAAGAAGCCCAACCGATCTCATATCGGTCACCGGCTCCAACCACTGACAGGGAACTGACGAAGGCGGCGCGGGTTGTGTTCGTGCCCGTGGTGGTGATGATGTAAGCGGCGCCGTTGTTGGTGAAGCCCTCAGAGTCAGATGAATCGCCCCCGACTGCGAAGTCATCGATTTCATCGCCGTCGAAGTCGCCGATGTTGTGGAGCCGCCATCCGAAGCTCCCGCCGGGGATGGAGCCGAGGATGCTCCAGTCGGTGTGAGCATCGAGATCTCCGCCCGACGTCACCGGCCCATACAGCACATGCACCTCACCGGTGAACCGCTCTTCCTCTCCCCATGTTGAGGAGCCCGCACCCACGATCAGATCCGCGAAGCCGTCGTTGTCCAGGTCGGTCAACGCGAGACTACTTCCGATGTAGTGTCCCTCTTCCCGACCCGTGAAGACCGTTTCAGCTTCATCCCGCGTCTTGTCGGCTGTCAACGGCGTATCGAAGATCGACACCGAGCCTGCACGGCCAAGGCCAGAAATATTGGCGTTATTCGCACCAATCAAAAGCTCAACTGCGCCATCCCCATCCACGTCTCCGGTCACCCCGCTGAAACCAACCTGCTCTTCCTCAAACAGCGGAGAGATGGTGGCGTAGTCGGACAGGTTCACGGTATCCGGCCATCGGCACTCGTCGTTATCCCCATCGCAGTCGTTGTCGACGCCATCCAGGCAGATCTCGACCGCGCCGGGATACACCCAGGATTTCTGATCGTCACAGTCTCCGGCCTGGGCGCTGGTGTCTTCCGGCGCCTCACAAACCGAAAACGCAACGCCCTCGATGCCGTAGCCATCGCCATCTTCATCCCGGTACCAGATCCTGGACACCACCGATGCGTCGGTATCGTCGCAGTCGCTGGGCTCCCGAAGCCACGCCTCCCCTGGCGGTTCACAAGAGCGAACCTCCCCAGTCAGCGCCGCGTGGCCATCGCCGTCCGCGTCCGGATACCACAAGGGCGCATCGACGGCGTCGTTGTCGACGATGCCATCACAGTTCTCGTCCTGGTTGTCGCAGACCTCGACCGCACCCGGTGAAAACGCCGGATCCAGGTCGTTACAGTCACCGTCCTCTTCATGGTAGCCATCACCGTCATCATCGGTGAACTCCGCGAGCCGGCGTTCATAGACGTCTTTGCCGATGAAGCAGCCCGACAGCAGCCACACACCACATAAGGAGAGAAGCCTCATCACTCCGCCGCTCCATAGGTGCTCAGCCGAAGCTCCACCGGCATCAGCGGAATCCCCCACAGCCAACCTTCTTCGACCTGAACCACCAGCCCCTCCTCCGTCTCTGCCACATAGCCGCTCAGCGAAAGCAGTCCTTCGTCGTAGCTCACCGTCCAGACTCCGCTGCCGACCTCTTCAGCGTCCAGCCGCAGAACCGGCCCGATGCCATGCGATTCGATCAATAGCTCGGCTGTTGCTGGCACAGGCGTCACATCCAGCGTCGGACTCGTCCCGTAGATACCGGACTCATCAGACGAAGCGCTGCTCGTGCTCATCGGCGGACGAACCAGCAGCGCGGGCAGGTCTGCGGTTCGCTCCGGTAAAATCATCGACAGCGACGCCCATCCCGCCGTCAGGGTCGAGACGGCGTCTTCGAGGGTGTCCCAACTCAGCGGATAGCTGACGTCGACTTCTTCAGCGGTCCCGGTCCGACGGGTGGGGCAGACATGGACGACATCGACCACCGGAGGTCTGGAAGCGCCGGTGCTGTCTCCGTCGTCGCTCCACTGCGCGTCTTCAAGGCTGACCCCGCCGTCGGGCAGGGTGATCCAATCCTCCTCGACCGACAGCTCCACTTCCGTGCCCGCTCCGTCGGTGAGGGAGAGATTCTCAGCGCCGTTCCAGTCGATGACCCGGACCTGTGCGATCTTGCTGTAAGCGTAGTCCGAGGCGCCAGAGACCGCGATGGGGACAAGGCGGGAGGAGAGGTCGGCTAGCGCGAAGCGGGTCGTCCTCCGCTCTCCTGCCGTGCAGGCGATGGCGTCTTCTGCGCGACCATCCGCGAAGACTGGGATCGAGACACCATCTCCTGCGCTCCAGTCGTGAAGCTTCATCTCCATCTCGACGGCCTCGTTGTAGTCGACGCGGAACTGGAGCTGGCCAGACATCAAATCGCACTCGCCCTCTTCGAGGAATGGAGGGCTGCCAGCGTCCGAAACGTTGGTCGTGGAGACAAAGATGGTGTAGTCCCCTCCCAGGTCCACCGCTTCCTCTTGGGCGGCGACGTCACTCTTGGTGGGGTCGACATAGAAGGCATGCCATTGCTTGGAAGACCCCACGCCAGAGCTTTGGTTGATGGGCTTATCTGAACCGAAGTCTACATCCACGCCGTCTCCCCACGGCGTCTCCACCCACACCCCTCGCGGAATTGGCAGGTTCCCCCAATTGGTGTCCTCAAGAGGACTCGTGGGCATGAACACCGATATCCCCGTCACCTTCGAGGTCCCCTCCAGCTCGACCGTGCACATACACTCCGGTCCACCTCTCGTAAAGTCATATGTCCTGTAGTACTTACTCGAAACATCACTGAAGGCAGCTTCAGCGAAGTGCTCCTGCTCTTCCACCTCGGTGACGCGGTCACAGGTGACGGGCCTGTTGATATCTCCCGGTGAGCTGCTTGCGCGCGTCGGATCGGTGCCCGCCTCGACCTCCTCGAAGTCGGTGAAGCCGTCCCCGTCAGAGTCTGCGCTGTCCGGATTCGTACCCAGCGCCTGCTCCTCGATGTCGAGCAGACCGTCGCTGTCGGTGTCTGCGCTGTACATCGAAGAGCCAAACGCGTCCTCTTCCGCGTTGCTCAGCCCGTCGTCGTCGCAGTCCAGGGTCTGATAGATGAGGCCGGCCAGCCGGAGCATCTCCGCCTCTTCCCCCTCGTAGTCCTCGGCCAGATCCCCATAGTAGTTCAACGCCCGCTCGTCCTCACAGCAGCCGCTCACCACAAGCCCCACACCCAAAACACACATCGCCCGGATCGACCTCATCTCAAACTCCTTGCATCTATCGAGAGAACAGTTCATATCAACGCCCTCAAGAAGAGTGCACACCACGTTCAGCTCATTTGGAACCAGTAGGTTCCAACGCAGGAATGATGCCAACACACCGAGCACGTGTTGATGGGGATCGCTCTCATCCTCTGACCGACTTTCGTCGACTTTCGTCGCTAGTCTTCGACGAACTTCGTCAAAATTACGATGAGTGTCGGTATCCGGTCGCAGGAAGCGTCATCGTCATCGCTCCAGACGCTCGCGGTCGAGCGCAGCCACAGCGGCATCGAACTCATCGCGGCTGATGTCGTAGTGGTTGAGTCGTCGCAGTAGCTGTCGCGCATTGTTGTCGCCGATGCCCAACAGCTCCCCCAGTCGGGCGCGTCGATGCGACGCGTTCTTGGTGCCGGTGAGCCCGTGTCGAACGAGATCAACGTTCTTAAACTGACGTCTGGGCGGGATTTTTTCAGGCCGCGCCCGCTCAAGCGCGTCGCGGATCGCATCGGGTGAGGCGTTCTCCACGCCGATGTTTCCATCGGGTCGGGTGCAGTCGGCTTGTTGGAGACGCGCGTGTTTGCACCGGTCACCGATGAGGGAGACCAACCGCCGCCGGATCTGTTCACCGGCGGTGTCGGGGTCGGTGAGGATGATCACGCCGCAGCGGCGCTGGGCGGCCCGGATGCGGGTGATGGCCCGGGGATCCAGGCTGAAGCCGTTGGTGCAGACGATCTCTGCGTCCACCGCCCGGCGGACCGCAGAGACGTCGGATTTCCCCTCAACGACGATGACTTCCCGAATCATGCATGCTCTTAGCTTACACCAACAGCTTCGCCCATGGCCCGTCGAGGCTCATCAGGCACCCGCTCCCGTAGACATAGCCCATGGTCGCGATGGCGACGAGGTTGCTGCCCACCCCGAGCAGTCGCATCTGGTTGAGGGTGTACTGCTGGGTCCGGAAGATCACGGCGATGTCCAGGATCAGCCAGATCAAAAACAGCCCCAGGACCCCGGCGAAGAGGGGATCGCCGAAGAATCCGAACAGCAGGGCCACTTCGACCGCGACGATGGCGATGATCAGGATCTTGGTGTTCCGCATCCCCAGGGCGGTCGCGGTGGTCTTCCGTCCGGCCTTCCGGTCGGGGACGATGTCCATGACCTCGCCGATGAGTTGGGACTGGATGCAGAACAGCGAGAGGTAGATGAACGTGATGGTGCCGGGCATGACGGCGTCGTTGAGCCAGACGCTGATGGGCACGACGAGCAGATACCCGAACTGGCAGAACAGCTCCAAAGGCGGCTTCCCCCGCAGCCCCCACTTCGGCAGGTTGTACAGCGCAGTCACCGCGATGATCCCCAACAGCACCAGGATCATCCGCCCGACGCCGCCGAAGGCCACGATGGGTGGGGCGCTGATAAGGAGCACGATCGCGATGCCCCAGGGCAGCTGCTGCCGCTGCGTCGCGGTGGGGCGGGCGCCGAACAGAAACGAGTCCTTTCGGGGGTTGAGCGCGTCCGTCTCGACATCGACGAGGTCGTTCCACCCATAGATGAGGAGGTTGAGGGGGAAGGTCACGAAGGCGACGCCGGCCCAGAACGCCGGGGAGTGGAAGACGTCCATGCCGCTGAGCGGCATCAGATACAGCCACAGGGTGGGAAACCACAGCCCGGGCCGGGACGCCTTCAACCAGAAGGCGGCGGTGTCCAGAATGCTGACGGGTTGCGGCTCAGCGGGCGGGTGACGGTGCGGAGCGGACATACCCTCATCCTATCGGCTCGCAGCCAACAACGCTGAGCGCCCCGCCGGATGGGCGGGGCGTTTTGACCGTAATTGCTAAAGAATCAGGCTTCGGAGCGGTTGCGGACCTGTGCGATGATGAGGTCGCGGTTCATCTGAGAGATGACGTCGAGGGGGATGCCCTTGGGGCAGACCCGGGAGCACTCGCCGACGTTGGTGCAGGAGCCGAAGCCCTCTGAATCCATCTGCTCGGTCATGGCGACGACGCGGTTGTAGCGCTCGGTCTGGCCCTGGGGCACGCTGCCCAGGTGCGAGATCTTGGCGCCGGTGAACAACATCGCGGCGGCGTTGGGGCAGGCGGCGACGCAGGCCCCACAGCCGATACAGGCGGCGGCTTCGAAGGCGTAGTCGGCGTCGTTCTTCGGCACCGGGATGGCGTTGGCGTCGGGCGCCGAGCCGGTGCGGGCAGAGATATAGCCGCCGGACTGGATGATCCGGTCGAAGGCGCCCCGGTCGACCATCAGATCCTTGAGGACCGGAAAAGCCTTGGAGCGGAACGGCTCCAGGGTCAGCTCATCGCCGTCTTTGAAGTGGCGCATGTGCAGCTGGCAGAGGGTGGTGCGGGGCATCGGGCCGTGGGGGTCGCCGTTGATGACGAAGCCGCAGGAGCCGCAGATGCCTTCGCGGCAGTCGTGCTCGAAGGTGATGGGCTCCCGGCCCTCGCCCTCCAGCTGCTCGTTGACCACGTCGAGCATCTCCAGAAAGGACATGTGCTCGTTGACGTCGTTTGCGTCGTAGGTCTCGAACGTGCCAGCCGTATCGGCGCTCTTTTGACGCCAGACATGCAGTTTGATCTTCATTACTTGTAACTCCGCTGGGTCGGGGGGACGTACCGGAACTCGAGCTCTTCTTTGTGGAGCTTGGGATCGACGCCGACGCCCTGGAACTCCCAGGCGGCGACATACGAGTAGTCCTCATCGTTTCGGAGGGCTTCGCCCTCTTCGGTCTGGTACTCCTCACGGAAGTGAGCGCCACAGGACTCCTCACGGTCGAGGGCGTCGAGCAGCATGATATCGGCGAACTCCAGGAAATCGGCGACCCGGGCCGCCTTCTCCAGCGACTGGTTGATGCCGGACGCGCTGCCAGGGACGCTGACGTTTTCCCAGAATTCTTCGCGGATCGCGGGCAACTTCTGGCGGGCGTTCTCCAGCCCCTCACGGTTGCGGGCCATACTGCAGCCGTCCCACATCAGCTGACCCAGCTCGCGGTGGAAGCTCTCCGCAGAGCGCTTGCCGTTGACGTTGAGCAGCTTGTTGAGGCGCTCCTTGACCTGCTCTTCCGCGCCGTCAAACGCGGTGCCGTCAGTGGAGAGCGTGCCCCTGGGGCCTTCCTTGGCGAGGTAGTGGCCGATGGTGTAGGGGATGACGAAGTAGCCGTCGGCGAGGCCCTGCATCAGGGCGCTGGCGCCCAGGCGGTTGGCGCCGTGGTCCGAGAAGTTCGCCTCACCAAGGACGAACAGGCCAGGCACGGTGCTCATCAGGTTGTAGTCGACCCACAGCCCACCCATCGTATAGTGGCTGGCCGGGTAGATTCGCATCGGCGTCTCATAGGGGTTGTCGCCGGTGATGCGCTCGTACATCTCGAACAGGTTGCCGTAACGCTCTGAGATGCGGTCCTTCCCGAGCCGCTGGATGGCGTCCTTGAAGTCCAGATAGACGCCGCGGCCGCGGTAGGCGATGCCCCGCCCCTCGTCGCAGACCTTCTTGGCCGCGCGGCTGGCCACGTCGCGGGGGACGAGGTTGCCGAAGGTGGGATAGCGGCGCTCGAGGTAGTAGTCGCGCTCGTTCTCCGCGATGTCTTCGGGACGGCGGCCCGGGCTGCCCTTGCCGTCGTCCCAGGCGTCGGCGCCCCTGGCGGGGACCCAGACGCGGCCGTCGTTGCGCAGCGACTCGCTCATCAGGGTCAGCTTGGACTGGTAGTCGCCGCTGACCGGGATGCAGGTCGGGTGGATCTGGGTGTAGCAGGGGTTGGCGAAGTATGCGCCGCGCTTGGCCGCCCGCCAGGTCGCCGTGACGTTGCAGTTCATGGCGTTGGTGGACAGGTAGAAGACGTTGCCATAGCCGCCGGTCGCCAGGATGACCGCGTCTGCCGCGAAGCGGTGCAGCCTCCCGTCGACCAGATCCCGGGTGATGATGCCCCGCGCCTTGCCGTCCTCAACGACCAGATCGAGCATATCGTGGCGGGAGAACATCTTGATCTTGCCCGCCTGGACCATTCGGGCGTGGGCCTGGTAGGCGCCGAGCAGAAGCTGCTGGCCGGTCTGGCCCCGGGCGTAGAAGGTCCGGCTGACCAGCGCGCCGCCGAACGAGCGGTTGGCCAACAACCCACCGTACTCACGGGCGAAGGGCACGCCCTGCGCCGCCGCCTGGTCGATGATGTTCACCGAGACCTGGGCGAGGCGGTACACGTTCACCTCACGGCTGCGGAAGTCACCACCCTTGACGGTGTCATAGAACAGACGGTAGATGCTGTCGCCGTCGTTCTGGTAGTTCTTCGCCGCGTTGATCCCGCCCTGCGCGGCGATCGAGTGCGCCCGCCGGGGAGAGTCGTGGAACGTGAAGTTCGCCACGTTGTAGCCGAGCTCTGCGAGGGTCGCAGCGGCCGAGGCGCCTGCGAGGCCGGTGCCCACAACGATGATCGAGTACTTCCGCTTATTGGCCGGGTTGACGACTTTGATGTCGAAGCGATGCCGGTCCCAGGCGGTCTCAATCGGCCCGGTCGGTGCGTTGGATTGGAGGGTCATAAATGAAGCTCCTGAGGAGGGGGTTCGTCAACGCCCGATCAGGCTGCAGGGAGCAGCCCGATCAGACCGGCCAGCGGCATCAGGACGTTGCCGGCGACGATGGTGAGCGCGGAGACGCGGGCGAAGTTGCGGGCGAGGCCATCGTAGCGGGGCGTGCTGACCCCAAGGGTGCGGAACATGCTCCACAACCCATGGTACAGGTGAAGCCCAAGCAGCGCATTGGCCAACATATAGAAAATCGCGATGGGCGCGAGCTTAAACGCGCTCACCACGTTGTGGTACACCTCACCATGCGTGTAATCATGATGGAACGTGCCCGTCGTGAAGTGCAGCAGGTGGAAGATGATGAAGCCGAGCACGATGATCGAACTCAGCCGCATCCCCAGCTCAGCCCGGTTGCTGCGCTGGAAGTTCTTGTAGCCCTTCGGGCGCGCCAGCCGGGAGCGGTTGGTCAGGGTGAACGCCGCGTGGATATGGGCGAGCACCATGGTCAGCAGACCACCACGCGCCAACCAGAGCACTGTGGGATGATCGTGAAGGAACGCCGCATACTCATCGAGGATGCGCTCCCCCCAGAAGACCTGAAGGTTGCCCAGCATATGGAAGAACACGAAGCCGAACAGGCCCGCGCCCGTGAGCGCCATGACGACCTTCAGGCCGATGTTGGATTGGTAGAAGCGGAGTAACCACGTCATGAGTTGATTCTCTTCGTCTGGCTCGGTGCGGGCTTGAGGTGGGCAGGCCCGCTGAGCGCTCTTGTTGATAGAAGTATCGTCGTCGTGTGATTCGACAAGGCCGCCACGTCCCCCGAAAACCCCGTCACCACCGAAGTTTGGGTTCGATAGCCCCCTTTCCGGTTCAAGACGTTGTGAAACGGTTGAGCGGAGGAGTCGGTGATGCCCATTTTGCGATCCCACGGCCTTGTGGCCGACCAAGTTATCACGCCTGGTGCGCACACACGCAGGGCCCATCGCCCGGCCCCAGGGGCGCATTCGTCAGCTATAAGCATCTATAGTAGGATATGCCTGAGCAGAACCCAACAAACAAACGAAAAAAACTCTCCCCGACATGATCTCAGCTCATCCATCCAGGCGGGCCACTTACTCCCCAAACGAACGCCCGATCTCCTTCTCTGCAAACTGACGAACCAGGGCCGACAGCCCCGCATCCGAAGCCGCCTGCTCCAACACCGACCGGGCGGCCTCTGTCCCAACACCACCGATCGAATGAAGCGCCTCCTGCTGGATCAACCGCTCCGTCGACTCCCAGACGATCTCTGTCAGCCGATCCATCGCCATCGCGTCTCCGTAGGCCCCCTGGATCAAGGTCAGCCGGATCCGCTCGTCGGTCTCCGTCTCCAGGTTGGCCCGCAGCGCGTCCTGGCTGCCCGGCGCCTCAGACAACGCCAGCGCCCGCGCCAGATCATGCCGATCGGCGATCCGTTCCTCGCTGTCATACAGCTCTGCCAGCGCATCTGCCGCTTGCTCCGATCGATTCCGAGACAGCGACCGGATGAGAAACTTCCGCTCTCTCAGCGTATCGGTCTCCAGATACCATGAGACGATCCCATCGACCGCCCCTGCTCCCCCCGCTGCAAGCGCGATCTCCAGGTTCTTGACCGTCTCACGGCGGGCCTGAAGGCGCGCCCGGGTCTCCGCCTCGCTGGCCGGCGGCTGCGGCCCATGCAACGCCGCCAGACGCTCCATCGCATCGGGCACCGCGATCGGCGCGACGCCCGCAAGCGACGGATCGGCGACAGCATCCGGTTCGGCGTCCGGCGAAGCCACGCCGACCAACGCAGGCGACGCGGGCGAGGGGTCTTGCATCCACAGGAGCAACGCTCCGATAGACAGCCCCCCAACCAGCGTCGCGACGATGAACGTGCTGCGTCTCACCGATGTCAGTCTATCCCATCCAGAAACAGCCAGTGATCGCCGATCTCGCAATAGTCGATCTCAAACTCGGCGGTCGCCTCTTCAGAGTCAGCGGTCCCGATGGTCATCGACACCCCAGCGGTGGCCGTCGCATAATCGTCCGCGCTCACCCCGTCGAGGTCTGCGAACAGGACGAAGTTGCCGTCGTCGGTGAACCAGCTGCCGCTGAAGTCCCCTTCATCGGTGGCTTCGTGGCTGTAGACTTCATCGTCGTAGCCGTCGGTCGGGTCCGCGTCGCGGTACCAGACCACCTCGCTGCCCTCGCCCATCGGCTCCGGCAAAACCACGTGCACCCGCCCCTTGCGCTTCCGCGACCGAAGGCTGGTGGTGATCGACTTGTCCTCGTCGATGGTCACCAGGTGGGTGCCATCCACAGTGATCGTAAGCGGGAGGGTGGCGTCGTGATAATCAACGGTCAAGCCGGTCCGATCGCTGAGGATGTAGCGGCTGTACAGTTCGCCCACGCTCGACGGCAGGCCCGCGTCGTTCTCAGCGATGTAGTAGCTCGATGAGGTCCACAAGAAGCCACCGAAGGCGTCCGCGGTAGACTCCCAGGCTTCCCAGTACTCGAAGCTATACGCCGCACAGGTCCAGACGTCGATGTCGATGTCCGACTCGGAGAGGACCACGTCCTCGTCCTCGCCAAGGGTGATGGTCACGTCGAGCGCAGAGCTGCCGCTGTCGCGGAAGTCAGAGGGGTGCGCGCCACCCAGCAGGCGCATATCACCGGTGAACAAGGCGAACTGGCAGCTGTCATCGAGGCTTATCCAGGAGAAGTCCGGGTCCAGGTACCACGCGTTGCTCTCCAGGCAGTCCACCGTCCCGTTCCCGTTCGCGTCTTCATCCGCGACCCCGCAGCCGCAGTCGCCAGGGGCAACCTTATCCACGTCGTCATCGCAGAGGTCCTCATCCGCGCAGACGCCGTCCAGATCCGCGTCCCCCTCTGCGTCATCCCCCTGACAGACGTCGAGGTCATCCGTCACCCCGTCACCGTCCGTGTCATCCAGGCAGCCGTCGCCGTCTGCGTCGAAGCCGGTGGCGTCTTCGCTCGGACAGCTGTCTGCGCTGTCCGGCACGCCGTCGCCGTCGGTGTCCACGACGTCAATGCAGCCGTCGCCGTCTGCGTCGAAGCCGGTGGCGTCTTCGCTCGGACAGCTGTCTACGCTGTCCAGAACGCCGTCACCGTCCGAGTCCTGATCAACGACCGTGTTCTCCACCGTGCCATCGATGAAACAGTCCGAACCAGCGAAGGAGTAGGTGATCGAGGCGCCGTCGATGTCGGACTCGAACTGATCCGGATCAGAGGGATCGACGAAGGTTCCGAAGCCCATCGACAACCGAAACGGCGCCCCTGAGCAGAAGATGATCGATTCAAACCGCGTCTCTGTCGAAGAGTCCTGGAAGCCGTTTGCGCTGGAGTCGAAGAAGTCGCAGTCCCCTTCAAAGCCTGCCAGCGGGAAGATCGAGCCGGATGCCGTGTCATCGGTATCGATGATGAGGGTATACGACAGCGTGTCCCCCTCCGATGTGTTGGCACACAACCCAGCACCTGTAGACGATGTCAGAGAGGTGATCTCTCCGGAGAACGTGTACCGGCCTTCGTGGGCGAATGCCAACGAAGGAACAAGCAAAAGGAGAGTAACCGTCGTGCCCAATGCACGGCGGACAGTCTTAGCGGTGCGCATGATGACGACTCCATGGCGCGGTTGAAGTGGGGCGAAACCCAAAACGTCTGAATTAAACTTACGCGGTCTCAAAAATTGTTACAAAACCGCCACATAGATAGAGCGAAACCACACGTTAATCCGACGACTTATCTGGATCTGAAATGGAATACAGATGAAATAAAGGCGTCCTCATCGAGATCGCCTGAATATTACCCATCTGTTACATCAACCTTTCACAAATGCCCTGAAATCGATTACATCGAACCCCATTTTGTAATTTAATCGCGGATATCTGTCGGGAATCCTTCTCTCTCATCATGGACGTCGGTACTGTAGCAGCCACTCGACTTCTCGGATGAGCCACTCATCGGTCAGCTGATGCCCGCCGGGGTGCGTACAGTATTCCACCTCAACATCTTCCCGCGCGGCACAGCCTCGCCAGACGGTGCAGGTCAGCTCCCCGGACGACCGCGTCTCTGTGATCGGGGAGCACTGGTTGTGGGTGACCCAGAATTGGACATCGTCCTCGACCGAGGCCTGCTGTCCTTCTTCGTTTCCTTCCGTGACAAACCGCCCTTCAACCGGCCATGTTTCATCTTCCAGGCCATGGATATGACATAGGGGCATCGCCGGAGCGGGGCAGCGCTCCGGCAGCGGCTCCCAGAACCCACCGGAGATCGGCGTCGCTGCTGCGAAGACGTCGCCCCGCTCGCAAGCCAGGGTGTAGACCAGAGACGCCCCCAGGGAGAACCCGGACGCATAGATGCGATCCGACTGAACCGGGAACCGCGTCTGGACGTCATCGATGACCTGATCGATAAACAACAACTCGCGCCGCCCGTTCCCCTCCAGGCCCATATGGTCGATGCTCCAGCGCTCATCGATGCCCTCGGGGACGACCATCAGGACCATCATATCGTCGACCATCTTCTGAAGATCGGCGTCGTTGAGGTAGCGGCTCGGCCGCTGATGGACACCATGTGCATGCAACACCACCGGCAACGGCTCTACGCGATCCCAGCCCGAGGGAGACATCACATGATAGTCGCCGTCCTCAACGGAACACTCGCCCCCGGACTCACAGGGGCTACAGCCAGCCAGCGTGAACAGCACCCAGAACAGTCGCATGTCGATAACACTCCCCCAGGTTACGCTGTATCCTCGCGAAAACACAGAGAAAAACCTGTTGTGAAGGGAAAGGTTGGGCCAACAGTGGTAGTCTGTACAACCAGGAGGATGTGATGACCGGGATCTCCAGAGATGTACCGCTGCAAGCCTATGACCTCATCGTCGACCTGTTGATGGCAGACGCCAGCTCGGTCGGCATCGATCGGCCGCACCTGGACACGCTGATCGACACCCTACGACGCGAAGGGCGGGGCACCGAAGCCCTCGCTGCAGAGCTGGTGTTCACCATGGTCGACCACGTCGACCACGAGAAGCGCCAGATGCTCACCCGGGCGCACCTCGATCGGGCCCGCGGCTACTTCGCCAAGACCCTCCACAGCCGCGGCGGGGTCCTCTCTGAGATTGAGATCGCTCAGATGTCGCCCACGGTGCGCGCCTTGTTGGAGATCGGGCAGATGCTGACGGTCGACAAACAGCCCGGCCGGATCGCCCACCGGGTGCCGCGGCAGGGGATGGACCACATCGCCAACATGCTCCGGCTGCTCGCACGCCCCGATGGCGCCATCACCCGGGCAGACCGCGACCTGACCGTCTATG
>JBCBLB010000119.1:0-17394 GCA_038520555.1 Myxococcota bacterium | reverse complement strand
GCGGCGGCTGGACCCGCCGCAGCGCCCGGAGGATGCTCCGCCACATCGCCCGGATGCGTGGCTCCTCACGGGGCTCCAGGGTCTCGGGCTCCACCGCGACCCGTTTGGCCCGTGGGGTGGTCTCTGCCAGCCGATCCAGGGCCAGGATCAGCGTCATCGGATCCCAGGCGCGGCTCTCGACGCCGACGCTGCGGGCATGCAGCAGCCGCCGCCACCGCTCCGACAGGCGCATCAGCATCTCATGCGCCGCTTCCTGTCGACCGTGGCGCAGGTCGATGAGCAGCGCCCGGTGCTCACGGAGGAAGACCTGCTGGAGGTCCCGGAGGTGGTGGTCCGCCGAGCGCCGGTGCCCCAACAGGGTGTTGTCGAGGACCGACCGGGTCAGCCCCTGAACCCGCTCCTCAAGCGCCATCGCTTCGCTCGCCAGCTCCGTGGCCACCAGATCGGGCGGCGGTCCCCAGGGATTCTCTTCATCGGCCACAGAGGGACGCCAGCCCTGCCGCTCCGCAACCGGCGCGGTGGCGCTCATCGGCACATCATGAGCGTCGTCGTGGTGCGCATCGTCGCCGCTGGGGATCTCGCCTGCGGCGCCCAGGGCGTACTGCAACGCGGCGGGGCCGATCAGCTCATGGATGACCACGCCGGCGAGGATGAGCGAGAACATCGCCTCCCCCAGCGCCTTGTCGTAGGTGTCCAGCATGTCGTTGGCCAACGTAATCGCCAGGCCCGCTTGAGAGATGTATGTCAGCCAGACGTACTTCTTCGACATTTCATCGGCGCCGCCGACGATCGCACCGATCCGGCAGCCGACATACAGCGCGAGCCCGCGGACGAGGGCCAGCGCGATCCCAAAGGCGGCCATGTCAACCAGCAGATCCAGGTGGAGCCCGGCGCCCGCGAGGGTGAAGAACACCACAAAGACCGGCATCGACAGCCGCTCGACCTCGCTTATCAGCTCATCGCCGTACTGCGAATAGTTCTTCGCCACGAACCCGGCGACGATGAACATCAGGGCCGACTCGGCCTCCAGGCGATCGGCGACGAAGGACATCGTATAGATGGTCCCCACCAGAAACAGCAGCAGCTCGGCGCCGATGTACTTCAGGTAGAGGTGGATCGCGCCACCGAGGCCGACGCCAAGAACCACCGCGAGCCCGATACCGACAAGCGAATCGGTAAAGCTGGCGTCGCCGCCGGTGTTGGGCATCGCCCCGAGGGCCAGGGCCGTCGACGCTGAGAAGAAAATTACGACGAGGACGTCCTTGATCACGGCGACGGACAGAGCGTTGGTGGTGAGCGGGCCGCGGGCGCGGGTGCTCACCACGATGGCGATGGTCGCAGCGTCCGAGGTGGCCAGCGAGATGGCGCCCAGCACGCCGCCGAGCGCCCAGATCGCCGCGGGGCTCTCCTGGGCGATCTGGGCGAAGGTCGGCACGGTCAAAAACGGCACCAGCCCGCTGCTGATCATCCACATCAGCCCGATGCATCCCACGAAGATCAGGACGGTTTGTCCGGTGAGGATGCCCAGGATCGGTCGGATCGCCTTACGGATCTGGGCGATGTCCAGGGCACCGCCGGCGGTCAGACAGATGAGCGGCAGGGCCAGGATATCGAGGATCCGGAGCTGACCGATGACATCTTCGTTGAGGACGCCATGGTCGAAGGGCGGCGGCAGGGTAACCGGGAGCGTATGGGAGATCGACGGCCCGAGCAGCATCCCGGCGAGCAGGTAGCCGGTGATGTGCGGCAGCTTGATGACCTCAACCAGCTCACCGATGGTGTAGGCGGCGAGGACGACGAACCCAAGGGCGAGCAGTCCGGTCGGATCGGGTTTCTCAGAGGGCACCGCGTAGCGGTACAGCAAAAAGAGCATCCCGAACAGGACCGCGACGATGAGGCCTTTTCGAACGTAGTCGACGCGATGTCCAGAGCCGCCAGCCATCAGCGCACCTCCAGGGCGAAGGCGACATCCTGGCTGACGTCTCCGGCGTCAACGAGCAGCCCCTTGAGCAGCCGGGGGGCGACCAGCTCGCTGAGGATGACCGACGCGAGGATGGCCGCATAGGCGAGGTCGACGGCTTCGCCGTCATAGTAGAGGCGAAAGCTCAGCGCGATGGCCACGGCGACGTGCCCCTGGGCCATCATGCCCCGGGCGATGTCCCGTCTCACCGAGGTCCCCGAAGACGCCAGCCACCCGCCGAGGAACTTGAACAGCACCCGGGCGAGGATATACCCGCCGCTGACGAAAAGCCCATCGACGAGGTCGACGGGCTCAAACCGGACTCCGGCGAAGACGAGCAGCACCAGGGCGACCGGCGTCGCCGTGCTCATCAACGTTCGATACACCTGCTTTCCGGGGCGGGTGTTGATGAGCACGGAGCCGAGGATGAGGTTGACGGTCAGCTCGCTCAAGCGGAGGAAGAACGCCGCCCCGGAGGCAAAGGCGATGATCCCGACCAGGGCGAGGAACCGACTGTTCTCAGAGGGGTCATCGGCGAGGAACGCCGCGAACAGCCCGCCGAGCACCACCCCCAACGCGACGGTGAACAGGATCCAATCGCTGACAGCAGGGGTCTGGGAGGTGAGGGTGTCGCCGGTGTGGAAGATGCTGATCAGGACACCGAAGCCGAGAATGGCGATGACATCGCCGAGCCGGGCGGTTCTCCGCAGCAGGGAGAGGATCCCCCCTGCGGCGGAGCGGTATCGATCGATGAGCAGGTCCACCGCCGACGAAGATCCAGCGGCTGCGGCGCATCCCATCGCGCCAGCGGCCAGCCACGCCTCACGGGAGTCGAACGCCATGCCATAGGTGAAGCCGGCCCAGGCGGCAACCGTGACTCCGCCGCCGGTGACCAGGGTGTCGATGACGGCCAGCCGGGTCGAGTGATCTGCGGAGCCGATGAGGCGGCGGAAGTCCAGCTCCATCCCGTACAAAATCCCAATCCATCCTGCGAGGAAGGCGATGACCGGGGCCAGCGAGGCGAGGTCCGAGAGGACATTGGTCTGGGGGCCGAGCAGCAGGCCGAGGAGGATGTATTCGGCGCCAGAGACGAACAAGAATCGCTTCTGTAGCCGATCAACGACGAAGTGGGCCATCAAGTAGGCCGCCGCGATGATCCCGAGCAGGGTCAACAACAGGATGATCGAGCGGTCATCGCCGGCCGCATCACCGCCGTGATCGCCGCCAGCGGCCATCGCGATGGCCGGCGCCAGCAGCATCACCGCGCAGAGCACATGTCTCAAAACGCTCTCCGGAGAACAGGTCGGGGCGAGCTTACCGCGAATCTGGCTCTGTTCAGGGCCCAAACCATCCGATACCTGTCAGAGAAGAGGCGTCCCCATGAACTTCCGCGACTTCGCCATCCGCTCTACAAACACGCTGCTCGACCGGAGCATCGCCTTCTCATACGACCGGACCGGGTTCCGTCGGCACCGACGGGCCTTCGATCCGGCGGATCTCGACGTCGACCTGTCGGGGCGTCGTGCACTCATCACTGGCGCGAACTCCGGCATCGGCAAAGAGACGGCGCGCGCGCTGGTGGCCCGCGGCGCGCAGGTCACCATGCTGTGCCGCAGCCTGCCCCGGGCGCATGCCGCCCGTGATGAGATCCTCGCTGAACACCCCGGGGCAGCCCTGGACCTCTTCCCGCTGGACCTCTCCGAGAGGCGATCGGTCCGGGACTGCGCCCAGCGCCTCGCCAGCCGGGGGCCCATCGATCGGCTCATTCACAACGCTGGCTGCCTCAACGCGGCGCACCGCCTGGCCGCTGGGGGCCATGAGCACAGCCTGACCGTCAACCTCATCGAGCCATACCGGCTCACTCGGCTGCTGCTGCCCCAGCTTCGCCAGTCCACAGAGGGCCGGATCATTTTCGTCTCTTCGGGGGGGATGTATGCCGAACGCCTCCGGGTCGATCGGCTGGACATGCGCGCCCGGGGGTTCGATGGTGTGACCGCGTATGCCCGCGCCAAGCGCGCCCAGGTCACCCTGACGCAGAGCCTCGCCGAGAGTCTGGCGGAGACGTCCATCACCGTCCACAGCATGCACCCGGGCTGGGCGGACACGCCGGCGGTGCGGTCTTCTCTGCCGACCTTCCACCGGCTCACCCGCTCCATCCTCCGCACGCCCGCCGAGGGAGCAGACACGGTCATCTGGCTGGCCACCTGCGCCCATATCGCCCAGACCAGCGGGCTGTTCTGGTTCGATCGGATGCCCCAGCCCCAGCATCTCGTCTCATGGACCGAGCACGCCCCCGAAGAGGTCGATCGGCTGCGGGCCGTCCTCGACCAGTGGACCGGCTTTGGCGATCCGATCCGTTGAGCGCTTGCGCTACTCGGCAGGCTCTTGGACGAACAGCGCGGTCAACGCGGCGGCGACCGTGGCCATCCCCCCCCCAACGGCGAACGGCAACCAGAAGGCGTAGCTGCCCAGAAACCCAGAGAGGAACTGTCCGAAGGCGATGCCCAACCCAAAGCTCATCGTCAGCACCGACAGGGTCACCCCCGAGCGGCCTTCCTCAGCAAGGTCACCGGCCAGCGCCAACGCAGGCGAGAACACTGCAGCGCCGGCGATGCCCTGGAGCGCCCGGGCGAGGATGAGCTGCGCAGACGTCTCTACCAGGCCCTGTCCAATGGTGGTGGGGATCAACGCGATGAGGCCCCATAAGACAAACGGACGCCGCCCATAGGTGTCCGACAGACGACCGACGACAGGCTGGAAGACTGTCAGCATCGCGATCAGGGTGGTGAACTGGATGCTGAACATGAACGCGCCCTGCTGGAGGCGCGTGTTGACGGTCGCCTCCAGCGACGCGAGGAGGGCGATGCAGCACGACAGGGTCAGCGTGGCCACCCCGAGGATCCATACCGACCGGGGGAACGACCACCCCCCCACCTGCCGCCGAACCGCCGTGGCGGTCTTCGCCGGAGAGCGCTCGACCAGGGCGACGACCAGCACCGCGCCGAGGACCGCTGAGGCAGTGGCGACCGCGAAGGCCATATCAAAGCCGGTGAGCAGGACGCCGTTGATGGGATACGGCCCCCCCTCAATGAGCAGCCCCGCAGCGATGGGGCCGACGCCGAAGCCCAACAGCCGGAAGCCGTTGTAGGTGCCCATGTTCCGGCCCCGTTGGGCCCGGGTGCTGAACTCGTTGACCATCGCAACGCTGCTGGTGATGGTAAACGCTGCAGAGAACCCCTGTAAGGCCCGAATCACCAGCAACCAGCCGGCGTCTTCGACGAACGCGAGCGCAGCGTTGGCACAGGCGAGCAGCACGAGACCACCGATCACCAGCGCTTTGCGCTGACCGGTACGATCGGAGAGCCGGCCAGCGAACGGCTGAGTGGCGCTGTTGACGACGCCGAACACCCCCAACACCAGACCCGTAAACGCCTCTGGTCCGAACCCAAACCCGTTCACGCTCCGCTCGACGATGAACAACGGCAGAACGATGATCAGAAACGAGTTCCCCACCGCATCCGCCATTCGCGCAACGCCCAGGGCAACGACCCGACGATCGAACATCGGAGCGGGCGCAGACACAGACGCCTGGGGCGTCTCTTCGGGAGGGGTGGACATGGTTACCTCTATCGCAGGCGGCACCGGTTCCCGGCCTGGATTCCAGATCACATCATCCATCGGCACACAGACCGTTTTCTGGTGGCGTAGCGGTTGAGCGCTAAGACCACAAAGAGCGAACCGATTCAATGGCTCGCCGGGGGAACACACAGTGAAGTTCACGGTGAACGGTGAGACGTTCGAGCTCGATGTCGAGCCCGAGATGCCTCTGTTGTGGGTGCTCCGTGATGAGCTGGGCATCACCGGCCCCAAGTACGGCTGCGGCATCGCGCAGTGCGGCGCATGCACCGTCCACATCGATGGTGTCGCCGTACGGTCCTGCCAGACCCCCGCGGGACGCGTCGCCGGGGACGTGACCACGATCGAAGGCCTGAGCGCGTCTGACGAACACCACCCGATTCAGCAGGCCTGGATCGACCATGAGGTCGCCCAGTGTGGCTACTGCCAGTCTGGCCAGATCATGCAGTCCGCCTCGATGTTGGCGGACAATCCAGACCCCACCGACGCGCAGATCAACGCCGCGATGTCCGGAAACCTCTGCCGGTGCGGATCGTATCCCCAGATCCGGGCCGCGATCCAGACCGCCATCGCACGGATGAAGGGGGCGTGAGATGAGCCAGACCCGAACCATCGCACGACGCACCTTCCTCATCGGTTCGGTTGCCGTCACCGGTGGCGTCATCTTCGGCGGCGCCTTCGCCACCCGGCCCGCCCCGAACCCACTGCTCGACGATCTTGCCGAAGGGGAAGCCGCGATCACCCCATACGTCAAGATCGACGCAAACGGGATCACCTTCATTACACCGCGTGCCGACAAGGGACAGGGCGCCTACTCCGCGCAGGCGCGCCTCATCGCCGAAGAGCTGGACATCGACCCGGCGAAGGTGCGCCTCGATCCCGGGCAGCCCGCGCAGGCATACTACAACGCGGAGGTCATGGCCGAGGGGCTGCCCGTCCCGGGCTATGAGCGGGGGTGGCTGGTCGAGCGCGTACGAGACGGAATGCAGATCATCGGTCGGCTCCAGAGCTTCCAGATCACCGGCGGCTCCAGCACCGTCCCGGAGATGTTCCACCGACTGCGGCTGGCGGGCGCGGTCGCCCGTGAGACGTTGAAGAAGGCCGCCGCGGTCCGCTTCGGGGTCGACGTCGCGGCGCTCCGCACCGAAGACGGCGCCGTGGTGCTGCCTGACGAGACGCGGGTGCCGTACACCGATCTGGCGACGCTGGCTGCCCAGACGCAGCCGGTCAAAGGCGTCCCCCTGCGCCCTCCCGAGCAGTGGCGGCTCATCGGCAAGCCGATGCGCCGGCTCGACGTGGTCGACAAGTCTACCGGCCGCCAACAGTACGGCATCGACCTGCGGCTGCCGGGAATGCTCTATGCGACCGCGCGGGCCAACCCCGGGCTCGGCGGAGACGTGGTGAGCATGGATACCTCCGCTGCAGAGGCGATGAGAGGGGTCAGAAAGATCGTCCCGATCCCCCATGGTGTCGTGGTGATCGCAGACAACACCTGGCGAGCGTTCAAGGCCGCCGAGGCCATCCAGATCACCTGGGGGCCGGGCCCCTACCCCGCCAGCACGGATAAGATGTGGGACGTCCTGACCGCCTCAATGACCCCCGATCGACAAAACAGCCAGCTCCGAGATGATGGCGACGTCGACAAGGCTCTCACCGACTGTGAGACCACCGTAGAGGCGGAGTATCGAACCCCCTACCTCGCACATGCGCCGCTGGAGCCGATGAACGCCACGGTGCAGGTGACCGAAGACGCCATCGACGTCTGGACCGGCACCCAGATCCCGGCTCATATGCGCCGCCACATCGCCGAACGGACCGGCTACCCCGAAGACCGCATCCGAATTCATGGCCAGATGATGGGCGGAAGCTTCGGCCGGCGCCTGGAGGACACCTACGTCATGCAGGCCCTCGAAGCCGCGATGGCCATCCCAGACACGCCGATCAAGATGACCTGGTCGCGGGAAGAGGACATGACGCACGACTACCCTCGGCCGATGGCCCTCGGGTGGATGCGTGGCGGGCTGAAAGACGGAAAGATCGCCGCGTTCGATGTACGCTGTGCGAGCCAGTCGCTCAGCGCGTCCTGGTTCGGCCGGCTGGATCGCCCGCTGCCTGGACCGGACGAGTTCATCGTGGCGGGCGCCATCGACCAGCCCTACGCGATCACAAACTCACGGGTCACCGGCTACGCTGCGCCGGAGATGGTCCCGGTCAGCTCCTGGCGCTCCGTGGGCGCCTCCAGCAACAGCTTCCTCCATGAAGGCTTCCTCGATGAGCTGATGGTCGCCGGCGGCGTGGATCCGATGGAAGAGCGGCTGCGGTTGGTGCACCATATGCCATCTCGGAAGGTGCTCGAAGCGGTGGCGGAGATGTGCAACTGGAAGGGCACCGACCTCGGACCCGATCGGGGCCGGGGGCTGGCGTTCTGCTACGCCTTCGGCGTCCCGGTGGCAGAGGTCGTCGACGTCACCATGACGCCCGCCGGGCTCCGCATCGACAAGGTCTACGTGGCCGCGGACGTCGGCACCGTCATCAACCCCACGAACGTCCGGGCCCAGCTGAGCGGCGGCGTCATCTGGGGGCTGGGTCATGCGATCCAGGCGGAGCTGGTCTACCAGAACCACGCGCCCATCCAGACGAACTACCACACCTATCCAGGCATGCGAATCTACCAGACCCCCGAGATCGAGGTCCGCGCCCTGGAGAACGCAGAGAAGGTCTGCGGCATCGGAGAACCCGGCGTTCCGCCTGCCGCGCCTGCGCTGGCAAACGCCATCTTCGCGGCCACCGGAGAACGACTCAGGGAGATGCCCTTCCGGAAGTTCATCGACTTCGTCTGAGTCACACCCCCGCTCAGGATGAGAGAAACGGTGGCCTGCGTCAGGCGGATGATGACCGCTACTTTGCGACGACCCGAACGCAGCGCTTCTTCCCCGCCCAGACGACGGCTTCGGTCTCCAGGGTTGCGTTGGCGTCGTGGACCTTCACGTCCTCAATCCGGGCGCCGCCGCCTTTGATGAGCCGGCGGGCTGCGGACTTGCTGGCGGCCAGCCCGGAAGCGACGTAGACGTCGACCAACGGCGCGGGCAGGCTGATCTCAACCGTGGGCATGTCCGCCGACGTGTTGTCCCCGCTGAAGACCTTCTGGGCCGCAGCCTGGGCTTTGTCCGCTTCTTTTTGGCCATGGCAGAGCTTCGTCGCCTCATAGGCGAGCACCTGCTTGGCTTTGCGAATGTCCTTGCCCTCAAGCTTCGCCAGCACATCAATCTCTTCGAGCGGAAGGGTGGTGTACAGCTTGAGCAGCTTGATGACGTCCGGGTCAAGGACGTTGACCCAGTACTGGTAGTAGTCGTACGGCGAGACCCGATCGGCATCGATCCAGACGGCGCCGGCTTCGGTCTTGCCCATCTTCTTGCCAGCGGCGGTGAGCAGCAGCGGCAGGGTGATGGCGTGGGCGTCGGCGCCCGCTTCGCGGCGGATCAGATCGACGCCGCCGAGGATGTTAAACCACTGATCGTCGCCACCGACCTGGAGAACGCAGCCATGGCGGCGGTACAGCTCCAGGAAGTCGTAGCTCTGCAGAAGGTGGTAGTTGAATTCGATGAATGAGTAGCCCTGCCCCCGCTCCAGCCGCTGCTGGGCGCCGGTCGAGCTGAGCATCCGATTGACCGAGAAGTGGCGGCCGATGTCCCGCAGGAAGGCGATGTAGTTCAGCTCACCCAGCCAGTCGGCGTTGTTGAGGACCAACGCATCATCGAGGTCGATGAACTTGGCGAACAGCCGCTTCTGCGCCTCAAGGTTGTGCTGAATCTCATCCGCGGTGAGCATGCTGCGGGTCTTGGTCTTTCCAGTGGGATCCCCGATCATCGCAGTCCCGCCGCCGAGGATGATGATGGGCTTGTGTCCGGCCTGCTGCAGCCATCGGCACATCATTATCGGCAACAGGTGGCCGACATGCAGGCAGTCTGCGGTCGGATCGAAGCCCGCATAGAACGTCGCCGGCCCAGCGTCGAAGAGCGCCCGGATGGCGTCTTCGTCCGTCGATTGTTGAACGAAGCCCCGCGAACGGAGCACATCAAGGAGGTTTTTGTCATCGTTCATGGGACGTCCACTACACGCCCCATCCATCGGACGCAACCCCTGATCCACACACCGTCAACGCACCGTCAATGTATTGTTAACGCATCGTCGATGGAGCCCAGTCGTACCGAATTCCCAGGCTGACCGCATGGGCCCGGACGTCTCTGAGGTAGTGCACCGACACGGTGTCGGATCCCAGGACCAGGCGAACTTCAGGGGACAACCGTGCATAGAGCCGGGCGTGGGCGTTGAGCATCGCCGCCCGGTTTCCACGCCCGCCCATCCCGAAGGTCCCCGGTCCGCCGCTGAACACGTTCAGCCGCGCTGTAAAGATGGCGGTGTCGAAGGTTCGCCACAAGAAGAACACGGGCGCGTCGAGTTCGAGCCATGCCCCGGCGGCCCCGGTCGCGATACCCGCTTGTCTACCCCGGATCGCGAGCACCCCGGCGACGCCAGCGCCGCCGGCCACCTCAAACCGGTCTTGTCTGGCCCGCAATCCCAGCTGGAGCGATCCAGCGTCCACGTCCATCGCGCCGGTCCAGACACGGGCTTGAACGTGGCCGACCTGAATCCGAGTGCTGGCGAGGGCTGCGGGGAACGTGCCGCCCCGACCGTCCTGGGCGATGCCCGCGCCCGCCGCCATCTCCACACCGGCGAAGGCGACCGTCGACAACAACATCATCAGGGCAGGGCCGAACATACATGGACAGGCTACCCTGAATCTTCCCCCCCAACGTGACAAATCCACACCGTTGTGCGCGAGGGTCAGAAGCTTGAGCCGAGCCACACATATGCGCCGTCGATGCTTCCGAGCGTATAGCCGGGCCCGTTGAGCGCGAAGCCATAGCCGACCCGCACTGTCAGCCCGAGCCCCCATCCCAGGAAGACCGTGCCCTGCAGCTCCGCCCCTGTTCCCACCAGGGTCCCCGCCGGATCGATGGTTCCGCCGTCTTCATCGAGCGGGCTGTCGAAGGCGTAGCCCGAGTCGAGGAACACTGCCCCGGAGATGTTTCGGAAGAACACCGGCAAGGTCCCGACGCCCCGCTCGACCCAGACGACGGGGAAGCGATACTCTGCCGCGCCGAGGTAGTACCAGTCACCGCCTGAAACAGCGATGGGAAAGCCCCGAACGGAGCGCAGCTCATCGGGCAGCGTGGTGTTCGCGCCGTCGCCGAAGCTGCCGCCGAGGCGAAAGTTGCCTTGCCGGAGGTTGTCGCCGGCCGACGCCCCGCCAGCGACCCGAAACGCGAGGACATGGTTGAACAGGCCCCACGTCTCCGGCCACGGCACGGTCCGGTACTCTCGCCACTCTGCGGTAAGCAGCACCTGGCTGAACGGCTGCGGCTGGTCGCTGTCATCGAGGATATAGCTCCCCAGCCAGGGGTGCGAGACGCTGCCGTTGAGGGACACGAGCCGGGTCTCTTCCGGAGAGATGCTCTTGTTGAAGAACTGCCCCCGGGCGTAGCGCCACCCGCCGGCGATGTTCGACAAAAACCCCCGGTTGGGGAGGAACGGCCGATACACCTGCGCGGGGAGCGGATCGTTTCGGCCCAGCCGCCCAAAGTCGCTGGAGCCGGGAACCAGCCAGGGCGTCCGCAGCTGCCCATCCCACCGAATGAACACGGTTCGGAAGGGATCTGTCGGATAGGTCATCTGCACATAGAAGCGGTCGCGTCGGTCCCAGTAGCGGGTGTTGGCGCTCTCGATGGAGGGGATCCAGGAGCCACCGTCCTCAGGCGGGAGGTTCTGAACAAACAGATCGCCGAACGGAACGGTCGAGGTGAAGAACCCCGCGGAGAAGATCGGAACGTAGCGGTTAAACACAAATGAGCCGCCGTAGCCGACGTAGTCGCTGTCCGTCCGATACGACACAAACGCGCTGTAGGAGTAGTACCGGAGCGTGTCTGAGCTGGAGGTCGACAGGGTCCCCTGGAAACCGAAGGCGGTCTGAAACAATCCGGGCGAGATAAACCGCGGCGGCAACAGGGTGGGCAGCGGGTTGTACCGTCCGACCGGAGACGTGAAGGGATAGTCCTGTTCTTTCCGCTCTTCCTCTTCGATCTCATCGACGCGGATGGAGTCGGGTCCGCTGGTGGGCTGATCGTTGTGGAACTCTCCCCCGACGGCGCCGGCTTCCCCGGGAAGCCCCCAGGGTCCGGGGCGCCGGGCGAGGGTGTCCAACGGCCCACCGAGCCCGGTGAGCCCATCGAAGTGGTACGCCTCGGTGAGGGGCCGCTGATCCGCCCAGATGCTCCGCGCCTTCTTCGGCGTTCGCGGTGTCGTCTCCTCTTGCGAGGGGTCTTCATCGCGAGAGGGCAGCGGGACCGGAGCGGGCCGGGGGATGGGCGGCTCGGGGAGGGCCTGGGCGAGCGGAACACGATATTCCAGCGGCATCGGGAGCACACCACGCGGCGTCCACTGTTCCCGATCGAGATCCATCAAGGCGATGTTCGTGCCGTTGATGTCGTAATATTCGAACGCGAGAGCGGTCTCAGAGGGGCTCGGAGCAGGCCGAAAGGCACCACCGACGACGTTGGTGACCTGCCAGAGCTGCTCGGTCTCTACATCAATGGCGTAGATGTTAAAGACGCCCGTTCGGTCCGAAGAGAAGTATATCGTCCGACCATCGGCAGACCATCGCGGATCGAGGTCTTGAGCGAGGTCCATGGTCAGCCGCCGTTTGGGGGCACCGTCGGCGTCATAGAGCCAGAGATCCTGCTGACCGCCCTTCCACACCGACACCGCGAGCGTTCTTCCATCGGGAGAGAACTGCGGCGAGGAGAGCTGCGTGTGGTCGGTGTACTCGGTGAGCATCTCCTGTCGGCGATCGACGGTGTACCGGGCGAGCTGGTTGTTCTGGTTTTTGTTGGTGACGGCGATGAGGTGGGTGCCATCCGCAGACAGCGTCGGGTCGCGGGCCCGATCGCCAGAGGTCATCGCCACCGTCCCGCCGCCAAGGGTGTGCAGCACCACGTCGGAGTAGACGTTGAAGCGGTTCACCACCCGCCGAGAAGAGAACGCGAACGCGTTGCTGTCTGCGCGCCAGGAGAAGTCACTGGCGAACTGATTGTCCAGCTCCATCTTTGCATCGCTGCCGTCAGCACGGGCGAGATAGATGGCTGACCCGGTCCGCCGATCAGAGCAGGACCAGACAAGCTTTTTCCCGTCCGGCGAGAAGGTGGGCGCAGCGCAGAAGTCATCGCCGTCGCTGAGGACCGTGAAGTCGGTGGCCCCCTGCGCGAGGACCGCGTCCCGTTGCGCTTCCACCTGTGCGGTGAGTTCGTCTCTCCAGTCGTAGTACAGCGGAACCAGCCGCTCCCCGAAGACCATCTTCGACGGAAGCAGGAATGGGATCCAGCCGCCATAGACGTGGTTCCAGTCCGTCCAGACCATCTCGCCGGTGCGGTCGGAGACATACTGCATGAAGTCCTGTCCGAACAGGTACCGAAGGTTTCCCGCTGGCGGGTCGGTTTGATAGCCGTCGAGGTTTCCGAGCGGCGGAAATTCGCCGGCGAGGATGGTGGTCCGCTTGATCATGTCGACGTACGTGGATCGTCCGCGACCGCCGTTGGTGTGTCGGGTCTCCTGAAAGGTGGCCTGTCCTTCAACCAGCCACCCGGGAGAGAGCTGATTGACGGAGATGATCCGACCCATCACCCCCCGCAGCAACCGGGGCAGCCCCTCGATGGTGTCGAGGTGAAGGATATGGGTGTATTCATGGGTGAAGATGGCGTCGGCCCAGTCTTCATACAGCGACAGCGTCGAGCCGGCCTCAGGGGCGGTGACGAAGATGACGATGGTGTTGACGGGGACCGTGAAGGCGTACCCGTTGGCTGTGTCGGTGTTGTCCACCAGCACCACCTCAGTGCGCCGCCGCGGCTTCCAGGCCAGCTCAGCGGTCAGCTCGTCATAGACGTCTTCGACGATGATGGACAGTTCTTCAGCGAGCTGCTCTTCGCCGCCGTGAAAGGTGATGTTGAAGTGCTCGGTCTGCAGGGTCCGCCAGGTCAGCTCCGGATCGAACGAAGCGGCATGGGCAGTCGTGGCGAGGATCCCCCCGAAGAGCGCGGCAGCGAGCACAGCTCAGAACCAGTAGTGGACGCCGGCGATGACAGAGCCGACGGTCTCGACGCCGGTCTCACCGCCGCCGAGGTCGAGGTTCACGCCGACGCCCGCGGTGACACCGAGGTTCTCCAGGCCGAACGGGAAGGCCTGCGCCTCAACGCCAGGCTGGATCCGAACGATCGAAGCCCCACCCTCATCGATATAGGCGCCGCCGCCGTAGGCATAGAGGTTCATATTGTCCTCTACCACGAGGGCATACAGCAACCGGCCGCCGGCGACCAGCCGTGTGGGGTCTCCCTGTCGGATACGAACGCCGAAGTCGCCTTCGATCTGGATGTTCCGGGCTGGGTTGGCGGTGGGCAGTCCGTAACGGATCGACGCGGCGGGGACTTCGTCGAGTTGGGTCTGCACGCCGATGCCCAGCCGGTTGCCCAGATCCTTGGCAGAGGCAGTCGATGAAAACAGGCTCAGCGCAGCGATCGACAGCAGTACAGCGGTTCTCATCACACCCTCATCCGGAACACAGCTTGTCGGGAACATGGCGCACCCGTCAGCGCGCCTCACTATAGCGTCCTGACCGGATCTGGACCCCCATCCGACGAGAATCTTCCCGTCAAAGGGTCCGACGGCGCCGGCGAAGGGCGCCGAGCACACTCACCAGCAACCCGGCAACCCCCACCGAGCCGGTGAGCGCGCTGCATCCCGCTTCTCGGCCATCTTCGCCCGCGTCGGTGAAGAAGTTCTGCTGCTCACTTCGCCACATCACCGCATCATCGGGGCAGTCCCCGAACAGATAGCTGCCATCCTGAGGAAAACCGCCCACGAAGTCGTCGGCGTCGATCCACCGGAAGTAGTATGCATGGCAGCTGAGGGTCTCATCCACCAGAGCGCGCCCGGTGTACACGCCCCGGTCCGTCTCACCGTAGACATGGGTGAGGTCGGTGGGCTCGCCATCGAGGACCACCTGCAGCGTCTTCGGCGGAGCATCATCCTGCCAGTCCGCGTAGAAGTCCACTGTCGTGGCCGGCATCTCCGGAGTGTGATTGCCCATGGCGACCGGGCCGGGCGCATAGATGGACTTGCCGCCGAAGTTCTGGGTGTAGAAGTCACCGGAAACGCCAGCGCCCAGCTCGCTCCATGCGCCGTTCATGATGTTGGCGCGGTGGCCGCTCGTCGAGCACATCCACCCTGACAAAACCGCGTCCTTCGGATCGGGATAGCCGCGGGCGATGTTCTCGCTGACCATCCGGCTGCCATAGACCGGGGCGACCCGATCGACCATCGCGGTCCCATCGGACGAGCTGTGGCTGAAGAAGCTGTTGGTGGCCATGTCCACCGAGTGTTCCCGGGCCACCTGGTTCAGGGCCGCCGCGTAGTACACCAGCCCCTTGGGCGTCTGCTCATCCTGGCTGAACACCGCCATCGAGCATCCGCCCAACTGATACTCACGCTGAAAGGCATCCGGTTGGACCCGAACCGCATTGGTCCACAGATGCACGTCCCGCTCTGCCCAGCTTGGATGCCCCGCCTCATCGACGTCTCCATACCCGGAGACGGCGACGAGCAGGACGACGCTGTTTAACGTCAGTTGCATGATGACTCCCAGGTCAAGGGAGCATTCTAACCAAAAACGCCTGCCGGTTTTCGATCCGGATCCGTCAAGAAAGTATCCCCCTTGACTCACCCCGACCGCCCCCGACCGCCCTCCGATAGGTTGATTGGGCGTCCGAGGGGGCGAGGGCAACGTGCCTCAACACATGAGACTTCAGCGCAGCCGTTTCTGAAGCCACTCGCGAGCGAACTGCGCGGTCGCCTCATAGGACTTCGCCAGATCAGCGGCGATGCCCTTCTCGATGCGTCCGCCGATGAGGGGGACCGAGACCTTCACATCTCCGCGGACGATGCGGTTGCAGCGGCTGTCATCAATCGGTTCAATCTCGAAGGTGCCGGCGGCCTTGACCTTATCCGAGATCCGATCAGGGATGACTCGCCACTGGACCTTGAAGTTGGTGTCATCGATCTTCTCTTCGAGGACATAGGTGAGATACTTGCTGCCGAGGAGGTTGGCGGCGACCCGGGGCAGCTCCCGGGCGAGGGTGACGCGGGTGCGCACGAAGCGGGTGCCGTCTGCCTGGGGTTCTTCGCTGAGGCGCTCGGCCTTGGTCTGGGTGGTCGCCCGAGAGGCTTCGACATACTCCGCAGAGTGCAGCTCTTTCCAGGCAAACGCCGCCGATCCCGGCAGCTCGTGGGTCATGTCCATCCGCATCGCATCTTCTCCCTGTTCAACGAGGTGTTGTATACCAGCTGAGTTGGCATCTTATCGACCTGACGCCCCACCCGGAAGGACGCCATGACCCGCCAGACCCTCGCCGAGCGCCGCTTCGGAGCCGTGATGCTGATTTTGGGCCTCAGTGGCCTTGTCCTGGGGATGGGGCTGATGGTGTCAGGAGACACAGGGTGGGCGCTCGGGGGTCCGGGGCGCCTCGCGGTGGGGGGATGTGCGCTCATGGCAGGGATCGAACCCCGCAGGCACCGACCGTATGCGCTCCCCGCAGCGATCGGGCTGACCGCCGCGGCGCTGTTCTCTGTTGGGCAGGGATGGTGGACCCAGTGCGTCGGCGATGGCCTCGCCGCGGCGCTGTGCTGGGTGACAATCTGGCAAGCAAAGGCGTCGATCAACGGGGCATGGCTTCGCGGCGGACCTCCAATCGGCTAACGATCCAATCTGACCCGTTGAGAGATGGATGATCGTCATGATGTGGATGTGGATATGGATCGCTTCGCTACAGGCCGAGGTCCCTGTCGGCGTATACCCGAGCTGCGGTGAAGTCGACGCAACCGAAGATTGCCCCCTGGAGCTCGAGCAGCGCTGGTCGTTTATCAGCTATGTCCCCACCAACGCCCGCGACTCGATCCGCGCCGCCGAGCTGGAGCTGGGCAGCGGAAACCGCATCGACCGCGCCTGGCGCACCACCACCGGCCGTTGGGACGTCATCGTCGCCGTCGGCGACAGCGGCGTCCGGTGGGCTGAGCCAGACCTCGTCAACAAGATCTTCATCAACGTCGGAGAGCTTCCCCTCCCCGAAGGATCCGACACATACGACGCAGACGGCAACGGACTGGTCAACGTCCAGGACTGGGCCAACGACAGTCGCGTCGCCATCGACGCCGGCGACGATGAAGCGGATGCGTTCCTCGATGCCTCCGATCTGATCTACACATTCTCCGACGGTGTTGATGATGATGACAACGGCTACGTCGATGACGTCGCCGGATGGGACTTCTATAAGCGGGACAACGACGCGTTCAACGACTGGACCGACAGCCACGGCACCCATGGCACCGGAGTGATGCGGGAGGTCGGGGCAGAGGCGGACAACGGCGGGGGCATCGGCGCCTGCCCCAACTGTGCCATCCTGCCCCTCCGGCACAGCGACAGCTTCGTCGCCACCGGCGACCGCATCGCCGAGTCGATCATCTACGCCGCGGACATGGGCGCCGCTGCGATCGTGTTGGCCACCGGCGGGTTCTCAGACTCCGCCACCACCGCAGCCGCCGTCGACTACGCCTGGGAACGTGGAACCATCGTCGCCGGCGTCATCGCCGACGAGAACTCCTACCACCACAACTACCCCTCCACCTTCGACCGTGTC
>JBCBLB010000718.1:0-4819 GCA_038520555.1 Myxococcota bacterium | reverse complement strand
TTGATCGCCTCGCTGCGCCGATGCGGTGGAAACCTCTTCGAGTTCATGGGGCGGGCCTACGATGACCTCAAGCGCGGAATCGTTCCGCCGCTGGTCCCCCAACCTGCCTGAGCTACCGAAGAGACGGAACTAAAGGGTTACCATCCTTCATCATCTTCGTAAGGGCCAGTTGTGAGGTCCGTCCCCGACCGCGACTTCCACAGAGTTTATCGTGTCTACGACTCTGTGCCACCGTCGACGCAGCGTCGAAACCGGATGGATCGACTCAGCGCTCTTCGTCGATAGCTGGGTGTGGGTATCGGCCACGGTTTTCCGGTGTGTCGACGAAGTAGTGGAAGGTGTCATGGACCGGATAGCCGCCGAGGATCGCGATGGTCTGGGGCGTGGGCGCATCGCGTTCGAGCGGGATCGGCGTCCGTTGCCCTGAACCGTCGGGACTCACAAAGAAGTATCGCGCCCGTCCCGGGGGACGGATGCCGACGTTGAGCGAGTCGCGGGTGTGGAGCTGTCCGGTCTCGTCAATCTGGTACACGCGCGCCGCGCCCTCATACGACAGGGCAGGCGCGTCTGGAACACCGTGCTGAAGCGCGACCGCACCGGTGAAGCCCTGCGGCAGCAGGTGAACCTCCGGCTCCGCGGTCGGGCCGGTGAAGCCGCGGAACAGATCGGGCATACATCCTCCCAGAAGCACCACCACCGATAGCGTGAGAGGTTTCATTGAACGTCAGAAGTCACGGCGACGGTTGTCAGCGGGATTCACCCCGTCACGGGTATCCGTAGACTCGTTGGTGCCGAATCGGGGCTGCGTGCCAGCCCGATCGCGCGGACTGCGCGGGTCCCGATCGGTGTGACGGGCGGCGTCCTCTTCCTCTTCCGGGTACAGCGCCGCGCCGTCTACGGTCCGCTGCGTCGACGGGCCGGTGAAGTGAACCTCGAAGGGCACATCATGCGCCCAGCCCGACGCCTCCAGGCGGCTGAGCGGGATGGTCAGGGTCTGCTCCAGGCCGGTCCCCGGCTGTCCGGGGATGAAGTCGATACAGTCGTGGACGGTGAAGCCGATCTGCGGCTCGATGAAGACCGAGGTGGTCGCCCCATCGGTGTCGGTCCGACGCTGCATCCGCACGGAACCGGTCGCCGACCGCCAGTCTGATCCCGCGTCATAGCCGCCCGTTCCGCCCGCGATGTGGCCGGGGACGTCATAGGGGTTGGAGAAATTGACGGGCTTGCTGAGCACGGACGAGGGGGCGAAGGCCGCCAGATCGACCGTGGTCCAGTCGTTGGCGGCCAGCGCCGGTGAGGTCTGCAGGTAAGACTGCGCCTCGTCCAGGATCTCCTCCTGCCAGTCCCGGATCTGGACACAATGCTTGAACCCATACGCGATCGTGCTGGTGGGCTCTCGGAAATGGCGCGGGGTCATGTCGTCGCCGGGCTCTCGGTCGAGGTAGGCGGTCCACAGCGCCGAGACCTCCAGACCAAACATCACCGCAGAGCTCGGGATCAACGTTGCCCGTAGGAAGGCCTCGGCCGCCATCGCTTCGATGGTCGATTCATAGGGCGTCCCGAACTCTCCCGACTCCCCCCGCTCCGGGCGCAGGTCGACCCGCTCGTCTCGCAGCACCGGAGCAGACGCGGCGCCCGCACTCGGAGAGGGGCCGTGCGCAGCGGTCGGCGGCGCAGCAGCGGCAGACGCGGGAGACGGCAGACGCGAGAGGATCCGATCTTCGTTGGCGTAGGCCTCCTGCTCTGACGGATCGGTCGGGCTGGAGACCCCGCCGTCTGCGGACCCGGGCAGCCGCCCCTGATCATGCTGGAGGACGTGGGTGAGCTCGTGTGCGAGCAGCCGGTCGCCGCGGGGCGTGCCCGGCGCATAGCTGCCAGCGCTGAAGACGATGGTCTCCCCCACCGTGAACGCGTGCGCGTTGACCGCGTCCGCGGCCTGTGCCGCGAGGCCGTCCCGCCGGATCCGGACCCCGGAGAAGTCATGATTGAACGCCTGCTCGAAACGGGAGCGCACCGCTTCTGGGAGGGGCTCTCCACCCACGAGCGCCTGGTGGACACGCTTCGCGATATCTCCGGGTAAGCCCGCTTTGGACGCCTGGCGGTACAAACGCATCACCGTATCCGGGCCGAACCCCTTCGCGGTGGGGGCGCCCGCCTCCTGCCACAGCGCATGCGCTGCGTTCATGAACATCTGCGTTTGGGCAGGAGAGTCGCCGAAGATGAGGTGCTCGGTCGGGAGACGGATCGATCGCTGGATCAGGTGGAGTTGGATGGCTGGACCGAGCCCGGCGAGCCAATCCCCCCCGACCGCCTGCGCGACAGAGCGATGACCGAATCGGGAGAGCTCCGGCGCGTGATCTGCATCCGTCGATGACCGCCCCCGATCTGCCGATGACCACGTGTCCCCTTCGCCAGTGTGCCGTCGATGTGCAGGAAGCTCCAATGCATTCGTCATAATAGCAGTTTATCAGCCTTCCAGCATGCGCTGCGCGGAGTTCTACATCATCGGCTGCATCATCTCGTGAAGCGGGTCGCCTGCCAGAACATCTGGCAACGGGCGACCTGCTGCGGCCAAGGCCATGGCCATAGATCGCGGCCAGTCGCCTTTCTCCACGTGGAGTCACAGCCCGGTGTCGGCTTCGGGCGCGCAGGTCTCGACACGGGCGAAGACGGCGTAGACGGTCCCCTCGACGCCGAGGGTGAAGGCGCTGAGGTCCCGGATCTCGACGTCGGCCTGGGGCAGGACGACGGCGTCGGCGGCGTCCAGGAGCACCTGCTGGTCGATGATCAGCGGCGAGTCGCACCGGTTGGTCAGCCGGGTCCGCGCTCCCTCGAAGGCAAGGTCGACACACGCAGGCTGACCATGGAAGGTGAAGGTCAGCTCAGGGCAGGCGGCGAAGGCAGCAGAGAGGAACAGCAGAACAACCACAGGGACTCCAACGGTGTCGGTGTGTGGATTGCCCCTGCAAGGGGCGCGCCGGCCTCATTCCCTCAATCCATTGCGGATCTGCTCAGGGAGAACGGATCCACCGCAGCGAAGATCAGGACATTTTGATCCGGGGCGGGCATCCGTTGATGGGCTCGACGTTAATGCCAGATTGGAATAAGCTGCTTTGGGTGGGTTGATTTGGGGGATGAGCTGTCAAAACAACAAAAACCACCTTTGTTGCAAACCCTCCTTTTCACCGATGAGGTTGACCGGGGTGTGCCCCATCCCACTGGCGGGAACAACACAGAGCGGGCGGCTGCGCTGCGTACCCCGGGGGACGGGGTGGCCTGCCTTCCCTCCCGTCCAGATCACCCACACCGCGCTGCCAGGCTCCAGAGATCTCCCGGAGCCGTTTTGGTCGATCTTCCTGAAGAATGCCTCGACAATCTCTGGCCGGTTTGACGGATTGCTGTTCTCGTTGATGGTGGCCTCTGCCCTCGCGGGGGCGACGCCGATCGTATTTTATGTGGGAGACTTCGCTTCGCCGCGGAAGGTGTCCCGGTTGGAGGCACGCCTGGGGCCAGCAGCGGCATCACTGCACCGTCTGGGCGGTGTCCCCACACCACGTGCTCAGCGCCGCATCCTGCGGACGCTCAACGAGTCGACGGCGCGTTTTGTGCCTGCAATGGCCCTTTATCAATCCGGTCGCCTTCGCGCAGCGGAGCGTGAGCGGTCCTGGCAGGTTCGGATGTCGTCGGTGTGTCATGCGCAACGAGACACCATCAACGCGATCGGCTTCGTCGACACCAGCGCAGAGCGGGTGGCGCTCTTTGACGCCCTGATCGCCGCTTCAGAGTGTATCCGAGCGCAACCCGATATCTCATCGCCAGATCCGTTCGCGGCGCGTGCCTGGGAGATGGCCAATCAGCAGCCCACGCTGCTGCCGCGCTGTGTGGACGGGCTCGATGAGCCCGCGCGCGACGTCAGCCCCCGGGTGGAGGTGCCGGCGGGGATGACCGCCTATCTCGACGGTCATCTGCTCCAGGAGCCCATGCGATATGGCCAGCATGGCGACGTCTCCTGGGAAACCGTCGACAGCGACGGGCGCCCGATCACCGGCGGCAGCGTTCAAATCAGCGCCGAGGGAGGGGCGGTGTGGCGCCTGGAGTCTTTGGCTGTCCGCGGCGTCCTCGATGCGATCGATGGCCTGCAGGGCAATCCGCATCGCCGCGATGATGTCGAGGACCTTGAGGGGTGGCTTCAGATCTACGCGCAACAGGAGAACGGTCCATTCTACCTCGCCGATGATCGCCAGCATCGGCTGGTGGTCTGGTCATGGTCACCCACACAGCATAAACTTGTACGCCTACAATGAATGCCAAATCCCAGATTGTACTTCAAAAATAATATTATGAACTGACTTATTGATAAAGTCTATGTGTAAGGTGTTCGGCTGTGTGCGAGGGCCATACCCAGGTGATCGTCATCGGTGATCGGATACCCATCGGTGAAGATTGTTTTGTGTCCAACTGTTTTGTCATGGCGCCCACACTTCTGGGGGTTTGACATCTTCGGTTGCGTGTTGTCTTCCTGACGGTCCAGCGTATTGTTCCACAGATGCAACAATAGTTTGTTGCAGTGCAGCATGATCGGTTCCAACGGTGCAACAATGCCAGATCAGGCATGTGGAACCCGGGCAGTGGGGGTGAGGAGCGACACGGGCACAGGCCACGATGTATGTGGGGACGTCAAACGACAACGGCGCTGGCCCTCGGCGTCTGATGTTGACGTCGATGAGAGCAGCGCCGGTCTGTAAAGTGTACTGGTTGACTGACGAGGGGACCGTTCTACCAGGGAGACTCTTGCCAGTTGGTGAGTGGCGCACTCACC
>JBCBLB010000524.1:0-7077 GCA_038520555.1 Myxococcota bacterium | reverse complement strand
GGCGACGAAGATGCGGATGCGCATCCGCAACAATGTCCGCCAGTTCTTGCGGGTTCGGCTTCCCGATGGGTCGACCCTCACCCAGGCGCGGATCGGCGGAGAGCCTGTCCGGCCTGCGGTGGAGGGGGACGCGCTCTTGTTGCCGCTCCGGCAGAGCGTCCGGATCGGCGACGGGCAGGCCGTCCGCCACACCGTCGCATCTGGCGAGACGCTCGGCGGGATCGCGGTGCTCTATTACTCCGACAGCAGCGCCTGGCGGCGGCTGTTCGAAGCGAACGGCGATCAGCTCGACTACCCCGACGACCTGGAGCAGGGGATGACGCTCCGTATCCCCCCACCGCCCGGCGCCAACTACCAGGAGAGCAGCTTCGTGGTCGAGCTGGCGTATCAGCGGGACGTCGGAGAGATGGGGCTGCTCGGCCGCCATGAGGCGCACCTGCCGCAGCTCGACGTCGACGTCATGGCGGTCAATTGGCACCTGTATCTGCCGGAGGCGGTCACACCGCTGCGCTTCGACGCCAACCTGACCCAGCGGACGCATATCCGCTACGGCCTGTTCCGACGGGCGCAGATGTTCTTCACAGAAGCCCTCCGCGGCCGGCAGGCGTGGGCGGGTGGGGGAAGCTACTCCAACATCCTCGCGCGGCGCAAGATCATCTACCGCCAGGAAGCCAGCGGCCGGAACGTCGAGCAGGAGGTCACCCGGAGCTTCCCGCTGGTGGGGAAATATTACCGCTTCGTGCGGCTGTTTCCCGGCCAGGAAGCCGCTCAGGTCACGGTCGCCTACCTCGACGCTGGCGCGGTGAAGCCGCTCCGGTGGCTGGCGCTGATGATGAGCTTCATCCTCACCGGCGCCGCGGTGACCGCCCGGCGGCGGAGCGACTACCCCTGGCGGGTCTGGGGGCTCTCCGCGGTGGGAATGGCTGGGCTGTTGGTGCTCGGCCACCACGTCCTCGGTGTCAACCGGCGGATCGTCTGGGGCGCAGACCTCGCGCTGTTGTTTACCTTGGTGGTTCATTCTCGTGGGATGCTCCGCAAGGCCGCCGCGGACGTCGCCGCGGACGCTGCGGACACCCGGCGGTGGCTGAGTTGGCGGAACCTGGGAGCTGTGGCTGTGCTCTGGGTCGTCGCAGAGCTGCTGCTCAACGTGCCCATGTTGTGGTCCCTCATCGCCCTCGCCGGCCTCCTCTTCGCACACCGGAGCCTCCGATGATGTGGTTATTGACCGCCTGTTCTCTCGCTGTCGCCGATGACCTGAACCTCGACGTCGAGGACGCCCGGGCCGCCAGCCAGTTCCAGGCCATCATGGAAAACAACGAGTTCTCCCAGCAGATCTCCCAGCGGCCTTCAGCGTCCACCGGCGCGAAGCACGCCACCATTCAGGGCGAGGTCCAGGTCTCGCTGGAGCGGTTCACCGAGGTGCACGATCGGGCCCGCCAGGCGCCGCCGACCCTCTCCGGTCCGCTGGTTGTGCTGGGGTCCTCCTCATACTCGGGCGCCCTGGTCGGTGAGGTGCTGGAGCTGGAGCTGGAGCTGACCGCGACGCTCCGCGGCGAGGGGCTGTGGAAGACCGTGCCGCTGGCCGGCGAGGAGGCGGTCATCGCTGCGGCCTCGGTCGATGGTCGGCCCATCCCGATGGCGCGGCAGAGCGGCTACCACGTCTGGGTCACGGATGAGGTCGGGGAGAAGACGCTGCGGGTGTCGCTTCTGGTCCCCGCCAGCGGGCCGCGGGGCTCGCTCGAATTCTCCCTGCCGATCGCACAGACGCCGATGACGACCTTCTCCGCAGATTTCCCCATCGAGGGGCTGGAGCCTCGGCTGCGACGGGCGATCCAGTCCGAGCGCTCCGAGATCCCGGGCGGCACCCGGCTGTCCGCGGCCCTGGAACCGACCAGCCGGCTTCACCTCGTCGGCTTCCGGGCCATGGAAGACGATGAGGCCCGCGCTGCGCGGGTCTTCGCCGAGACCTTGAGCCTGCTGTCTCTGAACGAGGGCCTCCAGGAGCAGTTCGTGGTGATCCGCTACAACATCCTGTATGCGGGCCAGCGGCGGTTTGACGTCCAGATCCCGCCCGGTATGGAGGTGGTCTCTGCCGAGGGGCCCGGCGCCTTCCGCTATCAGGTGGATGTCCTCTCCGGCGGCGTCACCATGCTCCGCGGTGAGACGGCCTACCCCATCCGGGACACCTACGAGCTGTCTCTTCGGCTGGCCCGCCGGAGCGATGCGACGATCGTAGACGTGGAGCTGCCGCGGTGCGTCGGGGTCGAGCGAGAGGTCGGCTGGCTGGGCGTCGAGGTCGCGGGCAACCTGAAGCTTGAGGAGGTCTCCCGATCGGGGGCGGCGGCGGTGGATGTCCGCCAGCTCCCGGTCGAGTTGGTCTCCAGCGCGATCCAGCCCATCCTCAAGGCGTACCGCTACACCGAACCGTCCGCCGACCTGACCCTGTCCGCGCTGGCGCTGCCGGAGCAGGAGCCCGCCTCGGGCGCGGTCGATCGGGTCGCAGCGGATACGGTGATTTCACCGGAGGGGACGGCGCTGACGGAGATGCACATCACGCTGCGCAACCGCTTGCGGCACAGCCTGCGGCTGGCACTCCCCGAAGGCGCCGAGGTTCGATCGGCGTTCCTCGACGATCAGCCGGTGCGCCCCAGCCGAGACGCATCCGGCGCCGTCTTGTTGCCCTTGCGGCGGTCGGGCGATTCATCGTTCTCGCTCAAGGTCATCATCGAGCAACAACTGAACGTTCCTGGCTTGCTGAGCCGCGATCAGCTCTCGCTGCCGGCCCTGGATCTGCCCTCGTCCCAGGTGTATTGGACGGTGTACGCGCCAGGAGACCGGATCTACTCGGGACTGCGGGGAGACATCGCCGCGCAGCAGTGGATGGGCACATCGAACTGGATGCGTCCCCCGATGCAGGACGGAGAGGCGCAGGCGGCGGGCTTCTCTGCGGGGTTGTCAGGCTCGGCAGATGGCGCGATGCCGGTGCGGATCTCGATCCCGAAGTCCGGCACCCAGCGCAGCTACCGACGGTATTGGGTCGAGGCCGATGCGCCGGTGACGGTGCAGTGGTGGTCTTCGGCCCGTTGGCTCCCGATCCCGGTGCAGCTTCTGGGCGTGCTGGCCGGACTGTTCGCGCTGCTCTCTGGTCGGGGGCAGCCCCCGGTGCGTCGGGCGGTCGCGGTGGTCGCGGGCGCGGGGATGCTGTTCGCCTCGGTTCAGGCCTCGACGGCGATGATGTTGCTCGTCGGTGCCCTGATGATTCGAGGGTGGAAGGCGGATCTGCATGGTCAGGTGATTCGCCGGGTTCAGGAATGGTGGGCGAAGCCCTGGCCGCCGGTCGAGCGCTCGTTTGGTGTGTGGGCGAGCGCGGTGATCCGGTTTGGGTTGGCGATCTTGTTGTCTGTGCTGACGCTCACCGCGGCGCTTCAGATCCTGGCGGTTCTTCGGCACCCGCTGGGCTGAGCCATGCAGCGCCGATGACCCGGGCCACCTGCGCCCGTCGGACCGCCATCAGGCCCGGGTCGTCGGACTGCTCATGCGAGATCACCTGGACTTCGTCGGGCTCTCCGGCGCGTCGGGTGAGGCGATTGTTGGTGGTCCACAGCGGGATGGCGGACACATCTGCGACCCGGGTGACGGTCCGGCCGCCGGGCAGCCGGGTCTTTATCAGATTAAAGTCGATGATGACGCCATCGCGGGTGTTACCGCGGCGCACAGCGCTGGTCTTCGGGTCGAACTTCGAGCCCATATCCGAGACGAAGTTGCCCATGCTGTATACGATCAGGCCCTGCCGGCCGTCGTCGGCGGTGTGTTGGGTGATGGGCTGGAGGACATGGGGGTGGTGGCCGAGGACCACGTCGACGCCCCACTCGATGAGCTTGGGGGCGAGGTCGGTGTACACCGGCAGCGGCTGGGTCCGGTACTCATCGCCCCAGTGGAAGGACATCACGACCGCGTCGGCGTCGTCGCGAGCGGCCTCGATGGCGGCCTTCAGGCGCGCTTCATCGATGGCATAGTGGATGGCGTCTCGATCGGGGCCGCAGCGCGTCGTACAGACGGGGCCGGCGACGAAGGTGCAGGGTGCATCCGCGCCATCGCGCTCGTCGAGGTTCATCAGATCGGTGGCGGCCAGAACAGCGACACGAACCCCGTTCACCTCCAGCCGGGCGGGGGCGGCCGCGTCTGCGCAGGTGGGACCGGAGCCGGCGGATGCGATCCCGGCGTCGTCGAGCCGCTGGAGGGTCTCCAGGATCCCGGCGGGGCCCTGGTCGAAGGTGTGGTTGTTGGCAAAAGAGACGACATCAACGCCGGCATGGGCCATCGAGGGGATGAGATCGGCGGGCGCGTTGAACACCTCCCAGACGATGCCGCGGTGGTGGTCGGGGGCGACGGGGGTCTCAAGGTTGGCGAAGGTGAGGTCCGCGTCTCGGAGCATCGGGGCGACCGGCGCCCAGATCCAGTCGAACCCGCCGTGATTGTCGCCGTTGGCTTTCCCTCGGGCGGTCTTCTTGAGCCGGAGGGTGATGAGAAAATCGCCGACGGCGCGGACATGGACGGTCCCGACGTCCTGGGGCAGCGCCAGGGTCGGCGAGGCTTCAGGCAGCGGCGCGGGCGCTGGCGTGGGTTCAGGGGGGGGCGGTTGTTCGCAGGCGAGGGCGAAGGCGAGGGCGAGGAGCAGGGGGATCATGTGAAGACGATCTCCTGGATCTGTCGGATGCCTTTGAGGGTGCGCTGTCCGTCGGGGGTCTCGATGATGAGGTCGCGCTGCCCGAAGGCGCGGGACATCCCCTCGATGGGGCGCTCCCACCGGGTCTCCAGGCCGAGCATCTCCGTGTCGGAGCGCTGCCCGGTGCCCACATAGAGGGTCGGGATCTTCACCAGCTGTTCGGTCTTCACGCCGCGGAGCTGGACCGTCGCGGGCGCCCAGATGACGTCGGGGTAGCCCTGCGGCGGGACGAACGTGATCCGCTCAAGCTGTGCGATGGGCAGCCAGCCATAGGCGCCGGGCACGACGAACTCGATGACGGGCGCGAGGAGGTCATCACAGTCGCGAATGCCGATGAAAGGATCGTTGTCGATGGTGCCGCTGCGGGGCGGGAGCTTGAGGTCATCGAGGGCACGTTGGACGAGGTCGAGGTCGCCGTCGGCGAGGCGTCGGATGAGCCCCAGATGGACGTGGACATGCCGGGGCGGTTGGATGAGAAAGCCGGGCTGCCCGGTGGCCTGGAGGAGAACTTCGCGGCGGCGCTTCTCGGCGCTGAGGAGGCCACCGTAGTGCTCCCGGGCAGCGGCGTAGCCTGGGGGGAGGGCGGCGAGGTGTCGGGCGGCCTCATCGAAGTCTTCAGAGACGGCGCACAGCTCGAACAGCATGAACCGAACGCCGGCGTCGTCGGGGTCCTCAGCGATGATCCGCTCGGCGGCGCGTCGGGCTTCGGTGAGGTTGTCGTCTTCGAGCCACTGTTGAGGGGTACGCGCCATGATCCTCGCTCCGCGGACGGGGGGAGACCGCAGCGTATCGCGTGAGCGTTAGGGAGGGGTGTGCATCGACCGTATGACCACTGTCCGCGCTGTGGCGGCCGGCTCCCTGAGGGACCGACCTGGCCGAAGCGGTGTCCGTCGTGCGGTCGAGAGAGCTACCTGAGCCCGGCCCCGGTGGGCGTGACGCTGCAGCCGGTGGACGACGGGCTGCTGATCATTCGCCGTGGGATCCCTCCCCAGCGAGGGGAGTGGGCGTTGCCCGGTGGCTTTATCGATGCATATGAGGGCTGGGAGCAGGGGTGCGCCCGGGAGCTGTGGGAGGAGACGGGGGTGCGGGTCGCCCCGGATGCGCTGACGCTGTTTTCCGTTGAGAACGCTCCTGAAGACAACATGATTGTGATCTTCGCCCTGGCGCCCGTCATGTCTGCTGCAGATCTGCCACCGTTTGAGGTGAGCGCGGAGTGTACTGCACGCGCGGTGCTGCATGGTCCAGAGGCGCTGGCGTTTGCGTTGCACACCCTGGCTGCGCGACGGTTCTTTGATCGAAGATCGACGAAGTGATCCAGAGGCGTCACGGGGTTGGGACACGAAGGACGCGGGATGCGATGAAGGCGCGTCGATGATGAGATGACGCGGGCGGGAATCTGTGCCATAGGTATCGCAGAAACGTCGTTCAAGCGGCGCCATGTGGCCCATGGGGGATCGGTAGGGTGACTTCCCAAACCTCTGGAGAGAGTGGCATGCGAATCGCCTACGGTGTTCATGGTTACAGTCGGGGCCACGCGACGCGCGCGTCTGCGGTGCTGACGTCTTTGTGTGAACGCCATGAGGTGCGCATCTACGCGGGCGGCGACGCCTATGACTTCCTCTCGCGAAAGTTCCCGGTCGAGCGCATCCCGTCGCTGGGCTTTTCGTACAACCAGAACGGGAAGATGTCGAAGCTGAAGACCTTCCTGAACAATTTCCCGAAGGCGCTCGACCTCTTCCGCCACGGCCCGCAATTCCGCCAACTTCTGGGGTCGATGCGTTCGTTCGGGCCGGACGTGGTCATCTCTGATGCTGAGGCGTGGACGCATCGGGCGGCGCTGGCGCTGGGCATCCCACGGATCGGCTTCGACCACTTCGGGGTGATGGTCTATTGCCGGGTTCCGCTGGCGCTGATGGATCGTTTGCGGTCGACGATGGATCGGCGGCTGTACCTGGGCTTCATCGGCACGCCGGATCGGGTGCTGGTCTCGAGCTTCTACGACGTTCCCCCCAACGATGAAACCGTCCAGGTGATCGGTCCGCTGTTGCGGGACGAAGTGCACCATGTCCAGCCGCGGGATGGGGATCATCTGTTGGTCTATCTCAACAATGGGGTCCGCCAGATGAACCGCCGCTTGGAGGGGATCCTCCAGTCGCTGTCTCGCGAGGTGCGGCTGTATGGCGCGGGTCGGGTCGGCCGCGAGGGCCAGATCGACTATCGGCCGCCGGGCAACCTGTCGTTCCTCCGCGACCTGGCCACTTGTAAGGCGGTCTTGTCGACGGCGGGCAACCAGCTGGTCGGCGAAGCGATCCACTATGGCAAGCCCCTGCTGGTGATGCCGGAGCGCACGG
>JBCBLB010000271.1:0-11900 GCA_038520555.1 Myxococcota bacterium | reverse complement strand
TTGATCGCCTCGCTGCGCCGATGCGGTGGAAACCTCTTCGAGTTCATGGGGCGGGCCTACGATGACCTCAAGCGCGGAATCGTTCCGCCGCTGGTCCCCCAACCTGCCTGAGCTACCGAAGAGACGGAACTAAAGGGTTACGTGAACACGTTTCGCGTGCTGCTGGATTTCCGAGGACGCCGGTGAATCGATGGCGTTTGCACCCGCGTTCGATGCCGTGGCCCGAGGCGGTCGGTGTCGCAGGCTCTCGACGCAGAGACGAACGTCACCGCGCGGAATGGCCAGCGGACAGGTTGTGCAGTCGACGGGGGTGAACTCCCGGATCCACGACCACGCCGTCTAGCCGCTCTCGAAGAACCGCACCCACCACGAGTCGGAGGCGTGGTGTGGCCGCTGCAGCAGGTGATGTGGAACGAAGATGAAGTTGTGCCGGCGTACCACTTCGCGAATCACGCGAAGCTCCCCGGGATCTATGCCCGGATCCGTGACAGACACCATCCATCCGCACTTGCTGAAACGAACACTCTGTTGGTGGGATTGGCTGATCGAGCCCTCCCCGACGATCACATCTGCGAGGAAGCGGGCGTCCTGGCCCTGCTCACTGAATCGGACGGGCCGACCCAGACGGGCCTCCAGCTCGACGCAGGTGGTGCGCACCAGTGCTCGAAGGTGTTGCCAGGACAGGCCGTCAGGTGCGTCAGCTCGAGCGCGGTCGTCATGGGCGAGGAACAGCTCCTGATAGCTCTCTGCCACCGAGCCTGGAGTGAGCTGGATGCGGCAGCCGGGCTCGCTGTCCCTCGGCTTGGACGGGCTGAACACCAGCTTTTCCCCTGCATCAAGGTGGATGTGCACTGCAGGATTGCCATCAGCCACCGCTGGAAACGCCAGCACCGCACCCACACGCCTTCCGACGACCCCGAGTCGGCTGCCCAGGTCAACGTGTTCGTCGTAGCTGTCGCCCAAGGCGTCGGCCGGCCACTCGCCCCAGAAGACGGCATCGATGTCGAGGGAGAAGTGATGCCGATAGGGGCCATCGAGCTGAAAAACGACAAGGTCTGCGTGGTTCGTTCCCGCGCCGCGCATGCTCCGGATGATCTGACCGTTCACAAGGTCGGATTCGAACTGGCTGTGCTGGTAGATGCTGCCCCGGTGAGTGCTCAACAAACGTCCCCCTGTTCTGTGCTCGGTGTGAACAACGACCGCTATCGGCGGCTATCTGGGAAGTGCACCGGGCCTGCGTCGGCTCACCTTATCCCAGGCGGCTTTGCTGGTCATCCGGCCGGCGGGGAAATGTCGCGACCAGTTCTGTTGTTGGATGCAGGCAGTCGCGACTGAAGACGCCTCTGTGTGGACGGGGCACAGCGTCAGAGGATTTCGCCGAAGGCGTAGACGATGGCGACAACCTCCAGCCCCCATCGCTGTATGACGATCAGCTCCAGCGGCGCCTGCTGCGGGGAGAGCACCTGGCCGATTGAGGTCTACTTGCAGACCCCACCCACACAGGTCTTCGTGACCAGCGCGTCCCAGGTGTAGTTGGTGCTGCCACAGAAATCGACGCCGTTGCCGAAGAAGTCGACATCGACTAGCTCAACGGTGTCCGCGAGTTCAGTGTAGAACCCACCACAGCGTGAAGAGCGGTTGTCGTAGAGTGCAGAGTTTTCGAGGAACACCTGCGCAGACTTATCGGTATAAAAGGCTCCCCCGTAATTCGAGGAATTGTCTTCGATGAGCAGCTCACTTCCGGTGAAAATCCCATCATTCTGAACCACTGCGCCACCATAGCTGGAATCGTGACCGATGAAGCTCGACCGGGTCACCTGGGTTTGATTATTCGGAGAGAGGTAGAGTGCCCCTCTCGCCTGAGAAGAATGTCCGTCGAACAGGATATTGTCGAGTTCGAGGATGGCATTCATAGAGGTCGTTATCGCGCTTCCATATGAGCCAGCGTTGTCCGAGAAGCGTGCTGTGCTCAAGGCAACACGACCACCATCGCTGACATAAAACACGCCGCGGATACCCAGTGAACCAACATTATCAACAAAAGATGCCTCAGAGAAGTTCACGGACGTCCCCTCGCCGACAATGATGACCCCGTAGTGTGCATCGTTGCCTTCGAAGTGGAGCCGCTCACCCACGATCTAACCGCCATAAACCTGAACCACGCCCCCAGAGAGTCCCTGGTTGTCCACAAACGCCGTATCGTAAAGCTCAAGTTTGTCGGGCCCGATGAACTGGAGCGCGCCCACCCGCTGCGCCCAGTAATGTTTCTCCGTGTCCCCGTTGTCGATGGATGTCGTCCAACGCCTTGTGGGAGGCGCCGGCATCGCAGAAACTGTCCGAGAGCACATCCGGCGGGCGAAGCCGCTGGATTTGCCCGAACCCCCGCGGTGGACCCCTCATGGCGTTTTCCTCCGCGCCTCACCACCACGGGTACCACAACCCCAAAGAGGTATTCACGAGCAACTCTTCGCCACCCCACATGTTAAGGCTCGGGCAAAGTGATCGTGATCCAGTGAGAGTGCGCAAGAGACGTTGAGGGGCCTCCAGCCTCTGGAGAATTCTACAGTCAAGATCCCGTGAACACCGGTTGATTTTCTTGAGCTGGCACCAGGCATGGAGAGTTGGCTTGAACATCTCCAACGTCTCTTGCGCACTCTCGGCTGACATGGATCACTTAGGCCGGGCTATGACACCATGCTCCAGCGAGATGGACCATCGTAGTGAAATGACATGGTTCGCACGGAAGGAAAGTCAGTCTGACAGGTAGATATCCAGCATGATCAGCGTATTTCATGTGACATCCAGTACGATCGCGCCAGTGCTCAGGTCATAGACGGTCCACCGGAAGGTGGGGAGGGCCAGGATCCCACAGGTGAAGCTGTCCCGGGTCCGAGCGCGGGCCACGGAGCCGGGGTTCAACAGCCACATTCGGTTCCAGCGGGTGGCCATTGGTCGATGGGTATGCCCCATCATCAGGATGTCTGCGGGTTGGGTGCGGAGCGCTTTCTTCAGTCTTCTGGGGATCTTGTCTTCATAGACATAGACCCCATTGTCCCCAGGCAGCGCATGGGCCATCATCACCCACCACCCTTCCCAGCACATCAATCGGCTCATCGGGTACGTCTTCAATTGTGCGATGGTTTCGGGGCGCAGAGATTGAACGGAGGGATGCCGAAAGGGGCGATCCAACGTCGCGTGTCGAATCGAGTTGTGGTCATGGTTTCCTGCGACCACAGGGATGGTCCATGTGTTCAGGGTCGCAACAACTGCGTCTCCATCGTCTCCCTTTTCGACGACGTCGCCCAGACAGACGATTCGGTCGATACGCTGACCGACCAGGAACGACAGGGACCGCTCCAAAGCCCCCAGGTCGGCGTGGATGTCCGAAATGACACCCACCCGAAGGTTGGTTTTTCTTCTCATTGTGATGGATTCCTCAACAACAGGTGCAACGCGCGCCCAAACCGATGGGGCGCGTTTTATCGTTCGTTTCAGAGATGGGAAGCCATCAACGGTACATCGGGATCTCAATCTGGGTGTTGGACGTTCCTCCCCTCCCGTATCCCAGCGCTGGGTACATCGCCCGGTTTTCCGGCAACACAGAACCCGCTACGGCCCTGGGATAGACTGTCTGGGACCAGAATGGTGAAGGAAAGGCGTCGATCTGACCAACAGAGGGAACACTGACAAAATGAAGAGAGCGTCCCCGGTGAGTGTTCTTCCTGTTGGCAATCCTGCAAAAGAAGCCATCACGCAATGGGCTGGTGAAGTGTTTCCCGTCATCGGGGACACCGAGCATATGACGGCCCCATCGGGTCGTTCGTGACGATGGTGGGGTTGTGGGTGATCGCGGTTCCGGTGCCTCGGAGCGCCCACCAACGGCGGTGGGGAGAAGCGCTCGGGCTGATTCTCTCCTGGAACGGGGATCACCCGCGCGTCAAAACAGGCCACCAAGCAGCGCATGGAGGAAGAGATAGGTTCCAACGGCGCAGAGGATCATGGCCAGCCACGCATCCTTGATCTTCCCACCCAGGCGCCGGATGCCCCACAGCGCGCCGGCGGCGACGGTGACGATGAGCAGCTGCGCGGCCTCGACGCCGAGGTTGAAGCCGAGCAGCGCCAGCCCGATCGCCCGGGGTGGGAATCCCAGATCCAGCAGCCCGCTGCCAAAGCCCAGTCCATGCAACAGGCCGAACACCGTCGCCAGGATGACGCCGTGGGAACGGTGGGTATAGATCTGCCAGGCGAGGGCGATGAGCGTCGCGGCGATGAGCGGCTCGATGATCGCTGCGGGGGCCTGGACGCCGCCGACCACACAGGCGCCCAGGGTCATCGAGTGTCCGACGGTGAAGCCGGTCAGCACCCCGAAGAGCGAACGCGCGCTGTCGCTCAACCACCCCAGGCCGAGGACCACGAGCACATGGTCGATGCCGACCAGGACGTGGTGCCCGCCCGATCGCAGGTATTGGCGGAGCACCGCCTTCGGGGGCTCAGGCATGGGCAGTGGCCATCGACCGTCGACGTCGATCGTGGTCAGCCCCTCTCCAGTCGCGGTCTGGATCTCGAGGATGACGGCGCTGCCGCTCTCCTCGATGCCGCTCACGCTAAGCTTCTCCGGCGGCGTCTCACAGGTGAGCGTCTGGGTGATCGTCGCCAGCCCGCCGGCCATTTCCACTTCAGGGTAGGTCGAGGCGCACGTCGGAGAGGGACGGATTCGCAGCAGGCCGTAGGCCGACCAGGGCATCCGCTGCTCTAGCCGCCAGACGGTCTCGTCCTCCTGTGTGAGGGTCACCCGCGCGGGTGCCAGCGTATGAGCAGAGACCGCCCCGACCACCAGCAGAAGGACAACCATCTCACCCCTGGAAGGTCAGCGTGATGCTCCCCGACTCGTCGAACGTCTGGCAGGTGCCCTCGACCACGTCGCCGCTTCGGGGGCCTTCGACGGTCATGTTGAGCTTCGTGCCGCGGACATCCTCCGCGGCGACGTCGAAGCGGAGCTGGCTGCCGGTTTGCTGCCCATCCAGGTCGCCGAGAAAGAAGATCACATCGGCGCCGGTCTCTCGCATGGTCAGCGCAGACAGCCCGGAGAAGGCCGCGCCGTCGATGGTTTCAACGGTCAACTCGACATCGAGGTCATAGCCAGGGAAGGCGCAGACCCCCTCCCAGTCCCCGATCAGCGTCGGCGACTCGCCAGAGTCCTCTGACCCCGGTGAGCTGCTATCCTTCCCATCGTCGCCGTCACAGCCAGCCAGCCACACCGCGACGCCGAGCAGGATCCAACAACGCATCCCCAACATTGATGTCCTCCACTGGTCGACATCGTAATCTCATTCGCGCACTGCGCCGGCCGTCTTAACGTCTTCTTCGCGAAATCCTCCGTCGCGGAGCAGTCGATTCATCACCACAGCCCGTCGCTCTGCACGCATCGCTGCGCGTATCCGCGCCCGGTTCCCCGCCAGCGCCGCGGGCCGCGCCGGTTGGACCGCCAGGATCTCTGGCGGCCCATGCGGATACTGGCGCTCCAGATCCCGCGCCGTCAGCCAGCGCCCCGGCTGGGCCACGGTTTGCATCCGCGCCGGTTGGCGAAATCGGTTCGGGTTCGCTGCCAGCCACGCCTGCATCTCGGCATCCGTCGGTGTGGAGAGGCCTGCCTCCACCATCCGAGAAAGCTTCAGCCTCAAATATCGACGCACCACGGCGTCTGATTCGTGAAGGCCCAGCTGAACCGCCTGGGCCAGCAGGGCGTCCTCATCGCCGGTGAACCCCAGAAACGCCATGTCTCGGCGCAGACGGCGCGCGACCAACGCGTCGGCGCGATCCAGCCCCAACGACAGCGCCATCTCGACCGCAGGAGACGCCGTGGGGGGGACGGGCGCCGGACGCATCGCGTCCGAGAGAAAGGCGACGGCGCCGAGCAGCGCGCCAGTGAGCATCGGCCGCCGCATCAGGGCCTCACCCAGATCGGGGACGACCAGGCCCGCTCCTGCACGATCGGCTGGTGGGTCTCTGCGCAGCAGGCCTCCATGCCGCCGACCGATGCGTCCGTCCCATCGCACTGGACATCATGGGCCCGACACAGACGTTGGCTCCACCGGCAGCTCGGCGCCTCCAGAATGCGCGCATAGTAGACCGCCCGCTCCGCCGGATCATAGGTCGGATCCGTCCAGACCGTGCATAGCACGGTCGCGCCTCCGCCGCTCGCCTCGCAGGTGTCTGGATCCACGGCGCCCGGCGTCTCGGCCACGATCGCATCGAAGACCTGCTCCCGAGGGGCATCGCCGTCCAACCAGCCCTTGACGATCTGCACCTGCTGGAGGGGGCGGCTGCGGGGATCCGCGGAGGCCTCGACGAGCAGGCGCATCGCCGCCGGGGCATCGATGGTTGAGCCCATCGGAGCGGCGGTCTGGTACAAGTGGCCGATGCGGTTCGGGCGGTCGCAGAGGTCATCCTCCAGGTCTCCAGCGAACAGACGGACCTGCATCCGCGGCCCCGAGGTGGCGAAGGTCTCGCGTCGCTTCATGGCGGTGAACAGGCTGTCGCGGCTGTTCTCCTCGGCCCAGACGCCGACCAGCCCTCCGGGGTTGAATTCGACGTCATCGGGCATACGGACAGATGCATCGGCGGGCCGCCCGGCGCCGCCGTGGCCGGGGAAGCCCTCCTCCGCAGCCAGGCCCGGTGCGCCCAGGTGGGTGTCTGTGCTCCCGATGAGGCCGAAGACGTAGGGGTTGACGCCCAGATCGGCCTCGAACCGCAGCCCCGCGGTCAGCGTCGGGCGCACCCACCCGACGGAAGGGCCCGGCGGCTTCGGGCGGAACGCGGTGAATTTCTCGGTGAAGGTGCGGTAGGGGAGGGCCTCGAAGCCACAGTGTTCGTCCGGGCTGCCCGGCCAGCACTCCGACGCCCCTTTGTGTTGCATGATCTCGACCAGTCGCTCCGCGTCTGCCCGGATTCTGGCCTCTGTTGCCGTGGTCGGAGCGAGGAACATCTGCCCATCAGAGAGGTTGCTGTTGTGGGGGATGACGATGAAGTCGCAGTCGCCGGTGCACTGGTCGTTGAGCTTCGCCCACAGCTCCGGCGCCGCGGGCGCCGCATAGAAGTCGATCGGCAGCGCGGGGACATCGGCACCGCGGAAGATGACGTTTCGGTGAAGGTTTTTGCCGTCTCGTGCGCCGGTCCACTCGTAGCCGACGAAGGTGGTGAAGTCGCAGTCGCCGGTGTCTCGGTTCCAGGCCGCGGCGGCGGCCTGGATCTCGTCCCACGGCCGCTGGCTGGCGCTTTGGCACCGGAGCCGCCCCGGGCCACACAGCCGCATCGACTTCCCGAAGCTCATCCGCATGTTCATCCAGAAGAACGCGGCCCGCGGGCGGTTTCGATACATCCGGCAGGTGAGCGACGCATACCCCTCGAGGTCTGGATTCGAGCAGATCTCGACCTCACCGAGCAGCTCAGCATGATCGGTCACTGCGGCGAAGTCGAGGGGGCGTTCGAGTTGGAGCGTCCGCGTCCCCTGCCCCTTTTCATCGAAGGGCTGGACGGACAGCGGCTCTCCCATGGCGAAGGCGTAGGCCTCATCGGGGCGAGTGCGGGTCTCCTGCGTGGCGGCATCCAGGGACAGCGCGGTATGAACATGAAGATCGCCGAAGAAGGCTTGACGGTCTGAGAGGTAGTGGTCGCAGCGATCCGCGGGCGCGTCGTTGGGGGTGGAGAGCGCCCAGCCGCTCACCGTGATGGTGAGGGATCCGATGAACACAATGAGAAGAGGTCTGCGCAGCACGGCAGCGAGGATAACCGGCTCGCCTCACCTGTGTGCGACCCGGTGCACGGGGACCGCGCTCAGGCGGCTGCCGACGCAAGTCAGCGGTGAGCTGTCGGGTCTCACGCTTCAGGATGGCGCTGCACGTTACCGGGGCGCGTCGATGAACCACCCTGTCTCTCGCGTAGGTGCCGGCGCGGGAGCGATCTCATGTGGGCGACCTTCGGTGAGGTTGGCGTGCTGCGCTTCCACCCAGCGGAGGACCGCAACGCGCATCTCGGCGCGTTCTTCATCCGGTGCGCTGTTGTCGAACAGGTCCCCTTCTCCCACACGCCACTCTGAGATCTGGTAGGCGATCTGATCGGCGCGGAGCTGCTCGTAGGTGAACGCTGTCCCATCTGGACGCATGCCCGAGACCTGGCCGATGGGTGTGGTGTCCTGCAACCCAGCGCGGAGCAGCGGCACCACCTCGGCGCAGCCTGCGGCGAACAGCGCGTGCAGCGGGAAGCTGCGCTGGTCCCACTGCTGTGCGTTGAGGTAGCCCTCGGCATACCCCGGTGTTTCCGGCAGCGCGCAGGCCAGCGCCCGGGCCTTGGGTGAGCCGCTGTCGAGCAGCACGGGTACGACGAACCGATCGAGCCGCGCCGCTGGCTGCTGGAGATAGTCCTCCAGGATCGGCAGCGCGGCATCGGGCTGACCCTGCTGCAGAAGGATCAGCGCCGCCCAGACCCGTGCGCTGTCCTCGTCGGCTTGCAGCCACTCTGCGGCCAGGGGGCGCGCGTCAGGGGTGTTGAGTCGGTACATGAGCGCCAGCAGGCTGCCGTCTCGATCCTTGAAGTCCCCCAGCCGCCCGGCGAGCGCGGGTAGAATGTCGCGTTCTCCGGCTTCGATGGCCTTCTCGGCGGCGTTGGAGAGGGTGTACCAGTCCGCGGTCTCTGCGATGACGGTCCGGCGTCGCGCTGCGCTGCTCTGGCTGAGGTTCTCCTTCAGCCATGCCTCCACAGTCTCTCGGGCGGGCTGGCGGCGCGCGGGGTCAGGGTGATTCCAGACATGGGCATGAACCACTTCTTCCTCGGCGGCTTCATTGATGAGCCATGCGACCGCGTCGCGGACCCGGTGCATGGAGCGATCGGGGTGGAAGTCTCGCCAGTAGCTGAACATCACCATGAAGTCGTCGTCCTCAAGGGCCGGCAGCAGCGTTGGGATGTCCGCAGGCGCAAGATCCATCGCGCGCAGGGCGGTGAAGGGGTTGAGCAGCGCGGTGGAGGCCTCGGGGTCCCGGCCGTCGATCGGGGTGTCGAACTGGGCCTCGTTGTAGTCGACGCCGCCGGGCTGGCCCCACTGGATGGCGTTGAGCAGCCGCAGCCGATCGAGCAGGTGCTCGATCTGCGCCTCGCGGCTGAGCGTGGCGCGGGTGGCCGCCCACGCGGCCGGCGTGGGCAGCGCGCGGGCGCGGAAGTCATCGCTCCGGCGGCGGAGCTGGTCAGCCACCTCGACAGCGCGCTCGTGGTACTGGTAGCCGATGAATCGCTCGCTGGACAGGTGGTCGGCCAGCGCGATCGCGCCTGTATAGTCGCGGTGGTGGGAGAACCGGATGAGCATCTGTTGGTGGTAATGGTGTCCCAGCGCGTCGCGGAGGACCCACCCCACCCAACGATCGTCCGCGGCCGCCTCGATACGCGGCAGAATCAACGCCGCGGCTGCAGCCTCTTCTCCCCGAGCGAGCAGCCACGCGGCCAGCAGCCCCTCGGGCAGGCTGACGTAGCCCGCTTCAAACTGCCCGGTCAGGCCGCCGGCCCGTGACAGGATGTCCATCGCTGCGTCACGATCATCACCCTGTCGGACGGCGATCAGCTCCTGGGCGTCCGCCAGCGGGTCTCGCTCCACGCGGTCGACGAGTCGCTCTTGTGGCAACACCTTCTCCTCGGCAAACCAGGTCATCACGGTCACCGTGTCTGTGTCTTCTGCGACGACCCAGCAGCGGGTGGGGGTGACAACGGGCTCTCCGTTGCGCATCCACTCCTCTTGAATGCCCGCAGAGATCCACGCCGCATCCGCGGGGAGATCGGTGAACAGCATCTCGCGGATGCCCTCCAGTTCTGCGATGATGCCTGCGGGCAGCGTCTTCGCAGGCTGCGGGTCTCCGCCCACCGCGGCGCGCACCGCGCTGCGATGATGGCTGCGGAGCGCGTCGAGCGCGTCCGCGTGACCATCGCGCTCCTGGGCGAGCGTAATCGCGCCGAGCAGGATCTCCTGGTTGGGGTGCGGCGGATCGAGCAGCTCTGCCAGCAAGGGCGCCGTCTCTGCGTCGGGGAGCGCCGAGAGGAGAGACAACCCATGCTGCTGGTGTGCGGGGATGGGCTCTTCAAGGAGCAGGAAGCGGGCGGCCGGGAGCAGGGCCGGTGGCGCGGGGTCGGTGGCGGCCAGGGCGGCGGCGATCTGGGCGCGCAGCTCGCGTGCATCCGAGGTCGAGCCGCCACCCCAGAACGGCGAGGCGCGCCAGGAGCCGCGGCCGTTGGACTCGTCGTCGCGCAGCTGAGCCAGCAGGGCGGCGAGGTAGGCACCGGAGCCGGCGTCTCCGTCTGCGAGCCGGGACAGGGCAGCGTCGGTGTCGGGCGCCGCTCCGCCGGCGTACCACACGGCGAGGTCATCAAAAGCGGCTTGTCCGGTTTCGCTGTCAACGACAGGAGAGGGCGCGGGGCGCGGGGTATGCTCCACCACAGGCGGCTCCGGTGTGGGGGGCGGCGCCTGTGGTGTCGGGGCAGGCGCACAGGCGAAGAGCAAGAGGAGAGAAAATAGTCGCATCAGGGCTCCAACGGGAACGAACGTGTCGCGCTTACAGTCCGCACAACCAGGATGTGGGTTCCAGGGCGCTGCGCGTTGGGGACAGAGACACGGCCTCTGTCGTCTTGTCTTGGAGGGAGGATTCCTGGCAACGCTGAGAGGCGCGCGCTTTGATTGGGATAGCCCTCCATAAATTGCCCCAGGAGGTTCTTCGTGCGTATTCGTCAAGCTCGACCCGCGACCCACCCCCTCATCCCGCTCTTGTTGCTGTTGTTGTTCGCGATCACTTCAGGCTGCACCATCATCAAGCAGGGGGAGGTGGGCGTGAAGCGGAAGCTGGGCCGCATCGATGAGGTCGCCCTGCGAGAGGGGCCTCGCGCCTACAACCCTTTCGTGGTGCGCATGATCGTCGTGCCGGTCCGCACCGTCAACCAGGAGGTGCGGCTGTCGCTGCCGTCGAAGGAGGGCCTCACCATCGACGCTGAGATCAGCATCCTGTATCGGGTCCAGCCCGACTCCGTCCCTCAGCTTCTGCGTGAAACCGGCCTGGGCTACGAAACCGAACTCATCATGCCGGTCTTCCGCTCGGCCGCCGCGGACATCAGCGCGCAGTTTCTGGCCAAGGACATGCACTCTGGCGCCCGGTCTGCCATCGAGCACGAGATCGAGGACCGGATGAACTCCATCCTGGAACCCAAGGGCATCATGGTGGAGAACGTGCTGATGAAGAGCATCTCGCTCCCGGCGGGCTTGACGCGCGCCATCGAAGAGAAGCTTGAGGCTGAGCAGGACGCCCAGCGCATGGAGTTCGTCAAGGAGTCCGAGCGGCAGGAGGCCGAGCGGCGCATCATCGAGGCCACCGGCGAGCGGGATGCCCAGATCATCGCCGCCGAGGGCGCCAGGCGCATGCTGGAGATCCAGGCCGAGGGGCGCGCCAACGCCATCCTGACCGAGGCCAACGCCCAGGCTGAGGCCAACGCGACCCTCCAGCGCTCGCTGTCCAAGCAGGTCCTTCAGCTCCGCGCCATCGAGGCCTTTGAAGAAGTCGGCGAGAGCAAAGGCAGCACGGTCATCATCACCGATGGCGAGACCCCGCCGATGCTCGGGCTGCCGACGCCGCGCTGAATCGACCGCTACAGCGGTCGCCCGATGGGTTGTTCAGCGCGCAGCGCTGCGATCGGATCGTGGAGAGCCGACGAAGTGCCGGTGATGCTCGGGCTGGAGAGGACGTGCTTGCGTGAGGCCGGTGGTTAGTTGGTGGGCTCTTGTTCGCCGGACTGCTGATCTGCGGTCAACAGATCACCCCACGGTGGCGCGGGGTTGAGGTCGCGCAGGCGGCCGGTCGTCCGTCCTCGGGATTGTC
>JBCBLB010000941.1:0-2731 GCA_038520555.1 Myxococcota bacterium | reverse complement strand
TCCGCTTCAGCCATGAACTGCCGGACCTTCGACAAGGCCACGGCGACCTTTCGAAACTCATGGTTCGATCGTTCCGGGCTCCCGCTGGACAGCGCGTCCTGCATCATCATGTTCGCCCGCTCGCTCACATCCCGGAGCGCCTTGATGGAGGCCTGCTTTAAACGAACACATTGAATCGTGTCTTCGTCGCCGTCGGCCTGGGCCTGCTCAAGGTACTGGGTCGAAAGCCCGAGCGCCTCATTCATCTCGGTCAATGCGTCACGGGTGAACGCCAGCTTCTCATCAGCGGTGGTCTGCGTCGCGGATTCTGCAGAGATGTTCGGCGGTCCCTGCTGCGCCTGGGCGGGCATGGTCGCCCACACCAGGACGCTCAGCAGCGCGCCAGCCATGATCATCTTCTTCACAATCTCCCCCCGGATGGCGCTCGTTCCGTTCGATGTGATCGGAAATCCGTCGCGCCAGGATCTCCCCATGATGGACATGGAGAATGGTTGTCTTTACTTACGGACACTTTTCGTACTTCTTTAATACACAGCGCATATAGGTAATCCCCTCATCATCGAAAATGGATCGAAGATTCTCAACAAAGTGACATGCAACAAGGAACATCGCCCCTGACACAAGCCAGGGGCGAGGGGCATCGTCAGGGGAAGACGGCGCGTAGGTCGACGGGAAGTGGGTCGACGGGAAGTGGGTCGACGGGAAGTGGGTCGACGGGAATCAGTTCGAGGACAGCGCGAAGGGCAGATAGATGTCGCCTTCCGCGTCAGCGCCGAATCGCCAGGAGCGGATCTTGCGGGTCACACAGGATGCCAGCGCCTTGTCTTTGGTAGAGTTCTCGACCACGCTGACGTCCATGACCCGGCCGCCCTCGATGTAGACCTCAACCGCGATGCGGCCGCTGATGTTCGGGTTCTCCTTGAGACGCTGCTCATAGCAGTACTTGACCTGGCCCTGCTTCTGACGAAGCACGCGCTTGATGCCGTCTGCGCCCTCGGCACCGTCTGCGCTCACACCACCGAGCGAGATGTTGCCCTTGGGAGCGGTGGGCTTGGGTGCAGCGGCGACCGCTGCGTTGCCCGTGCCACCCTTCTTGATGCCTTCCACGGTGGCGTCCCCACGACCGCCGCCGTCCGTCGCCCCACGAACCGCGGCCATGTTCTCTGTGGTCGCGGTCTGGGTGCCATCGACGCCGCTGAGTGCGTCGTTGAGGTCCTGGAAGCCACCATCACCGTCCGCGAAGACGTCCTGCACCGAGCTGCCGTTGTTGGCCTCACCGCGGGTACCGATCATCGCGAGGACCGCGGACTTCCGGGTCAACGCTTCCTTCTTCTGCTGAAGGCGGCGGGCGTTGGCCTGCTCACGCTCTGCAGCGGACATCGGCCGTTCAGGCTGGGCTTCTTTGGGCTGGGCCTCTTCCGGCTGCGGTTGAGGGTCTTCCTGCGGCTGCTCGACCTGAGGGCCGTCAACGTTCGGATCTTCTTCCGGTTGGACGTCGACCGGATCCGGATCCGGATCCGATGGGATGACCATCTCAACGAAGCGATCAGGGATCTGGTCGAGGCTCACCGATTCGACCGGCTCCTGGTTGACCGCCCAGATCATCATCACCGTCGCGATGGATGAGAACAGCGCCAAAAAGCCCAGAAAGACCGGATCGTCTTCATCGAGCAGCCGGGGGCGGAAGTCCTGCTTCATCAGCATCCGCGCCGACTCCGGCGGGGCGTTGACGAACTGGAACAGCACCGTCAGATCGTCGATGACGATCTTGCCGCGGTTGTTGTCGTGGAGCGGCAGGACGAAGTGCGGACCCTTTCGGGTCGCGTCCCCACGCTCGCTCAGCTCAGATAGACCGACAATCTCGTCCTTGTGGGCGATCTTGCCAGACATCTCTTCGCTGAAGTTGAGATAGTAACGGTTGCTCCGAGCCTGGAACAGCACATGCTGATCCGGAAGGCCCGGCACTTGAAACACGAAGGTGTTCTTGGGAGATGAGCCCACGGTCACATTCTGTCCCGGGCGGATCAACCGCTCGTGGACAACCTTGCCGGACTGGACGATGCCAATCCGGAGGACTTTCCCAAGTTCTGCCTGTTTTGCTCTTGCAGCCATTTGCGTCAGCTTCCCCTGCCCCAGGCGTTTCGGACGGATAATCCCGCCCCCGAATCTGAACGGTGAATGACCAACCGTTCAGATGGCCCATTCCCCTTCAGGGCCTTCGACACTAGCAATCGGATCTGGTGTCGAAATCTTTCACCGTTCATCTTCAAGTCGCGCTTCAAGTCCGTGGTTCGGGTCGGTGGTAGGCGGTTCAGAAAAGAATTCACTCCACCACACTTACCATAGACCTGACCGGGTCCCCTTCGCAACCGCAGGAAACGATTCCGAAACAGACCCGGCCGCGCTGGCGTCGAAACTCTCATCCCTGAACAGCAACCGCAGGGATCCCGAGACTATTCCCGCTTGTAAACCACGAACTTGAACTCACCAAACTGTGCCTGGCCTGCGGTGTACATGACCTCGCGCAGAACGTTGAAGGGCATGGTCCGGTCCACCTGAAGCAGGATCCGTCCCTTAAACTCAGCGTCCGACCGCGAGGAACGCTCACTGAGCGCCTTGGCGGCTTCAGCCTTCTCCAACAGACGATCATACAGCTTGGTGATCGACTGGCCACGCTTCTCATCGTCAGGCACCGCCGGCAGCTCGACGCCGGGATTGTCCTCATCGGGCT
>JBCBLB010000259.1:0-12193 GCA_038520555.1 Myxococcota bacterium | reverse complement strand
GAGGACGCCATGGCCCAATACATGGCCTACCACGCCGCTCAGTTCGCCCGGATCATGGAAGTCCTCGACCGCATCCCCGAAGGCGACGGCTCGCTGCTCGATAACACCGTGGTCGTCTGGATGAGCGAGCTGGCCGACAGCTGGCATGGCATGGACCAGTACCCCGTCGTCCTCGGCGGGGGGAAGAACAGCCGGCTCCAGACCGGCCAGTATGTCAACTACGCCCGGACCTCCCCGCGGCGCGGGCTCAAGCCCTACGACGACACGTCTCCGTTCATGGGCGTGCCCCACCAGAAGCTGCTCACCACACTCTGTGAAGGCGTCGGAATGGCCCCCCCCGCTCTCGGTGTCTCCCAGGTCCGAGGCGACAACGGCGAAACCATCGACTGCACCGGAAACCTGCCCGAGCTTCTGAAAGGCTGACCCCACAACCGCGAAGAATACAGCGTCTTTAGGAGCGCATCGTCCGATGGCACGTCGGCGTCAGGACTCGGAAAAGTAGCCGAGTTCCGGATCGTCAATTGTCCACAGGCCGTCTTCCCGGGTCACCAGAACAGCTCGGGTTTTGAAGCGAACCCATGGAGCGTTTCGCCAACCGGCTGGAATCTCTTGTTTGAAGCAATCGTTTCGTGAACAGTAAGAGTAACGACTGCTGAACACCCCACAGACATACGGCGGCGCCTGACAGCCTGGATTCGCGCATTCCCGCGATCCCCATTTTTCACTGCGTTGAACGTTCAACGTCAGCCGCGCAGGGGTCGATGTGCGGTCAAATCGGTACGTTCCCATGTGACGGGATTGGACGTCCCCACGATTGGTGCGGTGAGTCTCCATCAATGAGAATGTCCCCCTGTCCCCATCTGTCGCGGTCAGACGAAGGCGTCGATCGATGTCTTCTATCCATCCATCAAAGAGCATGGTCTGGTCTGCTTTTTTTGTTGGGGAGGGTTCGGCACCCGTGAGTGGAGGGCGCTCGGATTGTTGAGGTGTGAGGGAGTTTTATTCATGGCGATGGGAGGACGCGAGAAGCATCGAAGGATTCGAGAAAAAACATCTTACATGATCTGGGATACAGGATATTTAATTCATGTAAATGAGGTCGCTAAATCGACTTCATCTTATACGATAAAAAGAAGATGACCCTCCCACCTGATCTGGACACCTTGCAACAACCCAACTGGACGTTCCTCTCCAACCACTCCCATGTGATGCTGTGTCTGGTCCGCGACCCGGATCTTCGGATTCGGGACATGGCCCGGCTGGTCGGCATCACAGAACGGGCGGTGCAGCGGATCATCGCCGAGCTGGCGGCAGAAGGGTATCTGACGATCACCAAGGAAGGGCGTCGGAATCGGTACCATATTCACGACGAGCTTCCGCTGAGACACCCGGTTGAGAACGGGGTCACGATCCGTGAGCTGGTCGCCCTGGTTGAGGGACGGCGGCTGCTACGCTGAACCGGGCGTCACCGCGTGTTCTGCTCTGCTCCCTCGTTCTGCTCCCCCATTCACACTGGAGGTGAAGAGATGCGTACATGGAAGATCGCTGGATGCGTCCTGGCGGGTGTGCTGTGGCTGTCTGGCTGCACCATCGTCCGACAGGGCGAGGTCGGTGTCCGTCGGACCCTTGGCCGCCTCGATGACGCCACCATCAACGCTGGTCCTCGGATCTACAACCCGTTCATCACCCGGATCATCAAGGTCGAGACCCAGACCCGCAACCTTGAGATCACGCTGTCGCTGCCTTCGAAAGAGGGGCTCAACGTCAGCACCCAGATCTCCATCCTGTACCGGGTGCGCCCGGAAATGGCCCCGGTCGTCGTCGAGGAGCTGGGCCTGGATTACGAGCGTATCGCAATCCTGAGCGTCTTCCGTTCTGCGGCGGCGGACGTCTCTGCCCAGTACCTCGCCCGTGACATGTACACCAACGGCCGGGGGGAGATCGAACATGCCATCGCGGAGCGGATGCAGGAGCTCCTCTTCGATCGTGGCTTCGAGATCGAGGCTGTGCTGCTCAAGAGCATCGACCTTCCGCCCAACCTGTTCCGTGCCATCGAAGCGAAGCTTGAGGCAGAGCAAGAAGCGCAGCGGATGGAGTTCGTCCTCCAGCAGGAGCAGCTCGAGGCGTCTCGTCGCCAGATCGAGGCGGAGGGCATCCGGGAGTCCAACAAGATCCTCTCTGAGGGGATCACGGAAGATCTGATCCGGTGGCAGACCATCGAAGCGTTCCGAATGCTGTCGACGTCTCCCAACGCCAAGATCATCATCACCGATGGAAACTCGCCGATCCTGCTTGAGCAGTAGAATCGAATCGAACTGTACCGGGAACAAATCAGCCGCCCTTGCTTCAGAAATGAAGCAGGGGCGGTTCTGTTTGGGTTCAACTCATCGTAGTTAGGAATCTATGGTTGTTATGAATGCAGAGTGATTGCCTATTAATTTGGTTGACCAAGGTGGTTTGCTGAGGTAGCAACTGAGGGTCAAGAAGTTGTGAAGGTCACCGTGTCCGGTATTATCGGTGGGTTTCACACTGCTCATTCCCCCTGGAGGACCGATGACGTCTATGCGCCTGCTGTTTTTGTTCGCCCTGGTCGGCTTCGGCTGCGACGTCGATGATTCAGACACCGTAGACGAAGACATCCTCGATGAGGATGAGGACGGCTTCAGCGCCAGCGTCGACTGTGATGACTCTGACGCGAAGATCAACCCGGAAGCGACTGAGATCTGCGACAACGTTGACAACAACTGTGACGGCGACATCGACGGCGGCACGGGCCTGACGGTCTTCTTGGACACGGATGAGGATGGTTACGGCGATAGGCCTTCGCCGGCGGTCAACTGTGATGTCCCGTTCGGGTTTGCGGCTGAAGGCGGTGACTGCGACGACAACAACGAGGGGGTCTTCCCGGGCGCCGACGAGCTGTGCAACAGCTTCGACGACGACTGCGACGGTGCGACGGATGAGGACGCTGTGGACGCGGCGGCATGGTATGAGGATCCCGACGGTGACGGTTACGGCGATCCGGCGACCGAGCAGCGCGGCTGTACGGTCCCCCCGGGCTTCGCCTACGAGGGTGGCGACTGCGATGAGGACGCACCCTTCATCAACCCTGGCATGCCCGAGCTGTGCAACGACGGCCTCGATGATGACTGCGACCCTTCGACCACGGAGAACGGGGTTGTCACCTTCCTCAGCTACACCTCCGGCCAGACGCTCGATCTGACGCAGGTCTTCCAGTCTGGCACCACGCTGTTCCCCGCCCGGTACGTCAACTACGAGCCCGGCGAGCTGACCTTCTGCGGCGGGAAGTGGTACGGCGCCATCGAGACCTTCGCCGACCTGGACATCAAGGGCATCGGCGGCTCCCGCTTCAACGAGCTGGACGCCTTCGAGCGCTTCCCTTCTCTCGCCATCCAGTCTGATGAGGACGATCCGCTGTTCGTCACCGTGGAGGGTGTCACCCTCCGGCGGGGCGACGCCCAGAACAACGGCATGGACAACTACCGGCGCTCCGGCGGCGGCGTGTTCTGTAAGAACGTTGATGGGCTGGTCCTCAACGACGTCGTCATCACGGAGGCGCGCGCAGAGGCTGGCGGCGGCATGTACCTTGAGGACTGCCCGGCAGAGATCTACGACTCAGAGATCAGCTTCAGCAACGGCGTCTATGGCGGCGGTGTGAACATCCCCGCTGGCGATCTGCTCATGGAACGGACCCGCCTGTTCGAGAACACCGGCGCCCTCTATGGCGGCGCGTTCTATGCGAACTCTCGCTTCGGTGAGGTCACCGTGGACCTGATCGACACAGAGGTCTCCGACAACACAGCCACCTGGTTCGGCAGCGGCGGATACTTCTACCACCACTGGAGCGGCGACGATCTGGCGATCACCTGCACGGACACCGATCCGGGCGACGCCTTCCGCGGTGGCTTTCTGGGCAACTCCGACGGATACTCCTGGGCCGCGTATGGCGCCCTGTACCTCTTCGTCATCTACGGCGACACCACCTTCACCTCGAACAGCTGTGACTTCGGTGAAGAGGACTCCGACTTCGACAACGCGCCCAATGACATCTACTGGTATCGCCGGTGGCCCGCGCGGACCTTCAATTACGGAGATGGCGCATCCTTCTCCTGTCAGGGTGACACCTGCGGGTGATGAAGCAACAGGCTCACCGTCTGTCGTGAGCCTGAACATCAGCGAAGATGACGGGTGTATCTCACGAGAGCGCCGATCGGCTCTCCCGGCCCCTGGCGGTTCCAGAAGGACCTGCGCCCCTGTCTGGTGTGACCTCGCTATATTGAGGGCCCAGATCAGAGGTGATGAGCCATGGGGTATTCCAGCTGGAGCGATGAAGCGTACCGAAGCGTCAGCCGTAAACGCGCGTCCCGTTCTGGGAGCGAGATCTTTCGTGGGCAGCGCTCGATTGACCCTCTGATGGATCCCAAAGCGCTCGGCATCGCGGGCACGCGCGAAGCGCGTGACTCCGAGCACCACCCCGAATCCGTCCCCATCATCGTCGCCTTCGATGTGACGGGATCGATGGGCCACATCCCGACCATGTTCGCCCAGAAGCTGCTCGGCAAGCTCATGCTGATGCTCGTCGAGCGGGGCTATGTCACCGATCCCCAGCTGCTGTTCGCCGCTGTCGGGGACGCCGTCGTCGACAACGCCCCCCTCCAGATCGGGCAGTTTGAGAGCGGGCTGGAGATGGACATGTGGCTGACCCGCATATGGCTTGAGAACGGCGGCGGTGACGCCCCCGAATCTTATCTGCTGCCCCACTGGTTCGCCGCGCACCACACCGCGGTCGATAGCTGGGAGAAGCGGCAGAAGAAGGGCTACCTGTTCTCGATCGGCGATGCGTCCAACAAACCCCTCGACAACGCACAGATCGATCGGGTTTTTGGCTACCGCCCCGCGGAAGCGGTCCAGGACAGGGCCGTCATCGATGCCGCCGCAGCGCAGTGGGAGATGTTCCACATCCTCGTCTCCAATCGGGGCGAAATCCCCGATACCCTCCAACAACACTGGCGCGATTTGATGGGCGATCGGATCCTCGTCCTCCATAAGACGGAATCGATCTGTGACGTTATCGGCGTGACGCTCGGCCTCCAGGAGAAGCGGCTGTCTGAGGCTGATGCCCGAACAACCCTTGAAGAGGCGGATGTGTCCCAGACCGATATCCAGGCCATCCTCAAGACAGCCATCCTCAAGACAGTGGGCTGAGACGGACGTGCGGGTCTTCCTCTGCGAGCAGTGTGGCGCGCCGGTGGATGCCCCCTGGGCAGAGCTGGTCATCACCTGTGGCGCCTGCGGCACCCAGCACTTCCCCGGGAAACCCGACGCGCCCATCCCGCCGCGGATCCCCGTTGATGAGCGCCCCCGGATCAACCTCGGCGGCCGGACCTATGTCATCGAAGGCCAGCTCGCCCGCGGTGACTCGTCGGTGGTGTTCCGGGCGCGCTGGGTCGTCCGCCTCGGCGAGCTGGTCGTGGTCAAGGTCCTCCAGGCCCTCGACGACGACGATCTGATGCGGCGCGAATGGGAGACGCTCCACGCCCTGCGGGCCAGCACCGCCGACGGCGCACGCCACTACGTCACCCGGCTGCCCGCGCCCGTGGCCATGGGGTTGATTCGCACGGATCGAGAACGCCGCGCCGCCGCCTACCGGTGGAAGAGCGGCTTCGTCCATACCCTCGAACAGGTCGGCGCCCAACACCGCGCCGGTGTCGACGGCCGGATCGTGGTCTGGATCCTCAAGCGCCTGCTTGAGCAGCTCGGCTGGCTGCACCGGGCCGGATTCGTCCACGGCGCCGTTGTTCCGGCCCATGTGCTGGTGCACCCCAGAGACCATGGCGCCATCCTCGTCGGTTGGACCGTGGCGACGCCCTGGACGCACGGGCGGACGCGACCGTTGCCTGCGGTGCCTGCGCGCTGGCGTGGGATGTACCCCGGGGCCGATCGGCCACAGGCGACGCCGGCCCTGGACATCGCCATGGCCTGCCAGTGCGCCCGCGCGGTGGGCGGCTGGACCGAAGCCGTCAAAGAGGCCATCAGCCCGCAACACGCCGCCCTGAAGCGGGTCCTCGACCGGGGAACCTCTGGAAAGGAAGATGACGCATGGGCGCTCCGCGATGCCCTCGTCGCCGCATCGAAGGAAGCCTACGGCCCGCCCGCATACACCCCCCTCACCATGCTCGGCTGGAGGTAGGCGCCCATGGGCTACGGCCGATACAGCCATGAAGCGCACGTCGCGATGACCGCTGCACGACGTGAACGCCCGCAAGAGACCGTCTTCGTGCGCCGCAAGTGCCACCCGCTGATGGATCCGCTCGGCGTCACGTTTCGCGAGAGTCGCGACAGCGACGAACATCCCGAATCGCTGGGCATCATCTTCGCCCTCGATGTGAGCGGTTCGATGGGCGAGATTCCCCATGAGATGGCGACCGTGACCCTCCCTCGGTTTATGGATGCCCTCCAGACCGCCCGGATCAACAGTCCGCAGGTGATGTTCATGGCCGTCGGCTTCGCCGGTGAGGACAGCGCCCCCCTGCAGGTCGGGCAGTTCGAGTCCTCTGCCGCCCTCATCGACCAGTGGCTGACCTCGATGTATCTGGAGGGCGGCGGCGCCGGTGGAAACGAAAGCTACGAGCTGGCCATGTACTTCGCCGCCCGTCATGTGCGGATGGACTGTGTCACCGAGCGCGGCCAGCGCGGGTTTCTGTTCATCACCGGCGATGAGCCGCCCACCCCGGCAGTCTCCCGACACCATGTCGCCCGGCTGATCGGCGATACGCTGACCGCGGACATTCCCATCCGCGACATCATCGTTGAAGTCCAGCGAACCCTGGAGCCCTTCTTCCTCATCCCCGACGACGACGTCGCGCCCAGCGTCGAGCGCGCCTGGCGCGATCTGCTCGGGGATCGGGTGGTCCGAATGGGGCACCCCGATGACACCGGTGACGTCGCCGCTGGACTGATTTCGCTGCTCCAGGGGGTGAGCGCGTCGCTCGACGCCCTGGTCGGCCGCCTGATCCGGGATGGGATGCGCCGGCAGCGGGCCGCCCGGATCGGCCGCGCCCTCCAGCCCTTCGCCGCCAGCATCGGTCGGGACAGCGCCCCCAACACCATCTCTGGCGCGACCGCGCTGCCCACCCGCAGCGCGCCCAGCGGCATGGAACGGTGAAGGCCGCCTGGATCGTCGTCGACCTTGGCTTCGGCGACGCCGGCAAGGGCACGATCACCGACTTCCTGGTCCGCGACCGCGGCGCCCGGCTGGTCGTCCGCTTCAACGGCGGCGCCCAGGCCGGCCACAACGTGGTCACCGCTGATGGCCGGCACCACACCTTCAGCCAGATCGGCGCCGGGTCGTTTGTCCCCGACGTCCGCACCCTGCTCGGCCCCGCGTTCTTGATGCACCCGATGGGAATGGCCGTTGAAGCCCGTCACCTGGACGCTGTCGGCGTCCCTGACATCTGGTCCCGCCTCGCCGTCGACGCCCGCGCTCGGGTCATCAGCCCGTTTCACCAGGCCGCCAATCGACTGCGGGAGACGCGCCGCGGCGATCAGGCCCATGGAACCTGCGGCGTCGGCGTCGGCGAGTGTGCCCGCGGCGACCTCGAACATCCGGAAGAGACCATCTCTGCAGCAGATCTGCTGCAGCCAGACATCCTGGCCGTGCGGCTTCGGATGCAGCGACAGCGCCTCGCGGAAGAGCTGCCGATCCTCGACGGCTCACCAGACAGTGACCTGCTCCACCATTCATCTGCCGCGCTGATCGATCGGATCATCGCGGACTGGACGGGGCTGGCGCGCCAGCTGTGGGTCACGCCGCCCGAAGAGAGCCATCAGCTGATTCGGGACGCGCTGGGGGTGGTGTTTGAAGGGGCCCAGGGGATCCTGCTCGATGAACACCGGGGCTTCCATCCCCACACCACCTGGAGCACCTGCACCCCACACGGCGCGTTGGCGATGCTCGCTGCGGCCCACGATGCCCGGCCGGTGACCCGGCTGGGCGTGACGCGTGCGTATATGGCCCGCCACGGCCCTGGGCCGCTGCCGACAGAAGACCCGGACCTGAAGAACCAACTCGAAGAGCCCCACAACGTCGACGGCGGTTGGCAGGGGCCATTCCGCGTCGGCGCCCTCGATGGCGTGTTGTTGCGATACGCCGTCACGGCCTCTGGTGGATTGGACGGGATCGTGGTGACCTGTCTCGATCAGATCGTGGCGTCGAAGGCGCCGGTCTGCCATGTGTATCACCATCCACAGGTCACCATGTTGCCGCTGGGTGTGGAGGGCGACCTCGATCATCAGCGGCGGTTGACGCGCCTGCTTCAGAAGGTTCGTCCTGAGATATGCTGGACCGATGATGTCATCGGGTTCGTGGAGACGGCCACGGGGCTGCCGGTTGTGCTCACCAGTCACGGTCCCACCGCCACAGACAAACGATGGTGCACATTGCGCAAGGCCAATGGGTGAGTTGCTGCGGATGCAGCAGCATGATCCTGGACCACATTGAACCCGATGTTCCGCGCTTCGCCCATGGGCTGATGACGGCAGCGCGGGAATTGTGAAGGGTAAAACCGGAATTGTTGTGTTGAGAGAGTATGGAGTGAAAGGAAGGGGTAGCCTGGGTTGGCAGAGAAGCGGTTTATATTACAAGAGATGGCGTTTTATTCAGGGCAGCGGTTGGGGCCGTATGCGCTCCAGTATCCAATCGGTGCAGGGGGCGTCGCGCAGGTCTGGGCGGCGCGTCATGATACGCTCCAGGTGCCCGTGGCGCTCAAGATCCTGCACCAGTCCTCGACGGCGAACCGGGCCCGGTTGCTTCGGGAAGGGCGGGCGCAGACCAGCCTTCGGCATCCCAACATCCTTCCCGTCCGCGACATCATCGACGTGTCCGGGGGAGTGGGGCTCGTCCTGCCCCTGGTGGAGGGGATCTCGCTGCAGACCCTGCTCAAGACGATGGAGCTGACGGAAGATGAGATCCGAGCCCTGATCCGACAGCTGCTCGAAGGGGCCCAGCACGCTCACCAGGCCGGCTTCATTCATCGCGACCTCAAGCCATCCAACATCCTCCTCGACGTGGACATCCAGGGCGTCATGGTCCGGATCGCCGACTTCGGCCTGGTCAAGGGGGACGCCGATGAGCACCACACCGAGACCGGTGTGGGAATGGGCACACCCCGCTACGCGGCCCCGGAGCAGCTGCTCGACGCCAGCGCCGTCGATCACCGGGCCGATCTGTTCAGCGTCGGTGTGATCCTGGTCGAGATGCTGACCGGCATCGCGCCGTTCTCTGCCGATCGGCTTCGCAACCCATCGGCCGCCCGGCATGAGCAGGCGCTCGACGCGCTTCCGCCCCGGTGGGTGGCGCTGTGTGAGTCGCTGCTTCAATACCTGCCCGCGTCCCGGCCACAGGACTGCGCAACGGTCCTCGCACAGCTCGACGCGATCCCCACGTTCACCAAGGGCGATCCGCTTCGGCATGACGGGCGGCTCGCGCAGCGGATCCGGCGCAGCCACCAGATAGAGCAGGACGCCCGCGCCCGCACGATCGTTCCCCTCTCCGAAGACCGCACCGTCGCGGACACGGGCACCGACGCCAACAACCCGCTGCACAACCTGCCGCCGCAGTATGACCGCTTCATCGGTCGAAGTCGTGCGGTGCAGACGCTCAACCGGCTGCTTCGGAGGGGGCACCGCCTGATCACGATCAGCGGCCCGGGGGGGGTGGGCAAGACCCGCTTCGCGCTGTACTTCGGCCAGTATGCGCTGGAGGACTACAGGGGGGGGGTGTGGTTCTGTGATCTCTCGGACGCCCGCGGTCCAGATGACGTCGCCACGGCGGTGGCTCGCGCCCTCCTGGTGCACACCGCGGACGGTGACGCGGTCCGCCAGATCGGGGGCGTCCTCGCCAGCATGGGGCGAACCCTGATCATCCTCGACAACGTCGAGCAGATCGTGTCGGATATCCGGACGATCGCGGACGCATGGCGGCGGCATGCGCCCAACGTCGTCTTTTTGTTGACCAGCCGGGCGCGGGTGGGGATGGCCGGCGAGCAGATGCTGCCCCTCGCCCCGCTCGATGCGACCGATGCGCTCTCGCTGTTCGTCGCGCGCGCGCAGCAACGACAGCCGGAATTCGTCGTCGACGCTGACAATCGCGAAGTCCTCGCAGAGATCGTCCGGCGCCTCGATCAGCTCCCACTGGCGATCGAGCTGGCCGCCGCACGGGTCGAATTGTTTGGCGTCCGCGGCCTGCGCGAGCAGGATCCGGTCCGCCTCCAGGACGCGCAGCGCGCTGTCCCCCGACACACCACCCTGCATCAGACCATCGAGTGGTCCTGGGATTTGCTGGAGCCCTGGGAGCAGTCGGCGTTCTGTCAGCTCAGCGTCTTCGACGGCGGGTTCACGCTGGCCGCCGCAGAGGCCATCCTGAATCGGGACGGGTGGACGCCGCTACACTCTGCGATGGACGCGGTCCAGGCGCTCCTCGACCGGAGCCTGCTGCGGCGGCTGACCTCACCGGCGCGAACCGGGTCGCGGTTCGGGATGCTGGCCAGCACGCAGACGTTCGCCCGTCAGAAGCTGCGCATGTGTATGGATTGCGCTCCGGATCGGGTCAAGGGCCGCCATATGGCGTACTTCGCCCAGATGGGGCGGGGGTGCTTGTCGAACATCCATCGCAGCGATGCGACGCGTAACCTCGAATACGTCGCAGAGGTCGCCAACCTGCGTGCGGCGCTGCGGTGGGCGCTTGAGATCGTCGACGCCGAGTCGATCGGGCTCCTCGCGCTGGCGATCGCACAGCTGGGTCGGGGCGCCCTGCTGTTTTCGGAGCGCCTGGGCGTGATGGAAGCCGCCCTGGCACACGTCACGGATCCAGAGCTGACCGCGCTTCGGGTCCGGCTCCTTCACCAGCTTGGCGATACCTGCCGCGTCAGTGGCCAGCCGGAGCGCGCGGAGCGTCTGCTCAACGAGGCGCTGGAGCACGCCCGTTGCCGCGACGCGCAGGAAGAGATCGCGACCAGCCTGTTGATGCGGGGGCAGCTCCGCGACTTCTACAGCCAGCCCGGCGCCGTTCACGATCTCGACGCAGCGCTGCGCCGCTTCCAGCAGATGAGCGATCGCCTGGGAGAGGCGAAGACGCTGCTCGACATCGCGTCCGTTCTGCTCAAGGAAGGCGAGACCCAGCGCGCTGAAGCGCTCACCCGGTCCGCGCTACAGATCTTCACAGAAGAGCAGGCCTGGTACGGTGAAGCCCGTGCCAGCAAAGCACTGGCCGGTGTGTTGAACCTGCGCGCCCAATATGAATCGTCTGAGGCGCACTTCCTCCATGCGCTCCGGCTGTTCCGCGACGGCGGTGCGATCCTGGACGAAGGGCGGACCTCGAATAACCTCGGCAACTGTTACCGGGCGCAGGGGCTGTTCAGCCGGGCTGAGTCGTTCTATCGGGCTGCGCTCAAAATTTATCGACAATCCGGCGAGCGTCTGGGGGAAGGCCTCACGCTCAACAACCTCGGCAGCGTCCTGAGCAACCAGGGTCGCTTCTTAGAAGCCCGTGAAGCCTTCCAGCGCTCCCTCCAGATCCTTCGTCCCCTGAAGGACACCCGACGGGTGGTCTCTACCCTCAACAACCTGGGTGTGCTCCTGTTCTCTCAAGGGGAACTCACCGCCGCTCAAGAGACCCTGGAGGAAGGGCTGGTGATCTGCCGGGGCATCCCGTATCCGCGTCTTGCAGCCCTGATGACCGGCAACCTCGGCGAGATGATCTACCATCAGGGGCAGCTGAGTAAAGCGGAGATGCACCTGCAAGATGCCCTGCAAATGCATATCCGGATGGAGGATCCCCTGCTGGAAGGGAGCACGCTGGGGACGCTCGGCCGCATCTACGGCGATCAGGGTCGCGTCGAAGAGGGACGGGCCTTAATGGTGCGTGGAGAGACCGTGCTGCGCCAGACCCGGGCAGGCGACTGCCTCGCCCACCTGCTCTGCGAACGCGTCTTGTTTGAGGCGTCCCACGATCGAAGCCTTGCGGAGGCCGCGTTGCGTGAGGCGCGCGCGCTGGCCGGTGAGCTGTCGTTGACCCGCACTTCTCGGCTGATGCAGCACATCGCCCGCGCTGAGCACGCCCTTCAGCGCTCCTGAGCACGCCCTTCAGCGCTCCTGAGCACGCCCTTCAGCGCTC
>JBCBLB010000497.1:0-7448 GCA_038520555.1 Myxococcota bacterium | reverse complement strand
TTCCCACCGAGTTCGGACAGCTGGTGGCGCGGTACGCCGATGACATCTTCGGCATCGGCCGTGAGCTGCTCCAGGCCACACAGGATCCTGCTGGCAGCTATGCTTCGGTCGTCAACATCGGCATCGCGGATGTGGTCCCCCATCCCCTCGCTGCCCGGCTGCTCGATCGCATCGTTCAGATGGACAGTCAGCACGCCCGCGTCTTCATGGGCCATCCCACTGAGCTTTTGGCCCAGCTCGCGGTCCACAAGCTCGATGTCGTGATCTCCGACGCACCCATCAACGAGCCGGTTCACCATATTCGCGCCTTCAACCATCTCCTGGGCAGCTCACCGATCACGTTCCTCGCCGCGCCCGCCCTCGCGAACGCGTTGCGGGCCGATTTTCCCCGCTCCCTTCATCAGCAACCGCTGCTGTTGCCGACGATGAACACGGTCGTCCGCCGGGCGCTGGAGCACTGGCTCGATGTGCTGGAGATCGAACCGCATATTCAGACCGAGGTGGAGAACCCCGCGCTGCTGATGAGCCTCGGTGAGCTGGGTCGCGGCGCCTTCCCCTGCCTCACCGTCGTCGCCGACCAGGTCATGAACCGATATCATGTCAAGTCCATCGGACGGGTGGACAACATCGAGGCGCGCTTCTACGCCATCTCCGCCGAACGGCGGATCCGGCACCCCGCAGTGATCGCTCTGTCCCGCACCGCACACGAAGACCTGTTTTCCACCTGACACATGGATCAGCTCGCGCCTGCGAAGCAGCCCTGGAAGGTCTTCATCACCGAGATCGGGCCGTTGACCTTCAGCTTCCCACGGATGACCGCCCAGACAGGGTTGGCCCGGCCGCTCACGATCCCGAGCCATGTGGTCGCATCGACGGTGACATGGGCGTCCCGCTCGCCGATGTGACCATCTTCCACTTGAATGCCGCGGTCCCGGATGTCGATCGTGGCCGCGCGATCCGAAGCGCCGGTAAACGTAAAATGCAGCCGCAAGGTCACGTCTTTGCTCTTCCGGGGCTGGAAGGCGATATGCGCGAAGCGCAAGAACCCATCGATGTTCTGGGGCTGAATCGTGCTCCGAACAAACCGAGGCTGCTTGTGGGGATACCGCCGCTGAACATGATCGGCCGCGTCGCTGCCGCGGATCACGAAGACCGGCTCCGCCTTCTCGCGCAGTGGCTGGACGATCTGCTTGACGTAGCCGCGACGATCGTCGAGAAACGGCGCGATGACGTCCTCACCGGCAGGGCAGACGGCCATACAGTAGGCGGCCTTATAGTTGGCGCCATAGGTGAGGCTCTGCCAGAGGCTGACGCCCTCACTCACGGGCAGGCGCGTCGCCAGGTCGTCCCGGTCCTTCGCATCCGCGATCTCACCCAGCACGTCGAGGAAGCCCCCCATAAACTCGCGATAGTTGTGGGTGTAGCAGGCCTGAAAGTCGAAGCCCCCCCCGGGCTTGACGGCGCCAACCGGGCAGGCGCTGACGCAGAGGTTGCATCCCAGGCATGGGGTGTAGTCGAGCGCACGCGCCCCCTCCGAGATCGGCCGATCGACGGCGACCGTACCGAGCAGAACAAAATTGCCGAACCGAGGATGGATGAGGTTCCGGTGGACCCCCATCTTGCCCAGCCCGGCGGCTTCCGCGACGCGCTTGTGGCTGATGACCCAGGTCCGCCCCGGAAAGTTGTCCATCTCCATCGGGAACGCCATGGACGGATGGAGCGCCCGAACCCCGAGATCTTCGAGCGCACGGGCGATGCGATCAGCGGTGTGCTGGGCCCGCTCACCGGCATCATGGAAGGTGCGGTTGGCGATCGAGCGCGCCGGACTCCGAACGCTCTCGCGGTTCATCCGAACAACGAACGAGATCAGGGTGTGGGCCACCGGAAAGGCCGCGCGCAGGTGCCGCGCCTCTTCTTCCAGACCAGGCGCATCAAGGGAAACGAAGGCGACATCATCTGCGCCCGAATCGGATGCGATCTGACGGAGCCAGTCCGCATCCAGCGTCTCCGGTGGTGCAGGCGATGTGCGGCGTCGGACCGCGCGAACAGTGGGATGATCTTCGGCGAATGACATTCAGGCTCCCTGGCGTTTTGTTGTATATACAACTGGAAGAGAAAAAATAAAAAAATGAAGTCAGCCGGGCGAAGTCGGGCGAGCATGCGCCATCAACGGATCGACCAGCTCCCCCAGCAGCTGGCGGGCGGCTTGTTGGACCGCGAGCCAGTCATCGTAGAGGTCGTCGATCTTCTGTGCGCCCGCCGCCGTCAAGAACAGTCGCCGGGAACGCCCCACCGTTTCGGCGCGGACAAGACCAGCGGATTCGAGCCGGGCGAGGTTTCGAGACAGCGTCGACTTCTCAATCGACAGGGGTTCGACCAGATCATGGGCGCGAACCCCCGGCGTCGTCGCGACAGCGACGAGGATGTTGATCCGACCAGAGGTCAGGTCATGCTTGCGAGCCTGAGTGTCATAGAGACGGGTGACCTCACGATTCAAACGTCGAACCCGCATCACAAGACACTGGGCGGCGATGGTTTCTGCTCGATTCACACCAGAGTTGTATCTACAATCCAAACAGACCGCAAGAGCCTCTCCAGGTGATGGGGAGTGATCAGCTGACGTCCATCTCCGCGAGCTGATCTTCGAGCGCCTCGATCTCTGCCATCATCGTAGCGTATTCACGAATTTTGCCATCTCGTTGGAGCTGGACGGCGGCGGCGCGCTTCGCATCGATCTGCTTCTGGAGTTTCTTCGCCGGGTTCTGCTTGAACCAACCAAACATTTCGCCTCCGGGGGTGTAGGAGGCGAATAACGTTGATCGGTCAGATGCCCAGCAGCGATCAGTCGCAGGCCGGCGCGTCGGTGAGGGCCTCAACACAGCCCACGCAGTCGTAGCCCAGGTGGTAGGTGTAGGCTTCGTACTGGTCGAAGCCGTAGGCGTGAGCCTGGAACGGGCCATCGCTCTCCAGCCGGTGGTTCCCCGGCAGGATCTCCAGCGCACCTGCCCGGCTGCCGTCCGCCAGGGCCGTGAGCTGCGCGGTGACGTCTTCGCCGTCCAGCTGCAGGGTGCTCCCAGCGGGCAGCCACGCGTTGACGAAGTGCATGGGATACTCCTGGAGCGTATAGACCTCCCCGGGGAGGGCGCGGGTATCGGCCCGTTGGCGCGTCAGCGCCGCAGGGGGATGAATCACCATCGAGGGATCGCCGATGACGATGTCCAACGGGAAGGGGCCATACCGGTTGCCTTCCTCATCGACCTCATAGGTGTCGACCTGACGCTGATCGCACCACCCGCCGCGGCTGATCTGGGCGACGGCGACCGGCGCAGAGGCCGTGATTTCAGTGACCGCCGCAACCTCCAGCTCGATGAAGTCCCCGGCCCCCAGACTCACCGGCTCTCCACAATCCACCCGCACCTCAGTACCATCGACGGCAGCAAGGACCCGAACCCGGTCGAAGGCCTTCTGCGCGAAGGGGACCACCACATAGCGACGCCCCCAACGGGTCAGCGGGTAGTTCTGGTCGTAGACATGGCTGTCGGAGCCCGACGGACAAGCCACGTCAGCCTGTTGGGCGCCAGAGAACACCGCGATGGGTTCACCATTGAGCGCACGCACCCGCGAACCGGTGAGATCGTCTTTGGCCTGAACCTGATAGGTCTCGCCGGCGTTGAGGGTGACCGTGTAGGGCTCACCGGCCGGACGCAGCCCGCCGGTGATGGCGGTGGGGGTGATCTGGACTTCGGTGCTGTCCGCCGTGGCGAGCACGACGAAAGCGCCTGGATGTTCGCCGTCATCGTCCGGGACTGCGATGACCCGATACTCACTGCCCAGCTCTTCGACGGGCAGGGCGATCGAGGTCTCCGTAAAATAGACCCGATAGTGAAGCGCGGTGGCCTCAATGGGAGCGTCAGCGATGATCTGAAGCCCGGTCTGACCGGTCACATCCGAGCCCTGCGGATAGAGCGTTGCGTCGGGCAGCGCGACCTCGACCGCCTCACCGGCGCGCAGCGAGAAGGGCTGGGCAAACCCGGTGGCCGGCGCCCGGATCTCTCCCGACGTGTCTTGCTCTGACCGGAGCAGCACACGAAAGACAGGTGGCCCATTGCTGGACAGGGTCAGGTTCTCCATGAAGGCGAGCCATAGCTCAGTTCCCGCGGTGCGGGCGTCCCCATCCCCCCGATCGAGTCCCTCAAACGGATCGCCGTCATCAACGTCCGGATTCGGCGGCGCGGTGTCCCCCCCGCCGCCCCGCCCCAGGTCTGGGATAGGGGTAACCCCGCTCTCGACAGAACATGCCGCCAGGGAGAGCGCGATGGTAAGGACCACAGATACCTTCAGGTTCGTCAAAGCGTTTTCCATGGTGTAAAGATAGCGCCCCCATACAAACCCGTTGCATTTTATCGAAAATCGTTATTCGCGCTTAATTTTATGGTCGTCTCCAGATGTCACGCTGCGCGGTATCTGTCCAGCCCGGGTCGATTGGTGGGTTTCATTGAGCCAACCATGCAAATCAATCATCATATCCGGCACCGTTGTGACTCATCTGAGCATACACCGATCGGGCCGACACCAGACAACAGAAGTATCGACGAAGCGCTCCCGCCCTGACGCTGCCAGCCCCGCCCCTCAACACAAATGGTGTAGAAAGCCTTTTCAAAGGAAAACTTTCAGCATACCGAAGTCTGCTGCAGGGGCCCATGCCGCACCCCCATCGCAGATGGGCGCAGATCAACACGCGGGACTCCGTAGACTATGTTCTCCTCGATTCCACCATCTCTGGAGCGTGTTCGATGACCGATTCCTCACCGCCGTCCCATGTCTGGGCAGGCTTCAACTACACCTGGGAGCTCCTCTCTCACCGCATCGCCCAGATGCGCGTCATGCCCGATGGAGACGGCGCCGTGGCCCTTCAGATGGTGGGGGGCGACTGGTCGACCGGCGCCCGCCGACGTGACGACCCGTTTTATCGGGTGCGCACCCATCGGATCCACGCCCGGGACTTCGTGGTGGTTCATGGAGAGACCCCGCTCATCATCGGCCCCAGCGGTGAGGCGATCGCCACAGAGACGCTGAACGCGCCGGGCGTGCTGGCGATGCCAGAGCAGGTCATCGTGCTTCGTGGCTTCGACATCAACACCGCCATCCCCCAGCCCGACGCCTTCCCCTCCGACTATGACCCAGCCCAGGGTTACACCACGCGAGGGGTGGGGTTGTCCGTCTCTGCACCCACCAAAGACGCCGACGGGAACGCGTTGCGCTTCCAGGTGGCTGCGCGGCTGCGGTGGGGCCCGCTGGATCGAGAAGACATGAACGCCGCGATGCAGCACGCCCAGACCGCCATGACCGTCGGCTGGACGGCGATCGGCTTCGCGGGTTCGGTTGCGTCTCATGCGGTGTCCGATGAAGCCGCTTATCCGCATGCGCCGCCATACTCGAAGCATCCGCTGCTCGGTGAGGAGACGATGCGAATCGACGATCTCCCGCCCCGCCCTGGCTTCACCGCGATCCGTCGCATGGATCTCGTCCTCGACGCCCAGGACGGCTCTGACAAGGGCGTCTATGTTCGCGCCATCGGCGCCGAGATCCTGCCCCGCAAGCCTGGTATCCCTCAGCGACTCCTCGCAGCCGGCTCAAACGCCAGCATGTTCGAAGAGGTCGGGGTGACCTTCCGGCCCTCCGCGGAGCTGTTGTGGCTGCATCTCGCTGATAAAGAGGCGAAAATCACAATGATCAGCCAGGAAGGCCAGCACCCGGTCGGCGCGTTCCACGTCTCCGGGCACGAGAAGTAATCTCAAATAATCATCCAGATGCCCCACACCGGCTTACCCTGAACCCGAGCGGTCACCCCCTGTTACCGCTCGGGCACCCAGACCTTCGAGGGCATTCTTCGCCGCAGCCTCGCGGCGGTGCGTATCGGATGTGGCTGGAACCCCGCTGAGACGATGAATCCGTCTCAGCTGACAGGTTCACCCCGGTGACAGAGGATCAACATGAGCGTCAACGCCGCCACAACCGCACCTGCCACCATCCTGCCGCCCACCGCAGCGCCACAGACGGTCGCGCAGATGTTGAACGCCGCCGCCGAAGCGCTGGGCGCGATGGGCTTGAAGCCCCCTCGCCTGGAGGTGGACGCCCTGGTGGACGGTGCTGCGAAGGCGAGCGGCTATGCGCCGCCGCCGGCGGGGCGCTATCTGGAGCCGCTGCGGGTCCTGCTCGACTCGGCCCAGGCGTCGACGACCTTGAACGCGCTCGGCCAGCGGATGCTGGCGCATGCACTGCACATGCGGCTCAAGAATCACTTCGCCATCGCCGGGTGGCTCGCGGAGCACCCCGCGATCGAAGATGAACCCATCGAGCGGCCGGTGTTCATCGTCTCGCTGCCGCGCACCGGGACCACGATGCTTCACCGGTTGCTGTCGGTCCCTTCGCACAGCCGGGCGCTGCACACCTGGGAGATGGACCACCCGGTTCCGGTGCCGCAAGCCGCGCTTGCTCCCTCTCGCGGACAGAAGGCGGCAGCCGGCGTCTGGAGCCTCCATCAGATGTGTCCGGACCTCAAGCACATCCACGCGGTGGGATCCCATGCGCCCGAAGAGTGCCTCCATCTGATGGCCAACGCGCTGACCAGCGCCCTGTTCACCTACTTCTACGACCTGCCCGGCTACATCGACTATATGCGCACCGTCGCCTGGGAGCCGGTCTACCGCGCACACCGCCGACAGCTGCAGCTGCTTCAGGCCGGGCAGCCCCAACGACGCTGGGTGCTCAAGGCGCCCGCCCATCTGATGGGCCTCGATGCCCTGCTGCGGGTCTACCCCGACGCCCTCATCGTCCAGACGCACCGGGATCCGACCTCGATCATCGCCTCGGAAGCCAGCCTCTGCCTCAGCATCCGCCGGGCGTTTCACTCTGAGACGAACCTGCACCGCCTCGGACAGGAGCGCTTCTCCGTCCTCGCCGACTGGATCGATCGCGGCATGGCCGCGCGGCAGAATCACCCAGACGCCTCGTTCATCGACATCCACTACCGAGACCTGGTCAGCGATCCGATGCCCTGGGCCACGACCATCTTCGAGCGCGTCGGCCAGACGCTGGCCGACGACGACCGCGCCACCATGCAGGCTCACCTCGACCGACACCGGCAGCATCGGTACGGCAGACACCGTTACTCACTCGAACAGTTCGGGCTCCGCGAAGCCTCCGTGCGGACGCGCTTCGCTGACTACGCGACCCGACACCTCCCCACATAGAACCGCTTATCCGCCGAACAGCTGCGCCTTAAGGCGCCCGCCCACGAACAGTGCCCGAAACCTGATCGACATCAGATCAGTATCCACGCGGGCACTGTTCGTGGGCGGGCGCCTTAAGGCGCAGCTGTTCGGCGGATAATCGGGTCTATGTGGGGAGGTGTCGGGTCGCGTAGTCAGCGAAGCGCGTCCGCACGG
>JBCBLB010000607.1:0-5938 GCA_038520555.1 Myxococcota bacterium | reverse complement strand
TGTCGAAGAGATGCGCAAAGCCAATGGCGAAGGCGAAGGCGAAGGCGAAGGCGACGCCTGAGTTTATTGTCTGCTGTCTGCGATCGCTGATTTCGGTACGGTTCCGAAATCAGCGACGTCCTGCGGCGCGGTCTTCGGCCTTCTCCCACATCCGGATGTAGGCCTCTGCGGAGCGGAAGATGGGCTCCAGGTCTGCGTCTGAAGCCGCGTCGGCGCGCGCGTCCTGGAGGTATTCGGGCAGCAGCCCGATGTGCACCATCCCTTCGGTGTTGAAGTCGATCATCCGCTCACCCACGAAGGGTTGGGTGAAGGTCACATCTCCTGCAAACGAGTCGAACGGGTAGGTGACGGGGTCTTCCTGTCCGTCTCCGCAGCCGCGCTCCCCGAACCGTGGACGCGGCGAGGTGGCGAAGCCGTTGAAGTCGAAGCCCAGCGGCGGCGCCGGGAATCCACCCTCTGCAGTGATCTTTTCGGCTTCGGCCCGTACCACGCGGGTCATCGCCCCGGGCTGGTTCGGATCGCGGCACCGGCCAAGGAAGATGTTCTTGACCCCGCCCAGCGCGTACAGCCGGCCGCCCCATTCCCGGCCATGTGAGCCGATGGCGGGGTAGTCGTTGTCTTCGAGCATCTCATAGGCGCGGATGTAGGAGCGTTGTGGGAAGTGGTCGAGTTCGATGAGCATCCCGCGCGCCATCATCTCTTCCATCAGCATCTCACCGAGGTCGGTCAGCCCTGAGGCCTGGCACCACTCGCCCTCCAGGCCCGGCTCCAGGATCGCACCCACCTGCCCAAGCATCGTGATGATCGGTTCCTCTGAGAATTCGCTGAAGTCATTGGGCGGGGGGGCCAGGTAGTCTTCCCGCTCTTCCAGGATCCCACCGAACGTCACCGGGCCGTCGTCGAAGCCGGTGGGCATCCCCGGCGGTGCAGGGCAGGCCTGGGTCATGTTGGTCCAGTGGCCGCTGTTAAAGAAGTTGCCCAGCTCGATGAAGCCCTTCTGGCCGTCCCCTGCCGAGAAGCGGTTGTCATACTTGTGGACCGGGAAGAGCACCCGAACCCCCAGCTCGTAGTACGCGTCAAGCTGCTGGAGGACGTATGTCTCGTCGCAGGTCGGTGCGCCGGGGCGCGGGGTGATGTGACAGTCGAACAGATCAGAGGTCTCAATCCCCAGCACGACGGCCATTTTTCCATCGGCGATGACCTCACGCGCCTGGGCGGGGGTGGTCACGATCCGGAACCAGCCCTTCCCCGGGCCGCCGTGGAGGGCGTCGATGTAGCGCTCCATCCCAAACGTGGCCTCAAAGATCCGATCGGTGGCGGTCATGTCCTCGCAGTCGTAGAAGCTGGGCTGGAGCCCCTCGCCGGCGCTGAGGTTGCAGATGACCGCGTTGGAGGTCGCGTGCTGGACGACCAGCCGCAGCCCGGCCATCCAGGCGCGCTCGATCCAACGGTAGTACTGCGTCTGGTGCGTCGAGAGCCGCCGCGCCGGCCAGTCGCTGAAGGTGGGGTAGCCATCGGTCCGATGGTTGTCTTCGCTGAGCTCACCCTCAAGCAGATCCGTCACCAACGCGATGAGATCGTCGTCGTCCGGGCCGGTGCCGGTGCTGTCAAAGACATAGCCGAAGAAGTCCTTGCGGCCCATCTCCCCATGGAAGGCAGCGCAGTCACCCAGGGCGTGCTCCACACCCAGCCGATGGAACGCCCCACCATGGTAAAGCCCACCGCCGAAGCTCTGGTCGGTGAAGATGTGCGAGTGGATGTCGGCGATCCCATAGAGGTCGCCGTCCTCGAAGCGCGTCATCTCAACCGCGCCGGTTGCGTCGATGCTCAGCTCCGGGTACACGGCACAGCCCTCTGCCGGTTCGAACCGCACCTGCAAGGCATCCGCCGCGCGTCCGGTCAGCCCATCCGCCTTCAACCATCTGTCGTTGCGGTGGTTTTTGAGCTGGTAACGGTTCGGCGTGGTTGAAGAGGTCTCCAGGATCCACTCTGCCCCGGAGATGTAGCGATCTTCGATCCGGGTGATGTCGGACTCCAGGGTCTGTTGACGCAGCAGCGGCCCATCATCGGAGACCAGATAGTGTCGTTCGGCGTCATAGAACAGGTAGGTGCCCAGGTCGGCGGGCTGCATCCGAAAGCGGGCCGCCAGCGATGCGTCTGCGCTGAGGGCGTAGCCGTCCCCGGCGCGCGTCGGCGCCAGCCACTGGTCACCGCTGCGGACGGTGTAGCAGCCGGTCGCAAACTGATCGACGTCCAGTTCACGGATGGTGGGCTGTTCTTCTTTGCACCCGATCGGAAGCAACAGAACAGACAGAACGAGAGCGGATAGGCGAAACATAACGATAGTGTAGCCAAAACCATTGATGTGTGCGGCCCCCCTCTTCGACCCATCTCGTACATGACACCAAAACGGTTCTTTGAGGCTTATTTTCTGTAGAACCACCGCCTACAGATCCACACAACTGTTACAAATCCGACCGATGCGGCGTCTGCGCCCGATGGCCTCCGATGCGCCAACGCGTCGGAGGTGGAACAACGATCCGCAAGCCCGCCAACCGCGGTGTGAATATCAGCGCAGTAAGCAACGCGATTGAGCGTCCCAGACCTCAGTCTTCGTCTCGCCAGAACGACGCGAAGCCTCGCCACAGCTCGCCGGTGAGGTACTTCGTCCGGCGCCGGTCGTTGCTGCGTCGATAGCGAAGGAAGCTGTTGAGCAGCACGCCGTCGCGCTTGTTGACGCCCTTGTGTCGAAGGTTCATATAGGTCCGCTTGACGCCCTTGCCGCCGTTGTGGATGAGGGTGATGGTCCCGTTGTCGTCTACCTTCTCGACGATGGCGACGTGGGTGAGGCGGTCATTGAGGCGGCGGTCGCCGTTGCGATCCCAGGTGTTGTCGAAGAACGCGATGTCTCCAGGGCGCGGGTTCTTGCGCCGATGGAAGCGGTTCTCCTTCTTCGCGCGCTGGAAAAGGGCGGCGGTGTTCAGCCCATCCAGATCGATCCCTGCGCGCGCATAGGCGGCGTTGACCAACCCCGAGCAGTCATAGCGGAAGGTCCGGTTGCCGCCCCGAAGACGGCGCGCCCCGATCAGGCCCGCGGCGGACTCGGCCACTGAGATCCCCTTGTGGAATCGCCGGACCTGACGCCGAGACAGCTCATACTCTTCCGACAGCGCACGCACTGTGGGCTTCGGCAGCGTGTGCGCGCAGCCGATGAGCGTGACCAGCAGCAGACCGCTCCACATCTCAGGCGTCCTCCTCTTTTTGTGAACAACCCCGGGACAGGACAGGGCGTTCCCCGATACACTCAGGATGACATGCTCTGTTGACCTGTCAAGTCAACCTATCAGGTCAAGGGTCAGCAGCGCTGCGCGGTATAGTTCGTCTCGTCTGTCCTCCCCGAGGTCCCCGATGCGCCCCTGCTGGCCGCTGCTTTCTCTCCCCCTTCTGCTGCTCGCCTGCGATCCCTGCGACGAAGAGATCCTTCAGGCCGCCCCCACCTCGCTTGCATCCGGTGAAGATCCTGACGCTGCCGCAGATGTTCTCTCCGAAGCCTGCAAGCTTCCTGAGCCCCTGGTCGCATGGCTGGACGCCCCCGCTTCACCGCCCCAGGACCTTGCGCTGTGTGAAAACGGGCCGACCCTCGGGCAGCTCTCCAAGCAGCCCATCCTCGACGCGCGAAAGGCTGCGTTTGAAGCCTGTAACCTCTCCTGGCTCTCCGCGCAGCGGGCCTTCATCAACGCCGACGGGTACCCGCTCCTCGCCGCAGCGGTCGCCGGGCACTTCCGTTCGGAAGAAGCCGACGCCGCGCTCGTCACCCTCGCTGGCGATGCGCTCCGCGGTCAGGACCTCCTGCCCATGCCCGCCGAACGGCTGCCTGTCCTCTCTGGCGGTCAGGCCCTCGACCAGGCGCCGCCGGTGGCGCAACAGGTTCACATCACCGCAGACGGCGTCCGGATCAACGGGGAAGTCGTCCTCGTCCTGGAAGATGGCGCGGTGCCCTCGACAGAAGCCCCGCCCGAGCTGCATCGGTTCTCTCATCATGCGGTCGCATCGCTCATCGCAGCCGTTGAGGGGAGCGCGGGGCCCTGGTATCTGCTCGCGGATAAAGACGTCCCCGCCGACACGCTGCGACGGGTCTCCGCCAGCCTGCCTGGGGTGCTCCATCTGGTCGGCACCGAGGGGTGGTTCGCTTCGGCATCGTTCGAAGTTTCGGAGACCGCCCCCGCCGCAGAAGGCGACGCCATCGCAGATATCTCCGCTGTTGTGAGTTCAGAGGGGCGGCTGGGGCTCGGTGCGGCGCCCTGTCAGCCCGCCCCGGGACAAGAGATGGCCTGCGTCGGCGGCGCAGACGTCCAATTGGGCGAACACACTGTTCAGGTCTCCACGTTCTACGTCGATGATGCGCCCATCACCTATGGCGAGTATGACGCATGCGTGAACGCCGGCATCTGCGCTCGGCTTCGGGGTGGCGCGGATGAGCCGGTCACCAACCTCTCCTGGCGGCAGGCGCACCGGTACTGCATCTGGGCGGGAAAGCGGCTGCCCTCTGAGGCCGAGTGGCTCGCCGCTTCCAAATATACCGCGGGCTCCCCCATCCAGGAGTGGACCGGCGACTGGGGCTCCGATGATCTGGCGGAATGCGGCGCAGACTGCCAGGGCGAGGATCCGCTGGGCATCTGTGACGGCGCGCCCCGGTGCAAGATCAGCCGCAACAAGGTCATTCGTGGCCAGGGGGTGCGCCGGGTGCTCCGAGACGCCAGGCGCGACCGGGCTGTCGGCGCCCGGTGCGTCGCCGATGAAGCGTTCCTGGAGACCTATCCGCCGCGGCCCCTGGAGACCCCTCCGCCCGATCCGCTGCCGTTGACCGAAGAACAGAAGCAGTGGCTCACCAGCATCCCTGAAGATCCCATCTGGGAGAAACCCGTCTGTGACGCCAACCCCGGCTATGTCACCCTGAAGTGTCGCGACTCGATGACCTATGTGCGCTCCAACGAGCGGCGGGCATGGGTCTGGGCACCCACCATCAAGAACCGGGGCGGCGCCTATATTGGGGTTGGAAGCGATCAGAACTACAGCCACGCCTCTCTCGCCCGCGCCGAGCTGATCTTCCTCACCGACTACGATCCGGATGTCGTCGGGCTCCACTATGTGAACCGGGCGCTCATCCTCAAGGCGGAGACGCCCCAGGAATTCGTCCGACTCTATAGCTACGCTGCCCGCGCCGAAGCGCTGGAGATCATCGAGGAGACCTATCAGGACCACAAGGATCTTCAGTACTTCCTCGCCCATTATCGGGCCTTCCAACCCCAGGTGGAGTGGTACTACCGCAGAGAGGCTGGCCCCAGCGGGCGTGAGGTTGAAAACCGCTGGCTGCGAAATGTGGAGCAGTACAACTACATTCGCAAGATGTGGCAGATGGGCCGGATCATCCCCGTGAAGGCTGACCTCACCGGTGACAACGCCATGCAGGGCATCGCGGAAGTCTGCAGGAAGATGGGGGTGCCGGTCCGGATCCTCTACACCTCGAACGCGCCGGACAACTGGTCGGGCCGGATCGTCGACGGGTACCGGCGCAACATCCTCGGCCTGCCGATGGATCAGCGCTCTCTCGTCCTACAGACCTACATCCGCTCTACCGGTTACGGCGGGCCGGTGCACACCCACTGGCACTACAACATCCAGAGCGGCATCGAGCAGCAGGCCATGATGGCCCGCGACGGCTACACCAACGTTCGCGAGTTTTTGCTCTATAGCGTCGCCACCTTCGACACCGACATGACCCACGCGGGGCTCCGAGGCGAATGATGCTCACTGCGCTCTTTATCTTCTCTGGTTGCGCTCACCAGGGGATGCCATTTCCTGGCCCCCTCGACAGCATGCGTTACCCCCCCGCCGCGCGCACCGTGACGGAGACTGTGACGGAGACTGTGGTGGAGAC
>JBCBLB010000636.1:0-5607 GCA_038520555.1 Myxococcota bacterium | reverse complement strand
GCTGACAAGCACGAACTTATCGCAGGCCACACCGTCTTCTCTCATCCCGAACTGAATCAGATGAACGCCCGGTGTTTCCACTTCGAGCCAGACATTCGCGTCTCGCCGGGACACCCCGTTGCCTGCGGACACCCCGGTGTGCTGACTGTTGCCGCGACGGTTCTGCGTCCATTTTTCACCGTTTGGAAGCTGCAGGCGCATTCCGCTTTGATCAATCAGCTCATTCTCAGGCCAGGTTCCATCAATGCCAACATGAATCCCATTGTCAGCAGGGCCCCGTGCCTGGCACCGGACCCAGACGTAGTATCGATCTGCATTCGTAAAGTTGACACGATACCGTAGCACCGGCGTATCGTTTGGATCGTTCCGAACACAGAACCCCGTCTTCCTCTCATCATCATTGCGCCGCCTGTTGGGCAGGGACTCCACATATCCACCAGACACGTTCTCAAAGTCCCAGCTGTCGTCGTCACAATTGGCATACTCGTTGCAGTTCGGTGGGGCTACTTCGTTGCAGGCGACGTTGGTTGTGCAGCTCACCGTCGGCTCGTCATCCGGGTTGAACACGTACCACGTGTGATAGTCTTCCCCCTTCGGGTCGGTAACGGATTCGTAGAATTCCTCAAACTCTACAACAGCGATCCCATCGAGTTCTTCAAACTCATAGTCCTTGGGGTCCTCTTCAATCTCCCCCGAGTCGGTTTCATCGTCTATACCCGAGTCGTCAGTGTCATCGGTGTCAGAGTCATCGGTGTCGGAGTCATCGGTGTCGGAGTCATCCGTGTCAGCGTCGTCTGTATCTGTGGTCGCGGAATCCGAGCTGTTGGATTCTTCATCAGCACCCACGGTGACGTCATCCTCAGAAGTTCCATCACATCCGCAGAGCGCACTCAGTAAGACCAACGATGTTACCAGACGCATTTTGCGTGCTCCTTCAATGGAGAGAGTCGGGTTCGGTTGAACACATCGCAGACAGGGTAGTTCAGTGATGGCGAATCTTCTGTTACACCTCGCTATCCAGACCTTCTCCCGATCTTATATAATAAACCGGGAATTGCCACATATACGACATTTTTCCAATGGTGGTGACAGCCCTCCATCTGAAAAGCGATCCTGGACATGGACTTGTAGGGTTTTTCGATTTCATTCATGACAGTCCTCGGCGTTTTGCAGTCGTCTTCTACTCTGTACTCGTCACAAGACCACACCATGGGGACACGGGAGGTTCCATTCGTTCACCCCACCGATGATGGATAGGTTGTGGAGGAGACTGAGGACGCGGATGCGAAGATGATCGTGGGCTTCTTTGGGACCTCGAATGACCTGACGAACGCGCAGCGAGAGACCCTGGTTGAGACGTTGTTGCGTCTGTCTCCGGCGATCTTTGTTCACAGCGCCAGCTCCAGCGCGGACAGCACCGCACACCTTCTGGCGGCAGACCTGGAGATCCCCATCCGACTGCGGGTCACCCAGGGGATGGGGCACCGACCGTGCACGGGCGCGTTCGAGATCCGCTCCCGCCTCTGGGAATTCGATCGGGACGACGACATCATCGAGGACGCCAATGTTCTGCTCACGGCGCTGCCGCGCCAGCAGATTCGCACCATCGATCTGCTCTCCTCTGATGAGAAGCTGGCGCAGCGGATGCAGGCCGCCCGGCAGAAGTCCGCGGCGCTCATCCTGCTGCAGCCCAACGGCGACGTGATCGAAGAGAACATTCAGCTGTTCTCTGGGGAGGGGGCCCTCCCCTTCGACGACGCCTTCCGCGAGGAGACGATCGCGTTGGTGAAGGGCGGCCGGATCCGGGAAGCCCGGGCGTTGAGTGAGCACCGCGCGCGTTTGCTGGTGCTCGACCGTGCCGACCTTCGGCTGCTCAACCTCGCCGGGCACAGCCTGCAGAGCGCGTCGATGAAGTCGGTCAACCTGAGCGGCGCCGACCTCACCGAGACCGATCTCCAGAAGGTGAACCTGTCCGGGGCGATCCTCAAGAAGGCGAACGCCGGCAAGGCGCGTCTGTATTCGGCGAACCTGCGGTCCTCTGATCTGGGTTGGGCCGACTTTACCGGCGCCGACCTGCGCTCGGCCCGGCTTCAGGGAGCCGATCTGCACCATACCCGACTTGCGAAGGCCAACCTTCGCCGGGTCAATCTGGAGAAGGCGAACCTGAAGCATGCGGACCTGTCGGAGGCCAACCTGGAAGAGGCCAACCTCCAGCAGGCCCGGCTGATGACGGTCAACCTCCGGGGCAGCGACCTCCGCAACGCCAACCTCAACGATGCCTGGCTCATCGACGTCAACCTGATTCAGGCCACCCTTCAGGGGGTCAACCTGTCGCAGGCCACGATCCGATCCGTCTGGTACGACGATGCGACCCGGTGGCCGGGTGATGCCCCTCCACAGAACGCGCTGCGGATCGGCCCACAGGCGAACCTCCAGGCCCGGATCCTGGAACGCGCCGACTTTCAGGGGGTGGACCTGCGAGGCGCAGACCTTCGAAAAGCCAATCTCGTGGCCGCCGATTTCACGGGAGCCAGCCTGAGCCGGGTTCGCTTCGGCTCTGCCAACGTGACGTCTGCATCGTTTCGATATGCAAACCTGATCGATGCCGACCTGGGGGCGGTGCGCCATGAAGAGACGGACTTCGACCGCACCGCCTACAGCCCGGACACCGTGTGGCCGGACACAAACGTCGAATTCGGTGTGTTGCCTCCGGACAACGCGGTGTGTGTCTTTTTGGGCGCCGACCTCTCCGATGTCGACCTGTCGGGCATCAACCTGGTCGGCGCCAACCTTCGGGGGGTGAACTTTACCGGGGCGAACCTGGATCGAACCCGCCTGCTGGATGCGATCTGCGATGAGACGACCCGATGGCCCGCCGGGTTTGTGCCCGAGGGCGTCCGACCGCTGGCGCCGATGTCTGATCTGGTGGGATCAGACTTTTATATGGAAGACCTGGACGGCGCCCTGCTGAACGGGGCCGCCCTCACGGAGGCCAACCTCGCCCACGCCAGCCTTCGGGGGAGCGACCTCACCGGCGCCTCCTTGTCCCGGGCAACGCTGACGGCAGCAGATCTGGGACAGGCTCGGCTGGTGGGAGCGGACCTGACCGGCGCCCAGATGGAGAACGCCCTCCTCTGTGGTGCCAACTGTTCGTATGCGAACTTTGCCGGTGCAAACCTCAAGGGGGCAGACTTCAGCGGCGCCAACCTGAAGGATGCGGTGTTTGATGGCGCCGACCTCAGCGGCGCCCGCTATACGGTCACGGCCCTGACGGCGGAAGGCGCCATCACCACCTTTCCGCGCGGATTTGATCCCGGTGCGCAGGGGATGCGACGCTGTGATCCGCTGGCCTGAGCGGCCGGGATGGAAATCAACCGGTTTCCCGGCGCTCTGCCCCAGATCTGCCCCTGATGTTCGAGGGGGGTCACATTCGCTTCACGTCCTCGACATCATGTCTTCACACACCGATTGTAGGGAGCGTTATCCCAGAATCCTCCCATAGAAAGGAACCACCATGACTCGCAGCAGCTTGCTTGCCGTTCTCGGCATGATCACTCTCTCTCTCAGCCTGGCCGCATGCGGCGTCGATGGCGAAGATGGTGCGGACGGCGCACCCGGCGCAGACGGCGACAACGGCACCGACGGCACCGACGGCACCGACGGCGACAACGGCTCCCCGGGCACCGACGGCGACGACGGTGAGGACGGTGAAGACGGTCAGGACGCCAACGCGGCCATCTCGCTGACGCTGCTGGGCCGCACCCCGGCGCTCTCTGCCAACTTCGACGAGTCCGCGGCCGAGATCGTGGCATACGACCCCACCACGACGAGCGCCTTCGTGGTCAACGCCAGCAGCGGCGCCATCGACATCGTCGATCTGAGCACGCCTGCGACGCCGACCATCACCGGCTCCATCGACGTGGCGTCGGATGTGGAGGGGGCGGTCTCTGGCGTCGACATGGACGCCGTCAACAGCGTGGCGGTCTTCGGCACCAACATGGCGGTCGCGATCGCCGCGGACACCACCCAGGACAACGGCTACATCGCCTTCTACGAGACGAACGGGACCTTCATCTCGGCGGTTGAGGTCGGCGCCCTGCCCGACATGGTCGGCTTCACGCCCGACGGGAACTATGTCCTCAACGCCAACGAAGGCGAGCCGAACGGCGACTACAGCGTCGACCCGGAGGGCAGCATCAGCGTCATCGACGTCTCTGGCGGCTTCACCGGCCTGACCGCCTCCACCGCCAGCTTCACCGCCTTCAACGATGGCGGCACCAAGGACCTCAACGGCCCGGTCCGCATCGCCGCCAAGGCCGCCTCGGTCGCCGCAGACCTGGAGCCTGAGTACATCGCGTTCTCGCCTGACTCCACGCTGGCCTTCGCTGCCTGCCAGGAGAACAACGCGGTCGCGGTCATCGACATCGCCACTGCAGAGGTCCTGTCGGTCAACGGCATCGGCTTCAAAAACTACGGCATCCCCGGCAACGAGATCGACGCCAGCAACCGCGACGGCGGCGTCAACATCCAGAGCTGGAACGTGTTCGGCACCTACATGCCCGACGCGATCGACGCCTACGAAGTCAACGGTGCCCTGTACCTGGTCACCGCCAACGAGGGCGACGGCCGCGAGTACCTGACCGAAGAGGACGATGAGGCCGCCTGCACCGCCGCCGGCGGCTTCGACTTCGACGACGGCGACTGCTTCCACTACCTCGACGAGATCCGCATCAAGGACATCACCGACAGCGGCGCGACCTTCAGCGACGATCTGCTGGCGAAGCTCCCCGAGGACTTTGAAGAGGACGAGAAGCTGGGCCGGCTGAAGGTCATGACCGACCTGGGCGTGAGCGGCGACTGCCCCACCCTCGCCACCACCGGCCAGCCTGGCGCGGACTGCGAGTATGAAAACCTGTACAGCTACGGCGCCCGGTCCTTCACCATCTGGGACGTCGCGACCCTTCGGCCCGTCTTCGACAGCGGCAACGACTTCGAGGTCATCACCGCCAACCAGCTGGGCGACAGCTTCAACGCCAGCAACGACGACAACGACGGCGACGACCGCTCCGACGACAAGGGCCCGGAGCCGGAGGCGGTCGAGATCGCCGAGTTCGAGGGCAACACCTTCGCCTTCATCGGCCTGGAGCGGGTCGGCGGGGTGATGGTCTACAACGTCAGCAACCCCCAGTCCGCCAACTTCGTCCAGTACATCAACCCCCGCGACTTCTCCGTCGACGCGGAAGATGATGTCGAGGTCGTCGGCGACCTCGGGCCCGAAGACATCAAGTTCATCCCCGCCGACGACAGCCCCTCCGGCGAGGCGCTGCTCCTGGTCAGCAACGAAGTCTCTGGCACCCTCGCCGTGTTCTCCGTCACCGCGCTCTGACGCCCCCCGCTGCACCGCACCCCCGCCCGGGCTCAACCGATCCGGGCGGGGGTCCTGCATTTTAAGACGCCATACACCGCTCGGTGTGGGTCTGATGAGACGATATTATTCGGAACCCGAACAAAGATCTTTGTTCGGGTACACAATTAACTGCGCCCCTGATCGACGCGCAATCCTTCAATATGGGCGAGGGGTCGGAGGTCCATGTCTCGACACCCGCG
>JBCBLB010000178.1:0-14960 GCA_038520555.1 Myxococcota bacterium | reverse complement strand
TGTCGGTGTCGGTGTCGGTGTCGGTGTCGGTGTCCGATTCATCATCGACGACGGGACCGTAAGCGTCATCGGGTTCCTCAAATACACCACATCCGATGAGTATGCTGAGCGGGATCCATTGAAAACGCATCTTCGCCTCCATCTTTGATGTTCAGCATAGCCCACCGTGACCCGAGTCGCTGCTGCTGAGACCAGCCTGTCACCGACGATGAACACAGGGGCACCCTGGCCTCCCGGGCATCTGCGGCTAAGTTGTCCGGTGAGCCGAACAGAAGACGGAGGGGAAGAGATGCACATGAAGGATCGGATCTGTCTGATCACTGGAGCCAACGCGGGCATTGGGCTGGAGACGGCTCGGGGCCTCGCACAGCAGGGCGCCACCATCCTCCTCACCTCCCGAAACCAGGCGCGCGGACAGGCCGCCCTCGATGAGATTCGGAAGGCCACTGGCAACGATAACCTCGACCTGATCATCCTCGACCTCGCCTCGCTCGACAGCGTCCGCGCCGCCGCGCTGGATGTGAACGGGAAGTGCGACCGAGTCGATGTGCTCATCAACAACGCCGGGCTGGTCCTCGATGAGCGCCGGGAGACCCGGGAAGGCTTTGAGATGACCTTCGGGGTCAACCACCTCGGCCACTTCCTGTTCACGCACCTGCTCATCGAGCGGCTCAAGAAGAGCGACGACGCCCGGATCATCAATCTCTCCAGCGACGCGCACCGCTCGACGAGCGGCCTCGACTTCAGCGATCTCAACCGCACCCGCCGGAGCTACTCGACCCTGGGCGCCTATGCCGACAGCAAGCTGGCCAACATCTACTTCACCACCGAGCTGGCCCGCCGCTTTCGCGACACCCCCATCACCGCCTACGCCGTCCACCCCGGCTTCGTCAACACCCGCTTCGGCCGCGACGGCGACATCACCGGACCGCTGAGCTGGCTGGTCCGCCTCATCACCCCCATCTTCGCCCGCAACCCGACGAAAGGCGCTGAGACCCCCCTCTACGTCGCCACCACCGACGGCGTCCAGCGAGACAACGGCGGATACTTCGTCGACAACAAGCCCGCGACGCCGACCGCCGTCGCCCGGGACGCCGACGCCGCACGGCAGCTGTGGGAGCAGAGCCTCGAAATGCTGGGGCTCAACGAAGAGGCCGCCTGAGGCTTTCCTCTGACGATTGGGTGTCCGATAAGCTTTGTATGTCCTCGATGAGCACCGATCAGGATTCAACGACCATCGCGAGCGCAGAGATCCAACGCCTTCAGCAGCGTTCTCTGAACACGATCCTGTTGTTGTTGGCGGTCATGGGGCTGCTCGTGCTCGCAAACGACATCCACCATAGACGTTGGGTGTTCGTCGTCATTGAGATGTTGGGCGTGTTGAGCATTCCATGCCTGTATTGGATGGCATGGCGCGGTCGCTTTCGGTTCGCCAGTCACAGCGCGCTGTTCATCCTGTGGGGCGTGACCACGCTCGTCGTGGTCAGCGGCATCGGCATCCAGGGCAACGCCTGCCTGTATCTGCTGGTGTTGCCGGTGCTGGCAGGCCTTCTACTCGGCACACGCGCATCGATGATCTGGGCGATCATCGCCGTCGCCACCTATGTCGCAGAGGCCATCCTGATCACGCCCGATCCAGAGCTGCTGGCGGCGCCGAAGAACGCCCTGGATCGGGGGCTGGATCTCGGTCTGTTGTTGGGACTGCTGAGCATGGCGACGGTCGGGATGTTGCGTCAGCAGCGAGAAGCGCTGACACAGCTGAAGCGTGAAGCCTTGGAAAAAAGCCACTTCCTGGCGACGATGAGCCATGAGATCCGCACGCCCATCAACGGTGTGGTGGGCGCGAGCCGGCTGATCTCCGACACCGCCCTGTCGCCCGAGCAGCGCAAGCTGCTGACGATCATCTCTTCGAGCGCGGAGCTGCTCCAGCAGCTCCTCAACGACATCCTCGACCACGCGAAGCTGGAGAATGGGAGGCTGGAGCTGGAGGCCCTGCCGATACAACCGCAGAAGATGGCCCGCGCGCTGCGTGATGCGCTGCACCTGCGCGCCACCGAGAAGGGGCTTTCGCTGAAGATCTTGGTCGATCCAGCTCTTCCACCTGCGCTGCTGGGAGATCCAACGCGGCTGAACCAGATCATCCTCAACCTGCTGAGCAACGCGGTGAAATTCACCGCGTCGGGTCAGGTCATGCTTCGACTGGAAGCCCACCATGACCGGTGGCGGATCGTGGTCTCGGACACCGGGATCGGCATCCCAGACGCGGCGAAGGACCGACTGTTCGAGCCGTTCACCCAGGCCGAAGCCTCGACCACGCGGCGGTTTGGCGGGACCGGGTTGGGACTGAGCATCGTCCGGCAGCTCACCGAAGCCATGGGCGGCACCGTCTCCGTCGCGTCGACTCCCGGGGTCGGATCCACGTTCACCGTGGATCTTCCCCTGTTGGCGGCCGCCCTCCCTGCGCCCCCGGCAGACTGCGCAAGCAGCACGCCGAGGCGGATCCTGTTGGTCGACGACCACCCGGTCAACCGGATGGTCGGGCGGAAGCTGCTGGAGAAGATGGGCCACACCGTCGGCGAGGCGCCAGACGGTCCCTCTGCGCTCACAGCCGTCCAAACCGGCGACTGGGACGTCGTCCTGATGGACTGTATGATGCCGGAGATCGACGGCTACCAGGCGACCGCCCAGATCCGCGCCCTGGAGGCGCCGTTCAACCTGATCCGGATCATCGGCCTGTCCGCCAACGCCCTGGGCGGCGACAAAGAGCGCGCGCTTCGCGCAGGGATGGATGATTACCTCACCAAGCCGCTCCTCCCGGAGAAGCTCAATCAGCTCCTGTGCGCCCCATGAGCCGCCCAGGCGGGCGCTCGCGGATGGGGGTCAGGCGATGGAGGGGGACGCTTCGACGCCGACGACCGCTCTGCCGGACTCGACGAGGTGGGCATACCGACCGCCCAGGGCCATCAGCTCTGCATGGGAGCCCTGCTCGACGACGATGCCCTTCTCCATGACCGCGATCCGATCGGCGTTTTGGATGGTGGACAGCCGATGGGCGATGACGATGACCGTCTTCCGCTCCAAAATCCGGGCGATGGCGTCCTGAATCAGCGCCTCGGTCAACGAGTCGACCGACGCGGTGGCTTCGTCGAGGATGACCAGCGCCGGCTCGTGGGCCATCGCCCGGGCGAAGGTGAGCAGCTGGCCCTCTCCCACGCTCAGGTCGGCGCCCCGCTCGCGCAAGACATGATCCCACCCCAAACGCGCGACGAACCGATTGGCGTGGACCAGGGCGGCGGCCTCTTCACGGCGCTCGGCCGAGATCGCCGCATTGTCCAGGTCGACGTTGAACGTCAGGGTGTCGGAGAACACCTGGATGTCCTGTCGCACCGCGGCGATCTGCTGGCGGAGGGCCGCGGGGGACAGCGCCGACAGCTCCAGCCCATCGACGGTGATGCTGCCCTCATAGCCGGCGTACGATTTGTCCAACAGACGGGTCAACGTCGTCTTTCCGCTACCCGATGAGCCCACCACGGCGACGACCTCACCGGGCTTGACCTCCAGGTCCATGCCGTTGAGCACATATGGGGCATCATCCCGGTAGCGGAACTTCAGGCCCTGGATCTGGAGGTGGCCGCGAAGCTCAGGGACCGCCGCCGCGCCGTCGATGTCCCGCTCGTCGTCCTCGAGGAGGCTGAAGATCTTGCTCAGCGCCGCGATGGCGCGCTGGATCACGGCGATCTTGCCAGACAGCTCGCGGATCGGGGTGAACAGCCGGTTGAGGTAGTCGATGAACGCCATCAGCAGACCGGCGCTCACCGCTTCTCCAGCAGTGACCGGGATCCCCATCCCGGTGAGCGCGCCCGACCCGTACCAGAGCATCACCGCGATGAAGATGCTGGCGACGCCGTCGACCATGGCGTACATGAAGGCGTCATAGACGTTCGAGGTCGTGGTGGCGTCGCGGAAACGGCGGTTGAGGACGTCGAAGTTCTTGTTGGTGCGTTCTTCGTCGGCGTAGAGCTGAACGATCTCGACGCCGTCGATCCGCTCAGCCAGGTATGCGTTCACCGCGGAGATGGCCGTGCGAATCTCCAGAAACAGGACCCGCATCTGCCGGCGGAGCAGCTCCAGGGCGAGGAACAGCAGCGGCGAAAGCAGCAGCAGAACCACGGTCAGCTCGGCGTTGAGCACGAACATCATGACAACGACGCTGATGATGGTCAGCAGGTCGAGGATGATGGTGACCGACCCGGCGGTGAGGGCTTCGCCGAGAGAGTCGATGTCGTTGGTCAGCCGGGTGAGCAGCATGCCCGCGGGCCGCCGATCGAAGAACGACTGGGGCCGGGCGAGCAGGTACTCATACAAAAACGCCCGCAACCGCACCAGGGTCCGGGTCCCCCCCCAGGCCAACGCCAGGGTGTAGGTCGCTTGAAGGATGTAGGCGGCGATGAGGGCGCCCAGATACATCAACGCGACCCCATCGAGACCGTCCATCGTCTTCGGGACGATGTGTTCGTCGATGGCCTGCTTGAACAGCAGCGGCTGGACCAGATTGGTGGCGGCGACGAGGGGGGTCACCAGGACCGCGATCCCGAAGGCCCAGGCGTCGGGGCGGGCGTGGGGCCACAGCCGAACCAGAAGGCGCAGATCGCTGAGACCCACCGAGGGTTGCGCGCTGTCACTCTGGGTCTGGCTCATGCGACCACCTCTGGCGAGCGCTCTTCGTCCTGCTCTTCGCGCTGCACCAGCCAGGAGTCCCGGTACACCCCGGGCATCTGGGAGAGGGTCTCATGGTCGCCCCGGGCGGTGAGGGCCCCATCTTCGAACACGAGGATCATGGTCGCGTATCGGAAGGCCGAGATCCGGTTGGAGACGATGAAGGTGGTCGGCTGCGGACCGTCCCCGGACAGGCCGGCGAGGGTGGCCACCAGCCGGGCTTCGTTGTCATGGTCGACGGCGCTGAGCACGTCGTCGAGCAGGATCAGATCCGCGTTGCGGAACAGCCCACGGGCGAGGGCGACGCGCTGCCGCTGCCCACCGGAGAGCATGATCCCCCGCTGACCGACCATCGTCTCCAGCCCATCGGGGAACGCGTCGAGGTCCTGGTCGAGCGACGCCAGCGATGCGGCGTCGCGCACCCGCGCCATGTCCGGCGCATTGGAGAGGCTGATGTTGGAGGCGATCGAATCGGAGAACAAGAACGGTCGCTGTGGCACCGCGGCCATCCGCTTCCGCCAGGTGTCCAGATCCAGATCCCGGATGTCGACGCCATCGACGAAGATGGTGCCTTCAGGCGGGTTGTACAGCCGAGACAGCAGCCGGAGCATCGTCGACTTCCCCGAGCCGGTGCGGCCGAAGACCCCGATCGTTCCCCCCGCGGGCACCTCGAAGGAGATGTCATGGAGCGCATCTTCGTCGGGGGCGTCCGGATAGGCGAACGAGAGGTTCTGCACCGACAGCGCCGGACCGTGCCCCACCGCCTGGGCGGTGGGGGCGTCGCCTTCGGGTCGATCGATGGGGGCATCGATCAGCTCGAAGATCCGCTCCAGAGCAGCGCGTCCCCGTTGGAAGACCGAGAACAGGAAGCCCATCGAGCGGAACTGTGGGAGCAGCGCGGTGAGCAGGGTGGTGAAGGCGACCAGCTGCCCGACCGTCAGGGCGCCTTCGAGGGCCATGGGGCCACCGATATACAGGATGAGGAAGATCGACACCCCACCGGCGAACATGAGCAGCGGGAAGGCGAGGGTCCGCATCAGCGCGAGGCGCATCGCGGTGCCGAACCATCGGTCGTTCTTGACGTTGAACCGATCCTGGAAGGCCGCTTCGGCCACAAACCCCTGGATGGTGGCGATGCCCTGGAAGCTTTCCATGATGTGGTTGGAGATGTCGCCGAGCTCTTCCTGGTTCCGCTTCATCAGCGGAAAAAAGCCGCGAATGGTGAACTGTACGACCACGACGCCGACGAGGATGGGGGCGAGGGCGGCGAGGGTGAGGACGGCGGAGATCTCCAGCATCTTCCACAGCGTCAGCGGGACCGCGAGCAAAAAGTTCGCGGCCTGGAGCGTGCCGAAGCCGACCAGCGAGCGGGTCCAGGAGATGTCGTTGGACGCGCGGCTGACGATGTCCCCGGTCCGCCGGGTGGCGTAGAAAGAGGGCTGGTGGGCGAGCAGACGAGCGAACAGGTCGCCGCGAAGCTCATACTCCATGTCCCGACCCGGGTTGAAGAACAACACGCGCGACAGGGTGCGCACGATGATCACCGCAGCACCCATCAAGGCGACCATCAGGGCGCGCCGCGCGACCTCATCGCCAGAACCGAGGGCGTCGATGGCCCCCCCGATCTCGGCGGGGATGGTCACGGTCAGGTAGTTGGTCAGGGCAAGGAACACCGTCCCGGCGAGAAAACTGTACCGGTGCCGCCATGCGTACACCCGGAACATTCGCCAGACGGGGTTGCCTCTCTGCAATTCCGCTTGTTGTTGTTCAGCCATGGGATGTTGGGCCGTTATCCCGATGATTCGTGTTGCCCAGCACCAACCGCTTCCCCGGATCAACGACCACACGCCCCGCGAGCGCATCCCGCCCCAGGATCACCGACGCCGGACCATCACCGAACGCCACCACAATCGATACGGTCCAGATCAACCCGCCAAGCCGGACCTCCGTTGGCACCGCCCCTTCGCGGAACATCTCGGAGCGGAACATCTCGGAGCGCGGCATCTGCAACGTGCTCGTCTGTTGCGCGGTCGACAGCTGGGCGACAATCTGCTGCAGGCCCAGCGCAGGCAGGTCGATCCGCTCTTCAAAACCAACGATCAGGAGGCGCTCATCTTCGAGGCCCGCCCACTCTGCCTCTGAGATCCCACCGTCCGGCTCAACCTCATCGATCCAGTCCTGGGAGGGCGTGGTGGGCGTCTCATCGGGGAGAGACGCCTCACTGAGCGGCTCCGCTTCCTCGTCTTCGGCCCAGGACAGATCATCGCCGGGAGGCTCCACCTCATCGATGGCATCGAGCGACGCGACGCTGTCCTCGTCGCTGAGCAGCGATCGATCCGTGTCCAACACAGAGGGGGCTGGCTCCACTTCATCGGGCAGGTCATCGCGTAACGGGTCGTTGACGATGGGCATCGGCTCGATCTCAGACGGTGGTGGTTCTTCCTTTGACGCATCGGCCTCATCGAGATCATCTTGCTTGAGCAGCTCCAGATCTTCGTCGAGGGGGTCGTCGGATTTCGGGCGCGACTTGTCTGCCATACGCCAGGAGATATCCTGACCGTCGATTCTTGTCGCTAGGAGGACCGTGTGTCTCGACTTCGTGGGCTGCTCCGCCGCCTCCGGCCGCTTCGCGTCCGGGACCGCCCGCTGCAGCTCCGCTCAACCGCGGGCTATCGAATCGTCGCGGCGTTGCACAGCGCCGAGGGCACCCACCGCCAGATCCTCCCCACGATCCTGCTCTGCCCCGATGTGACACGGCCGCTCCCGATCTCCCCACCCGACCTCATCGCCCTGGGCTGCCGGGTGATGACCTTCTCGCCAGCCGGGCGGGGCCAGAGCTGGGGCCCGGACGATCGCAGCGGGCCAGAGCAGCAGGACAACGTCCGGGTCGCCCTTCGCTATCTGGCCGCCCGTGACGATGTCGACGCGAAGCGACTGGGAATCATCACCATCGGCGAGGGGCTGGCCATGGCCACCGGCGCCCTGGCCGACCTCCCCTCCCCCTCCCCACAGTGGCTCATCGACATCGACGGCGTCGCCGATCGAATTCCTCTGATCGACGCCGACCACCCGCTCGATGACAACCACTACTGGCAGCCCCGTGAGGCGATCCACCACCTGCCGGCGCTGCGATGTGGATACCTCCGCCTCCAGACCCACAGCAAAGACCCGGTCCCCGGTCTCCGACTTCTACAGGCCGCTTCGCGGGGGCAGGTCACATGGTTCCAAATCAACCAGCACCCACGCGGGACGATACCCACTGCAGTTCCAGGGCTTCCGCGACGAACAAGAGCCCTGAAGCGAGCCATCCTCGACGCGGTGCAGCGCCTCAGTGAAGAAGAAATTGAACGTTGAACCCGCTATTGAGTGCTCATACGCGATGTCATGCCTGACGCCGTCACCCCATCACAGGATGTCCACCTCCCGGAGATGACACCGCCGATTGGCGAATCCGCGCGCCTGTCGGATGCGCCTGAGCTGAAGATCGACCTCGACGGTCACCACCCGACGCCCCACCCGACTGCGTTCCTCAGCGATCGCTCGTACCACTGAAGGAGGTCGTGAAGCGTCGGTTCCCGGCTCGCCGGCGACGGAGCCCAGCGACAGGTTTCCCGCTGCGCTCGGACGAGGCGTCGAAGCCGAAGCCTCTCGCTCTTCTCACCTGAAGGAGATCTGACACCCACTCCCCAACACTGCGCGATACCCGCACCCACGCGACGATGATCGGAAACACCATATCCTCTACCCAGAGGATATGGACACGGTCATTCGCCAGCGTGCGGTGCTGCGTTCGATCTGACCCGTCTGCCCCGATCTTCCTGCCCATCGGATCAGGGCTGCCTTCATCGGGAAGCGAGCACTGCAGGTCGTTTCATCTTCGAAGCGGTGCAGCGGCGCAACAAGGAAGAAACTGTCCGTTTGAGACGGGAAGTCAGTCAAGGACCGTCGACTCTGTACCGATGAACACTCGTACGCGGTTTGGAGACGTTTCGTGCAACGTACCCAACATCGTCAACAGGTGTTCCGCGCGCTCACCGGTGTCTCTGCGGTTGCGCTCGTGCCCATCAGCGTCTACGCCCTGTTCGCGAGCGGGATCTGGTTCGGCATGATCACCGTGGGGGCCGCGCTCATCTTCGCGACGATGTTTGCCTACGCTCGCAAGAGCAACCGGCTCATCGCGATGGCGCATGTCATGATCGCCTTCATCACCAGCGTCATCTGGCTGCTGTCGATGCACCGGGGCGGGCTGGTGTCGGTGACCCTCGGCTGGATGCCCCTGGTCATCCTCCTCGCGTCGCTGATGACCGGGCCACGGGGCGCGGCCGTCTGGACTGTGCTCCTCAATGGGATCTACCTCGCCTTGTGGAGCGACAGCCGCAGCGCCGGTTGGGACCACAGCCTCGGCTCTCCAGAGAACTATCTGATCCTCCGGCTGTTCAGCCTCTGGGGCACCCTCGCCCTCACCTGGGCCTATGAACGCTCCATCGGCTCTGCCCTCGACGAGACCGGACGCGCCCTGGAGGTCCGCGACGCCTTCATCGGCAACATGAGCCATGAGATCCGCACTCCGATCAACGCGGTCATGGGGCTGTCGCGGATGCTCGCCAGCACCGCACTCAACGGCCAGCAACGGGAGTATAACCGCCTGATCCTTGAGTCCAGCGACCACCTGCTGCGGTTGGTCAACCAGAACCTGGACCTCTCCAAGTTGCACGCCCAGCAGCTTGAACTGGAAGATCTGATCTTCTCTCCTGCCGAGCTGGTCCGCACCTCCGCGGCGCTCCTCCGAAGCCAGGCGGAAGAGAAGGGCCTGGTCCTCCGCCATGAGATCGACGCACAGGTCACACCATGGGTGCATGGAGACCCCGGGCGGCTCCGCCAGGTGCTCCTCAACCTGATCGGCAACGCCATCAAGTTCACCCCACAGGGACAGGTGACGGTACAGCTGATGCCAGAGAACGGGGGGTTGCGGTTCTCGGTCCAAGATAGCGGCGTCGGCATCGACCCCGCTGTGATCCCTCGGCTGTTCCAGGCGTTCACCCAGGCCGACAGCTCGACGACCCGCCGATATGGCGGCACCGGGCTGGGGCTGACCATCAGCCAGGCGCTGATTCAGCAGATGGGAGGTGAGATTCAGGTGGAGAGCACCCCAACAAAGGGCGCGACGTTCTGGTTCCATCTGACCCTCCCGCCCGCAAGCGCTCCCACAGACGTCCCCTCGTCTGCGCTGACCTTCCGAGGCGGTCGGATCCTGGTCGCCGAAGACAACCAGATAAACCAGCGGATCACCCGATTCTCGCTGGAGAAGCTCGGCCTGGAAGTCCACATGGTCGACAACGGCGCGCAGGCCGTCGAGCGCAGCCGCACCGAGCGCTATGACCTGATCCTGATGGACTGCTATATGCCAGTGATGGACGGCTTCCAGGCCGCCAGCCAGATCAGCAGCCAGATTCCCCACCCGCCCCCGATCGTTGCCCTCTCTGCTTCGGCGCTGGATGAGGATCGCAGACGATGTATGGCCGCGGGGATGCAGGGGTTTATCGGCAAGCCCATCGATCCGCAGCGCCTACAGACCGAGCTGGGACGGCTGCTGCCAGACCTCATCCAGCTCACATAGCAACGGTGACCCCAAAAACGCTGCCAGGGTGATGAGGGCTTGACGTGTCAAAGGCTTATTGGAAGGTCACCAACCCTGAAGGGTGATTTTTATTTTGGCGAGACATGCATTTTCTCCTGCAGTTTTCAGTGACAGGTCCGTTCAGGGGGCGGTACTTTCCTCTGAAACCACGGAGGCCTACGGAAACCCAATGCACCTGAAGTTCCCCAGCGAGATCGACGCTCATTTGAGCTTTGCGGCCCTTGATGCCGTCCCTGTCACTCTTCGCGCGGGCACCCTTCACGTCAACGGCCAACTCGACATGGCGGACGATTACGCCCGGTTCCCGTTTCTGGCCCAGGACGTCATCCCGCCCGCCCCGGGCGTCATGGTCCAGCTGGAGTATGTCTTCGAAGATCGGTTGTGGCGCTTCACCACGATCATCGCCAGTGTCGATGACCACCGCCGCTGGCAGCTCCGGCGGCCCCGCCGGATCGAGCAGGCTGCGCGGGTGTATCTTCAAGCCGCGTAAACATGGGGCCAGATAAAATGGGGCCAGATAAATCAGCCGCGACGCGGTGAATCAATCAAACAGACCGCGAACCTCATCGAGCTGGCTGGCCGGAACGTCGGCGATCAGCTCTCCGTCGCGGACCATCAGGATGCGGGTGGCGACCTTCTCCAGGGTGTCGAGGACGTGGGTCGACAGCAGGACCGCGGCGCCTTCGGCGCGCGCGTCGTTGAGCGCCCGAAGCACCCGGGCGGTCGATGGCGGATCCAGGCCGTTGAGGGACTCATCCAGGATGAGGACCGGAGGCTCTGCGACCATCGCACAGGCCAGGGCGGTCTTTCGTCCCATTCCCTGGGAATATTCCTGAATCAGCCGCTCGGCGTCATCGCCGAGACCCGCGATCTCAAGGGCGCGCCCGACGTCCCCGCCGCCGCGGATCCGGGCGACGAACTCGATCATCTCGCGGGCGTTGAGATAATCGTAGAGCTGGGGGAACTCGGGGACATAGCCGACCTGGGCGCGCGCGGCGTTGGGATCTTCGGTGACATCGATGCCGCCGATCTGGATGCGGCCGCGGGTGGGCAGCAGCTGACCGGTGAGCATCTTGATCGTGGTCGACTTGCCGGCGCCGTTGGGGCCGACGAAGCCGATGAACTCGCCGGGCTGAACGGTGAAGCTCAGCGACTTGACGGCGTCGACGCGGCCGAAGGACTTGCCCACGCCGTCGACGACAATGGCGGGGGGGGTGGTGTCACTCATACGTTCCCCACGATGGCTGCCCAGAGCAGTAACGCGGTGGGCCCATAGACCCATGCTCCGCGTCCACGCATCTGGCTGGCGAGGCCGGCGGCGAGGGCGGCGCCGCCGAGGGCGAGCCCTTCGGTGATCATCAACGCCCACCCGGCGACGGCGAAGCCATGCCTCAGCGCCAGGACGGCGACGGCGGGCACCACGGCCCCCTGCGCATACAGCAGCGCGACCGCGCCGCGGGCGGCGGCGACCTTCCCCTTCGGCACGCCGAGGGCGTTGTCGAGCCAGACCGGATCCCCTTCCGCCATCCGGATGGAGATCCCGGAGATGAGCAGCACCCCACCGCCGGAGACGGTCAGCACCTGGGTCAGGGCGATGGGGTCTTCGGTCCACCCGCCGATAACGCTGATACATCCGACCACCCAGGCGCCGGTGGGCCAGATCCGCAGCCGGCGCCAGCCCTGCCGCAGGGCCCGGAGCATCTCCGGGCGATCCTGCGCCAGCCAGTCCAGGTACACGCTGCTGGCTTCTTCCGCCTCTTCCACACCGGCCCACTGGGCGTCGACTTCGCTGAGCAGCGCAGTGGCGCGAACATAGTACTGCTCTGCGAGGGGCAACGCGGCGAACCACCCCAGCACACCGACGACCGGTGGCAGGGCGAGGAACGCCCACCCGGGGGCCCACCCCTGTAAGGCGCCGGACAGCCCGGCGGCGGCGAAACCGACGGCGATGAGCACGACGGCGAGCGCGAAGCCCGGGGCATAGATCAGGGCAGCCTGCATCCGGGGGTTGCTGCCACGCAGGGCATCGAGCGCCCCGGCGAGCTGGGGGCTGAGCCCCGCCCAGACGCTGCCGAGGTGGGTCGCGAAGCCCACACCGAGGGCACACAGCCAGGCCCCAACCATCAGCGCCGATGCGCCGGCCCACGCCACCCCGTCCCCGCCTTCCCAGGCGATGGGCGACAGCAGGATCGCGGCCATGATCGGCAGATACACCCGCTCGCGGGCGGTGCGGACAGCGATGGCGGACAGCAACGCCCGCGGCTGGACCGGATGCGGGTCAAGGACCGCCCGATCGGATCCCCGGACGAGGTCGGTATAGGTGTGCAAGGCCATCGCCGCGGCGATCAAGGCGCCGAAGCGAAAGGTGACCGCTTCCACCCCAGCAGCAACCACCCCAACATCCAGAAACCCGAGCAGCACAGGCCGGGCGAGCGGTGTGGCCAGCGCGGCGGCCACAATGGGCAGCAGCCCGGACCACTGCCCGCCCTTTCGTTGGCGGATCCGCCGATGGGCCTCACGGTAGGGGTTCGACATGACCGACCCTGTATCCGGTTTGGCTCAGGCGGGGGCCAGCTCACCGCGCAGCGAGTTGGTGAAGGCCCGGGTGACCGTGACGGGGACGGTCCGCCCCACCATGTCGATGTCCCCGGGGAAGTTGATCATCTTGAAGGTGCCGGTCCGACCGCAGATGACGCCCTCATCATGGCGGGAGGGCCCCTCCACGAGGACAGAAAAGGTCCGGCCTTCAAGCTTCTGATGTTCCGCGAGGGCGATCTCACGCTGGCGGGCCTGGAGCCGGGTCAGCCGGGCGCTGGCGACGTCACGGGGGACCTCATCACCGCGGGCGACCAGCCGGAGCGCCGGCGTGTCGGGCCGCTGCGAGTACTTGAACGAGTAGGACGCGTGGAAGCGGACGGCGTCGAGCAGGCTCATGGTCTGCTCAAAATCTTCGTCGCTCTCCCCGGGGAAGCCCACGATGAAGTCGGTGCTGAGGACGATGCCGGGGCGGGCGTCGCGGAGCTGGTCGACCACATCGAGGTACCGGGCGCGGGTGTAGAACCGCTTCATCCGGCGGAGCACCCGGTCGGAGCCCGACTGGACGGGCAGGTGCAGGTGGCTGGTCAGCTGCGGCAGATCCCGGTAGGCCTGGATGACGTCGGGGCCCATGTCGCGGGGGTGGCTGGTGGTATAGCGGATCCGCTCGACGCCAGGCACATCCGCGACGGCATACAGCAGCTGGGCGAAGGTCTTCTCGCCGGGCACCTTGAGGCCGTAGCTGTTGACGTTCTGTCCGATGAGGGTGATCTCGCAAACCCCTTCATCGACCAGCCGCCGGACCTCATCGATGATCTGGGCAGAAGGCCGCGAGACCTCGGCGCCCCGGGTGCTGGGGACGATACAGAAGGTGCACTTGTTGTCGCAGCCCTTCTGGATGGTCACGAAGGCGCCCACGCTGCCGCTGGCTTCGGGGTCAAGCTCGCTGGCGAAGACATAGTCGGCTTCGGTGAGGAAGTCGGTGTCGAGGACCTGCTTGCGCCCATGGGCCGCGTCGACGAGGGTCCGGATGTTGGGCACCGCGTCAGGACCGAGGACGAGATCAAGGTCGGGGTAGCGGTCGAGGAGCTTCTGCCCCTCTTGCTGGGCGACACACCCGGCGACGGCCAGGGTGATGGGGCGATCGGATTCGCGCTTGAGCCGGCGCGCCTCACCAAGGAAACTATGAAGCTTATGCTCTGGCTTCTCGCGGATCGAGCAGGTGTTGACGATGATGAGATCAGCCTGCTCCATCTCCTCCGACGCATCGTAGCCATCGGCGGCGAGCAGCGCCCTCATCTTACCCGTATCATAGGCATTCATCTGGCAGCCGAAGGTTCGAATGTAGACCCGACGTTTCTGCATTTGTACGTTCTCCCAGAAGAAAACCACACCTAACCGATCTCAACCGGGCGTGTTGAACCGGGGTTCGCCGGCGGTCATCCCGGATGTCAGCGCACTGTAATTGACAGGACACGATAAAAAACAGGTGCCCCCCTTGCGCGATGGAGACCGCCCGCAGATGACCCCCGATGTCCGCGCGTTCCGTCGATCTGCACGCCTCTGGCTTCCTGCCTGGCGTCAGGTTCGCAGCGCCTATTATCGTTATCGCCGACTCTCAAAAGACACCCCATATGCGGATCGCTTCCGCCGCGTTGATCAATACATCCGCGAAGTTGAAGCCCACTACGCAGCCCTCGGCGCATCCTCCCGGTTGATGAAGCGTCGTGAGCGGTATCGGCCAGACGTCCGCGCCCTTCAGCTCGCCATCGAACTGCGTTGCCCACGGGCGCCCAACAACGAGACCCGGGAGTTGTTGGAGTCGATGTGTGACGCGTTGCAGACGTTTGAGATGCGCCTGTACGGCTGATCACAGCCAGCGGGCGAGCCCCCGCTCGGGCAGCCGCCGCGGTGAGAACCCCAGCGCATGCGCCTGCGCCCCCAGCAGCCGCACGTCCGCGACGTCCAGGGCGCGCCCCAGCGCGAACGGTCGGGTCCGATCCAGGCTGACCATCACCAACGGCTCGATCAGACAGGCGTAGACCTGGCTGAGCCCATAGCCGGCGAGCAG
>JBCBLB010000692.1:0-5002 GCA_038520555.1 Myxococcota bacterium | reverse complement strand
GATATCGATGATGGGCCATCGATACGCCTGTGCCAGCCGCCGCAGCTTGCGATCGGGGTTGATACAGAAGGCGTGGCCGACGACAGAGAGCATCGGCACGTCAGAAAACGAGTCGGAGTAGGCCTGACACTTCTGGAGGTCGTGGCCATGGGCCTTGGCGTCTGCGACCATGAGGTTGGCCTTCTCGGGGCCGGCGACGACGGGCTGAAGCAGCTTGCCGGTGGCCACGTCGTCTTTCATCTCCAGGCGGTTGGAGATCACCGCATCTGCGTCGAGGTGAGCGGCCAACAGCTGGGTCGAACCGGCGAGGGAGCCGGTGATGAGGACCACCCGAAGGCCGGCGGCCTTGCACTGCCGGATGAGGTCAGGGGCGCCGGGGAACAGACGCGGCTTGACGATGTCTTCGAACACCTCTTCGCTCAGCACCCGCATCCGATCCCGGCTGATGCCCCGGTAGTGGGAGAACAGCACCTCATTAAACAGGCGCCGATCGCGGGTCTCCGCGAAGGCCATCCGGGGCGCATCGAGCAGGGCCCGCCCGATCCGCTGGAGGCTGAGGACCGGGGTGCCCTGATTGAGGAGGTAATGGATGGTGGGCTGGATCAGGTTGGAGGAGACCAGCGTACCGTCGACATCAAAATACGCAGCGGCGGACATGGAGGGCGGCTCCAGTGAGAGGCAAGAATGCGGCCTTAGCACATCTGGGCCCGGCCATCAGGATAATTCTTCGCAAACCCCGCCATAACCGTGGCGAGCGCTGCGATTTTACGGATCGCCCGCCCCATATCGGATCGAGACGATCTCCAGCCCCGCCGTCCCCTTTGGCAGACGCACGGTCACGTAGTCGCCGACCTCACGCCCGAGGAGCGCCCGGCCGATCGGTGACTGCACCGAGATCCGCCCCCGCTTCGGCTCGCTCTCTTCCTTGTCGACCAGCCGAAACACCCGGGTCTCTTCATCATCGTCGAGCACCTCAACGATGGCGCCGAACTTGATGGTCGAGAACTGAGGCTGTGTGGCGAGGTCGACGACCGTGACCGCTTCAATCTTACGGCGCAGATAGCGGAGCCGACTGTCGATCTCGCGCATCCGCTTCTTGCCATAGATGTAGGCGGCGTTCTCAGACCGGTCGCCGAGGTCAGCGGCAGAGGACACCTCTGCGACGACCCGAGGACGCTCGGTCTTCCACAGGAAGTCGATCTCGGCTCGAATGGCTTCGTAGCCTTCTTTGGTGATAAAGCGCGCCATCCGCGAGCTGGGCCCTTACTTGCTGATCTCAAGCAGCTCGACGTCGAAGACGAGCATCCCCGGGGGCTTGCCAGGCATCCCCTTATAAGCGAGCTCTTCGGGGATCCAGAACCGGAACGTGTCGCCGGGGCTCATCAGCTGCACCCCCTCCGTCCAGCCAGCGATGACCCGATTGAGGCCGAAGGACGACGGACGGTCTCGGACGACAGAGCTGTCGAACATCTCCCCATCGGTGGTCCAGCCGGTGTAGTGGACCTTCACCCGGCTGGTCTCAGCGGGATGCTCGGTCCCCTCCCCCTTCTGGAGGATCCGGTAGGCCAACCCGGAGTCGGTCTTCTTGGCGTCGGCCGGCGGCGCGGCGACGTCATCAGGGACCGGCGGCGGCGGCGGCGGGGTCTTGAACGAGATCAGCTCGACGTCGAAGACGAGCATACCGGCCGGCTTGCCCCGAGCGCCCTTATAGGCGAGCTCTTCGGGGATCCAGAACCGGTACTTATCGCCGGTGTTCATCAACTGCAGCCCCTCAGTCCAGCCAGCGATGACGCGGTCGAGGGGGAACTTCGCGGTCTTCCCGCGGCTGATGGAGCTGTCGAACATCTTGCCGTCGGTGGTCCAGCCGGTGTAGTGGACCTCAACCGTCGAGCGGGAAATTGGGTTTTCCGTCCCTTCCCCTTCGCTGAGGACCGCATAGGCGAGCCCGGTCGACGTCTTCTGGGCGTCTGCAGGCGGGCCGGCCACGTCATCGGGAGCAGGCGGTGGCTCAGGGGGGTTCTCAAAGTCGATCAGCTCGACCTCAAAGACCAGCATCCCAGCAGGCTTTCCGGGTCGGCCTTTGTACGCGAGCTCTTCGGGGATCCAGAAGAGGGTCTTCTCACCGCGGGTCATCAGCTGGAGCCCCTCGGTCCAGCCGGCGATAACCTGGTTGAGCCCGAAGGACGCCGTCTGACCACGGGTGACAGAGCTGTCGAACATCTTGCCGTCGGTGGTCCAGCCGGTGTAGTGGACCTCAACCTTCGACCGTGGCGACGGATGATCGCCGCCATTTCCAGGCTTGACGACCTTATAGGCCAACCCGGAGTCGGTCTTCCTGGCATCGGCCGGCGGCGCGGCGACGTCCGAGGGCGCGTCGATAACGGACGGCGGAGGCGCTTCGCTGGCGTTCGTGGCGTTCGCCGCGGCGTCGTCCGCCGGCTCCGTCTCGGGCTGTTCATCACATCCTGCGAGCAGGGCCATCAGAAGGAAGGTCTTCATATGCATACCCGCCCCGCTAACACGACCGACCTGCACCAGTCACCCCCGACGCCACCCTGTCACGATAAACCGGGCTCACAGGGCCTTGGACAGGCACACCTCATCTCGGACCATCAACCCGTTCAACCCCAGCTGTCCGCCAGGGTGAGCGTTCGTCCGCAGCTCGGTGAGCTGAAACCCACGGCGTTGAAATTGGTGAAGGGCGTCCAACTCATCGTTGGTGATGACGCTCAGGCAGGTCCGACATCCCAGCGCCCGCAGACGCCGCTCGACGTCCTGGATCATCGCCTCTCCCACCATCGGAGCATCACAGCTCATCAACAGGATCTCTGCAGCGTCCTCCCCATGCAGTCGCCATGCGAGCATCCCGACCCGCGCGCCCCCCCGCCAGGCGATGACCGCGGGCAGCGAAGCGGGGTCATGGGTCTGACCGCGCCGAGAGAACATCACTGCGTCAAAGCGTCGACGCACCTGATCAACCATCCAAAGCCGATCCGAGGAGTGGGCCGGCCGAACAATTTCTGCGGGCAGGATGGCCTCGGCTTCGATCTCTACCCGCCACTCCGGATCGAGCAGCCCGCCAGCGACGACCATCGTGGCGGCGGGCCGAACCTCACGAAAGATGTCGCCGTGGGCCCGGCCGATCTCTTCCCAATCGGCGGGGTCGGTGATGAACATGCGCGTGCGGACGACGTGCTCAGCGCTGGCGCCCAGCTCAGCGAGGGCATCGAGGATGATGGTGAAGCACCGGCGGGCTTGTTCGTAGGGCCCCCCGTGGACGGTGAGTCCGTCGGGGCCGATGGGCGCGGTGCCGGACACGAAGATCCGATCGCCGACCCGAACCGCACGGGAGAAGCCGATCTGGGCTTCGAAGGGAGACGCCGACCGCGTCCGCTGAACCTCACCCGCTGCCATCACCCCTCCGGAACGGACGGTAGGGAGTCAGGATACCACTACCAACCGTCTTCTTCGCCGCGGAGCGCCTCAAAGTCGACCAGAGCGGCGACCTTCACCGTGGCCCCGGGGCCGATGATGCGCGCATGGCAGGCGAGCCGGGTGTTCGGCCCCGGCGCCGGTGCGGCCGCTCGGGGCCGGCCTTCATGGGGCATCCCCGCGGTGTGATCGGCCATCACCTTCTGTTCATAGTCGGTCATCTCCGACAGCCCGCGGGCGTCGATGACCTCCACCCGGCACAGATCGCAGTACCCATCCGGGCAGGTCCCACCGGCGCGGCGCCCGGTCGAGATGGGCGAGGCGAGGCCCTGGCTGGCCATCAGCACCGTGTAGCGTTCCTCAGCCTGGACCACCTGCTCGGTCCCGTCAGGGAGGACATAGGTGATCGGGAAGCGGACGATCTCCGCTTTGGGCGAACCGAGGCCGAGGGCCGCTTTGATGCGCTTGCGGATGCCGAATGGGGTCACGAGGTCTTGTCCTTTTCCGCGTGTTCAACGCTTGTGTGTTCAACGCTTGTGTGTTCAACGCCTGTGTGTTCATCGGGATCTGCGCCGTTTTGTGGCGCCGGGTCCCCGTCCGAGGCTTCCCCAGGGACCATCAGCGAGCCCACCGGGCGGTAATCGGGCTTCGGTGGCCGTGGGCGCGCCCGTCGAAGCGCCTCGTTCGCCTCTAACGCGCCGACGATGTAGTCGTAGGCGTCATCGATCGAGTCGGTCAGGTGGTACAGCAGCAGATCTTTCTCAGAGATGGTGCCCCAGTCGACCATCGCCTGGATGTTGAACACCTCGTTCCAGTACTCGGTGCCGAACAGCACGGTGGGCAGGGGCTTTTTGATCTTGCCGGTCTGGCGCAGGGTCATGGTCTCAAACAGCTCGTCCATGGTGCCGAACCCGCCTGGGAAGATGATCATCGCCTTGGCGAGGTACAAAAACCAGTACTTCCGCGTGAAGAAGTAATGGAACTCGAACGCCAGCTCTGGGCTGACCCATGGGTTGAGGCTCTCTTCAAAGGGCAGAGAGATGCCCAGCCCGATGCTCTTGCCGCCCTCAACCAGCGAGGCGCCGCGGTTGGCCGCCTCCATGATGCCGGGACCGCCGCCAGTGGCCACATAGTAGTGACGTCCGGAGTCCCGCTGCATATCCCACGCGGTCAGGCGACGAGACAGCTCACAGGCGTCCTCATAATACCGGGCCATCCGCTCGACCCGCTTCGCCTGCTTGACCTGATGCTCCAGGCGGCGGCGCTCTTCAGAGCTGGAGGAGCGGGAGACCTTCCGCTCTGCGTCCTTGACCAACAGCCGGGACTCTTCCTGAGGCTTGGCCCGGGCCGATCCAAAGAAGACGATGGTGTCTTTGACACCGTAGCGGCGAAAGCGGCGACGGGGCTCCTCATATTCGCACATCATCCGGATGGTCCGCGCTTCCGGGCTGTTGATATATTCAAGGTTTTTATAGGCTTTTGTCGGCTTCATAATGAAAGTTCCTCTGGAGGGTCTTGATCAGACTCGCGTAACCTCATCGGCGAGCACACACAGAACTGTTCACCTGTC
>JBCBLB010000916.1:0-2978 GCA_038520555.1 Myxococcota bacterium | reverse complement strand
TGTCGGTGTCGGTGTCGGTGTCGGTGTCGGTGTCGGTGTCGGTGTCGGTGTCGGTGTCCGAGTCTGCTTCTTCGAGTGCGGTATCAGGGGTTTTGTCGTCGCTGAGGTCGCAACTGAAGAGGATGAGAGGGATGAGGATGTAGAAGGGGTTGAGTGTCATGGGTCTGACCATCGCCGAGGGGTTCGGTGATAAGGTACTCAGCCGATGAGCAGGCCGTTGTATCAGTGCTGGCTCAATTCAGTGGCTGCGTACTGCGCGATGGAGAACTTGTTGCTCCGAAAGTGGTGCGGCGTGGGTTGGCGCAGTCACGGAGGATGGGATTACATTTGAAGCATCTGGGCGCAGTGGTCTGATCTTCGACGAATCCTACAGCGCTCCTGTGTTGTGTTCTTAAAGTTCTTCCTGCGAAATGCAGCGGAGTGTGTGATGAGTGACGGAGAGGTTCAACCCCAGGGCTGCGAGCTGTGTGGCCGTAAACGGCGACTGACATTCCACCATCTGATCCCGGTGAAGCTTCATGCCAACCGGTGGTTCCGAAAACGGTTCAGCCGGGACGAGATGAAGCATCGCGGCGCGATGCTCTGCCGGGACTGCCACAACGCGGTGCACCGGTTCATCGACCATAAGTCGTTGGGTCGGGAGTGGAACACGGTCGAGCGGCTGAAGACCCATCCGGAGCTGTCGCGGTTCATCGACTGGGTTCGCACCCAGCGTCGCCACCGCTCGCGGATGGCCTGAGGGGTTACAGGCTGCGCCGAAGGTATTCGGCGACGCTGTCTTCGTGGTTGGGGCCGATGATCTCATCGGCGACGGCCTTGATCTCGGGCACGGCGTTCTGGACGGCGACGCCGTGGTCGGCGTCGCGGATCATGTCGATGTCGTTGAGCTGGTCGCCGAAGGAGACCCACCGCCGGTCATTGTTGCCGGTCATCTCGATGACGGTTCGGATGGCGTTGCTCTTGCGGGCCCCGGCGGGGTGAATCGTGTACCACGCCCACCCGGTCGTGTAGATGTCATCGAAGAAGTGAGGGTGGATGTGGGCGCCGAAGTCCCGCTCGATGCTGTCGACGAGGGGCACGAGCCGCGCGCGCCGATCGATGATGGTCAGACAGGTGACCGTCTCGTCGAGCCCCCGTCGCGGGTCGTCGGTGAGCCGTAGCCGGGGGTCGCCGAAGGACTGCTGGCCCTGGACGTACATCAGGATGCCGTGGTTGGCGATGGGCTCGCGGACATAGACCCGGTCGCCCTGGGGGCTGGTGGTCGAGACGATGGGGATCATGCCCGCATCCAGGCAGCGGTGATAGAGCCGCGAGGCGATGCCTGTGGCGATGTCGATGACCTGGATGTGCTCTCCGGTGGCCAGGTCGCTGATGAAGCCCCCGTTGAAGGCGATGATCGGCAGCTTCAGCGGCAGGTCACCGATGACCGACTGGATGCTGACGACGCTCCGGCCCGAGGCGACGGTGAAGGGGACGTCGGCCTCCAGGAGCTGAATCACCGTCTGCCGGGTCTGTGTGGTGAGCAAGCCGTCTGGGTGCAGAAGCGTCCCGTCGAGATCAGAGATGAAGATGTTCATGAAGGGTCTCGCCTCGCGCGTGATGAAACCGGGCTAACGTCCATCGTCGGGTTTTCCATCTTCTGAACCGTGACCGTTCAGCGGCCGAGCTGTCGCCGCACGGCGTCGGCCTTGTCTTTCTGCCCGTTCTTCTCGTAGACGCGGATGAGCCCTCTGGCGGAGATGGTGAAGCCCGGGTCGACCTTGAGGGCGCGCTGATACGCATCGATGGCGTCGTCATAGCGGCCCAGATCGGTGAGGACGTTGCCCAGGTTGTTCCACGCCTGCTTGTATCGAGGATTGCGCTGGAGCGCGGCCCGATAGGTGCGCACGGCTTCCGTGAGCCGGCCCTGCTGTCGGTACGCCATCCCCAGGGTCAGGTAGGGCGCGGTGTAGTTGGGCTCCGCGTCGTTGATCTCTTCCAGGAGCTTGATGGCCTCGTTCGTTCGGTCCATCCCGATATACGACCGTGCGAGGCGGTACTTGTAGCGGGCGTTGTCCGGGTCTTCTGTCAGCGAGCGCTGGAAGTAGGACGCGGCGAGCTCCGGCCGCTCCTCGTCCAACGCGATGCCGCCGAGGTAGTAGTAGGTGTGGGCCATGTCCTCACCGATCTCAGCCGTATAGAGCGACGGCCAGCCAACGACGAGCCCCACGACCATCCCGACCAGCCCCCAGACAGCCACCGCGGCCCGATCGCTGCGGAGCATCTCGATGGCGCGGGCGAGGGTCAGCCCGGCGAACGGAAACAGCCCGGCGGCCATCGGCAGACGGTAGCGCATCGACACGAAGAACAGCACCACGCCCGCGCCATAGGTGAGCACGAACAGATACAGCGGCATCCACTTCTTCCGCTCGGGCCAGGCGAGCATCATCCCCAGCAGCGCCAGGGTGATGAGCAGCCCGTAACGAGCGGTCAGCCACCGCTGAACGACCGACCGCTCGCGGGCGTAGTAGACGTTCGCGACCATCGGCTTTTCATAGGCGTTGAGCAGATAGACGGTCTTCTTCAAGAACAAATCGAAGGCGGCGCCGGGATCCGTGCGCATGAACGCGACCGCGCGGCCCTGCCAGTATCGGGAGACCTCGGAGGGCTTCAGCGCCTTCTCCGCCTCTCGCTCTGCGATGCGGCGGGCAGAGATGATGAGGTCTCGCTGAGAGCCGCTCAGCCCGGATCCCCGTGGCAGCCGAAACCATCCGTCCGCCCCGGGGTTGTTGCCGATATACAGGTTCACGCCGCCGTGTGCAGTGATGAGGACCCGATCCCCGCCGACCACGGCGTTTCGAATGGTGAAGGGCAGAATCATCAGGGCGACGCCGAAGGCCAGCGGCAAAAGCCGGAGCACCCAGGCGCGCACGTCCCGCAGCGCATAGGCCCACCACGCCGCGAGCGCAGGGAAGAACAGCAGCATATTGGGGCGCCCC
>JBCBLB010000860.1:0-3524 GCA_038520555.1 Myxococcota bacterium | reverse complement strand
TGTCGGTGTCGGTGTCGGTGTCGGTGTCTGACTCTTCGTTTCCGATATCACCGGTGTCTTGGGCTTTCGTGTCCGTATCACACCCGATCAAGGTGAATAGGCACAGTGCTGTCGTAAAGCGCATGGTCATTGGTGTCTCCTCCTTCAAATCACGGTAGCACAGAAGGCCTCGATACAACCTGGATTACGTCGGTATTGCGCCTTGCTGCTTGAGCGTTTTCTGTTGAGTTATCGATGCAATGTAGCTTTTGCCGTTGTGTTCAACATGATGATTTGCTGATTTCGCCCATTTATGGATTCAAAGTGCCATACGCATTATTTTGGTCTGAATTCCCTGGCATCCCCAATCGTGAGCATTGCTGATGGTGGAAGAGACGCGGAGTCGGTTTTCGGAGCATATTCTGGAAGAAGCGCTGCGGCGTGCTGAGGTGAGCCGCGAGGATTGTACAGAGCTTGGCGGCTTCGAGTCCTTCGTTTACCGCTTGCCAGACCAGATCCTCAAGATCACCCACACCGCTCGCCGGAGCGCGGACTACCTGATGGGAGAGGTTGAGTTTATCGAACATCTCGCCCAGAGGGGGATGGCGCTTCCGCGCCCGATCGCCTTTTCCTCTGGTGCTTATGTCGAGTCTATCCCGGATGACGCGGGTGGGTTCTTCCTGGCGTACCGCTTCGAAGAGGGGCAGGGTCAGCCGACGACGTTCGCCGACTGGGACGAAGCCTTCATCGAAGAGTGGGGCGCGGTGAGCGGGCAAATCAACCAGCTGGGCCGTGACTTTTCGCCTTCACGACCGGAGCATATGCGGGTGCAGTGGTTCGCCGATCCCTTGTTGGAGTTGGATCGGCACTTTCCCGCTGACCAGCAGGATGCTGCGGCGCGTGGCCTCGCGCTGATCCGCCGGCTTCGAGACCTGCCCCGGGACCCTCGGCACTATGGGATGACCCACGGCGATCTGCATCAACACAACTTCTTCAAGGGTGATGATGGGCGGCTGGTGCCGTTTGACTTCGACGATTGCGAAGTCGCGTTTGACGAGAACGACATCGCCATCCCGCTGTTCTATGCGGTCAGCGCTGTCCCTGACGCACAGGGCGCCCCGACCCGATCAGCGTTCGCTGAATTCTTCCTGGTTCACTTTGTTCGTGGGTTTTTGACCACCTGTCCGCTCACCCGTGCGCAGCTGAATCGGATCCCCGATCTGCTGATGCTTCGAAACGTCATCCTGATGGCCGTCATCTATGGCAATGACTTTTCGGAACCCGAGCGGCCCAGGGTCGCCGAGAGCCTCCGTCGATTCCATCGTTGTTTGGATGGTGGGGAGCCTGTGGTTGCGTTGAACATCGAGAAGCTTGCGCGTCAGCTTCTTCCAGGCTGACCCCATCCGGTGTTGAATGAAAACAGGCTGCGATATTATGTTACAGTGATATGGGTGAGGGGACGGTGGGCAGCCGGTCGCAGGGTCGAGTATCCTGCGCGATGACTTCATCGTGGGCGAGAGAGGAGATGGATCTCCGCGATCAACTCCGGGCAGTGGTGCTTTTGGCGGTCTATGCCGTGATCTTTACGCTCTCGACGCCAGGGCTGGAGAGCTTGTCGACGGGACAGCTGCGAACTGCGCAACAGATCGCGAAGGCGAAAGAGACGCGGCCAGACATCTTCGTCGACATTGAGTGGGCGTTCGTCGCGCTGAACCGCTCGGTGCGCAAGCCGCTTGTCGCGCGGCTGACGCCGTTGCAGTATCCGCTCCGGCTGAACCAGACCTGGACGCTGTATGGCAACGGCGACGGTCGGCCATCCTGGATGGAGATCTGGGTGGATGGTGACCTTGTCTATCGCAGCGCCTCCTGGGAGTACACGTTCATGCGACGTCAGCTCCGCCACCGTCGGATTCGACCGATGGTCAAGACCTCGACGACGAAGCTTCAGGCGGCGAACCGTCCTGGGTTATCGAGAATGATCCTTCACTTTGTTCATGATTCTTATCCTGACGCCCAGACCGTTGAGTTGCGGTATCTCCGGGGTCGGTTCCTGACGACGGTGCCCACCACGATCACCCACGTGGAGATCGCGTCAGCGCCGGATTGGACGTTCGCGTTGGAGCAGCGATGATGCGGCTGTGGCGCTGGTGGGTCGCGCGGTGCAGCGCGATGACCGATCCGCTCCCGCTGGCGCTGACGCGGGTGTTGGTGTGTGCGACGATCGTCCTGGACCTGTTGCGGGGGTGGGCGTTGGGGCTGTCCCCATGGCTGTGGCGCACCTTCGACGACGGGGGCCTGAGCACGTTCCAGGGAGAGCGTGCCTTCATCGATGATCTCGATCCTGCCCATGGTGGCCTGGTGACGATGTGGATCGTCATCGGCGCGTTGACCAGCGCGGCGCTCGGGGTCGCGACCCGGCCGATGATGGGGGTCGGGTTGGTGGCGTACGCTCAGCTTGGGCACCTGTACCCACCCGGCGATCGGGCCATCGATCGGCTTCTGCGAACCGTGCTGCTGATTCTATTGTTTTCAGGCGCACACCAACGACTGTCACTGGTGCGATGGTGGAAACAGGCAGCGCCCATCGCACAGATCCGCCGGTGGCCTGTAGATCTGATCGTCTTCATCCTGGTGTTGGTCTATACCTCTGCGGGCTTGCACAAGGTGTTTTCGACCCTGGGATGGATCGGGCCCATCGGTCTTCCTCCGGTGTATCGGATCGTGACCGATCCGATGGTTGGCTACTTACAACCCGATCGGTGGGCATGGGCGATGCCGCTGTTTCGGCTCGGAGGGATGTTCACCATCCTCATCGAATGCTCGGCGTTTTTGCTGTGGACCCGATGGAAGCCATACTGGGCGCTCGGCGGAGCGGCCCTCCACCTGGGCATCGCCATGACGATGGTGTTGGGCATGTTCTCCTGGGGAATGCTCGCCCTGTACCCGCTGCTGTTCGCACCCTGGATTGTTGACCGTTTCGGTCGTAACACCGCTTCTACAATGTGAAACGCTCTACTCTTCCTGGCCGGAGACGGTGTCGGCCAGCAGCGGTAGGGTGTCGGTCGGCCGGTTGACCTGGAAGCGACGGGTCAGCTCGCCGTCGCGATCGACCATCACCTTGACCGACACCTGGTGCCACTTCATGTCACGCCTGTGAACCAGGTATGCTCAGCCGACGAGGAAAGAGTCGAACCATTTGCTAAGTGTGCTGTGTTGAACCACCGAAGAAGGGGTGCAGTTCCTGTCGTTCATCGTCTTGGAGGTTCTTCATGTCCATCTTTTCCTCGGGAGCATCGGGAGCGGATGCTTCAGAATCGATTCGCACCCTTGATGCCATCATCAAGAGCCAGGCGATGATTCAGTTCGATCCCAACGGCAATATTCTGGACGCCAACCACAACTTTCTCCATGTGATGGGCTACCGCCCTCTACGTGCCAGGATGATGTGCGACAGTCACCTTGACAAAATAGTGAAGTACAGCCCTCGAGATGTACAGTGGAAGATCATCGCCTCCCTGAAGCCCAGATGCCTGAGACGGAGGTGT
>JBCBLB010000056.1:0-22695 GCA_038520555.1 Myxococcota bacterium | reverse complement strand
CCAGGGTGCGCTCGTCGGTCAGGCCCTCTGGCCCCTTCGCCTCTGGCATCGCCGATGCATGCTCAAAGCCGGGCTCCTCGATCTGAAAGGAGGCGGAGAGGTTGAAGATCGGCCGTCCTGCCTGAATGGCGACGACGCGGCGTGTGGTGAAGCTTCGGCCATCGCGGATGGGATCGACGGTGTAGACGACAGGCCGGGCGGCGTCGCCGGGGCGAAGGAAGTAGGCGTGCATCGAGTGACAGGCTCGCCCCTCAGGGACGGTCTGTTCAGCGGCGCTGAGGGCCTGCCCGAGGACCTGACCGCCGAAGATCCGTCCCCACCCCAGATCCTGGCTCTGGCCACGAAACAGGTGCTCTTCGATCCGCTCCAGAGAGAGGATATCCAACAGTTCCTTCAACACATCGCGCACGACTCACCTCTCGATGTGCGGCCTTTATCCCCGCCGACGTGGGCGGGGCAGGGGTTTCTGGCGGCAGACCGGCGTGCGGCGGGGGGTTGGAGCCTATACTTCCCCGATCAAGCAAGGAGAATTCGGGATGCGTCTCATCATAGGAGCCGTTGGAGCGCTCGGGCTGATCGGCTGTGCCAACCGTGCCCCCGCGGAGACCGGGCCAGCGGTCGAGCGGATGATCGTCGAGCGGGCGCCGCTGGAGCCGCCGCTGTGTCTGTCCACCATCCCCGACGCCGGCCGCCTCAAGGGCGCCGAGGGCCCCTGGCGCGCCGCCGCAGAGAAGCTGCGCGACGGCCAGCTCGACGCTGCCGTCGCAGACATCGCCTCTGCTCCGGATCACCCGGCCGTCTCGGCGATGAAGGGCGCGATGGCGCTGCTCGCCGACCGCCCTTCTGATGCCCGCGCGATCTATCGGCAGCTCTCCCAGTCCTACCCCGAAGACGCCTGCGTCCAGCAGACCACCGCGGCGATCTATATGGCCAGCCGCGATCCGCGGATGGCCCGGACCTATGCCAAAGATGCCTGGCGGCTCGACCCCTCGGAGCCCGCGATCCTCTACACCTATGCGCTCACCGTGGCGGTCGACGGCGACCCACAGCAAGCCATCTCGCTGCTTCGGGAGATCAGGACCCTCGACCCCGACCACGCCGGCGCGAGCTACGGCCTCGGGCAGGTCGCCCTGGCCAACAATCAGCTTCAAACCGCCATTCCTCTGCTGGAGACCGCCGAAGCCAGCGGCATCGACGTCAGCCGGGATCTGATCCGGGCCTACTTCCAGATCAAGGACATGGGCGCTTACCTCCAGCGGGCGAGCGCCGCCGGGCTGCCCCTCGGCGACGAGGGTGCGCTCGCGGAAGCAGACGATCCAATGGCCACATGGCGGGGGGTGCTGGGCCTCGAAGATGGGCAGCAGACCCTCATCGCGACGGTTCAGACGACATTGGGGGACATTCACTGTGGGCTGCTCTGGGAGGAGGTGCCCGTCACCGTGGGCAATTTCGTCGGGCTCTCCCGGGGGACCATCGACTGGCGGGATCCAGCGACCGGGGAAGAGAAGGCCGACAGCCCGTTGTATGACGGGACCCAGTTCCACCGGGTCATCCCCGGGTTTATGATCCAGGGCGGAGACCCGCTGGGCACCGGAACAGGCGGGCCCGGCTACCGGTTCATCGATGAGATCCGGCCCGAGCGAAAGTTCGAGGGCCCCGGCGTTCTGGCCATGGCCAACGCCGGGCCGGCCTCCAACGGCAGCCAGTTCTTCATCACCGACGGCCCCGCCACGCACTTGAATGGCAAGCACACCATCTTCGGGTTTTGCGATGAAGCCGACTTGCAGACGGTCGCGCAGATCGCCCGGGTGCCGCGGGGACAGGGCGACCGGCCCACAGAGCCCGTCACGATTCAGTCGATCCAGATCTCGGCGGCGCCCTGATGATCCGCCCGGACACGGTCAACTTCCACGGCCTGGTCACCGCATCGCCGCAGATGCGCGCGTTGTTCAAGAAGATCGAGCGGGTCGCCCGATCGGACGCGGCGGTGTTGGTCCGGGGAGAGACCGGGACCGGCAAAGAGCTGGTCGCCCGCGCGATCCATGCGCTGTCACCGCGGAAGAAGGGTTCGTTTCGGGCGATCAACTGCGCCACCCTCACGCCGGATCTGGCGGTCAGCGAGCTGTTCGGCCACACCCGGGGCGCCTTCACCGGCGCGGTCAAGGCCCGCCGCGGCGCCTTCGCGCTGGCCGATCAGGGCACCCTGTTCCTCGATGAGATCGCAGAGCTGCCGTTGGACATCCAAGCGCGGCTGCTGCGGGCGCTCCAGGAACAGGAGTTCATCCCCCTCGGCGGCAGCGAACCGGTTCAGGTCGACGTGCGCATCATCTCCGCCACCCACCGGGCGCTCCGCCGAGAGGTCGAGGCCAGACGATTCCGCGAAGACCTGATGTACCGGGTTCGGGTGGTTCCGCTGTTCCTGCCCCGGCTCGCTGAGCGGGAGAATGACATTGAAGCACTGACCTGGCATTTTATCGCGTTGCTCAACGCCCACCCGCGATCGGTGCGGCGGATTCAGCGCATCAGCCCGGACGCGGCTCGGCTGATGCGCCGCTACAGTTGGCCCGGGAACGTCCGCGAGCTGCACAACGTCATCGAGTTCGCCTTCGCCACCGGTGAGGGAGAGGTGATGGGGACCGACGATCTGACCCCGGAGATCCGGGGGGAGCCGCCGCCCGCCTATGCGCCCCATGAAACCGCCGATCCGGTTCGTCAGGAGATCCTCCAGGCGCTGAAGGCGGCCGACTGGCGCCGCGAAGCCGCAGCGAAGCGTCTCGGCATGTCCCGCTCGACGCTGTGGCGGAAGATGCGCGAGCTGGACATCACCGCCCCCTGACGACCACCGACACCCGCCCTGATCGCGACGCCCGCACCGTCAGCCGCCGCCGCTCGGATGCCCACTCGAATTCTCCACCATCGACATCGATCTTCGGCGTCGCATAGATCCGCTCTGGCAAAAAAATCTCCGTGGGCGCTGCGATCGACAGGTCTGCCTCATAGCTGAAAGAGAACCGTCGACGGGGCTGGTCGAAGCGCATCGTCAGCGGTGTGCCCTGGACAGCCCGTGCATATGGACGAGAGAAGCCGGAGACGCCGCGACCGCCGCTGTCCGGATCGTCACCGACCGTGCGCTGGTCGGCGGAGTAGATGCTCAGATCCTCCATGTTCCAGCGGTCTCCGATGTGAGACGCGTTCGCGTTGGAGGCGGTGTAGTTCCACTGCGCGCCGCTCAGCCAGAGGGCGTCGAATGCGTCATAGATCCGACGGAGTGTGCTGGCCTGACGTTGAAACACCCCCGGGCCGCGGGCGCCGTCTGCCCATCGTCGGTAAGCATTCGCCCCGTTCATGTCGAAGGGGATCCCAAACTCGCCGACGAAGGTGGGCAGATCGCCGACCGCCTTCGAGGCGTCGATCAGCCGACGGAGCTGTCGCTGGTACAATCGGACGATGCCGCGGTGGCCGACGCCAACGCCCTGCCCGATCGGATCGACGGCCACAGGCCAGGTGTCTCGGCGGGTCAACAACATCAACAGGTCGTACCAGTGGGTCGCGTTGACCGCCCGTGGCGGTGGCGTCAGCGCCAACCGCGGTGAGATCGAAGCGTCCAGGGCGTCCTTCTCGAAGAACACCAACCAGTCGGGGTTGACCGCCCGGAGGTTCTGTGCCGCCGCCGCATAAAAGGGTCCGAGCGCGTCCGGCTCGAAGTCGACTTGTTGGAAGAAGTCCTCCTGCCGCGCCTGCGGCCCGTCCCCCCCCGCTGCCCAGGCCCCGGCCCGCAGAAACGGATCTTCGATGCCCTCTCGCCAGATCCGGATCTCATCGGGGTTGGCGACGAAGTCATGCGTCCTGATGACCCCGCCCCGAAGAAGCTTCAGCGCCATCCAGGGCACGGTGACCGATCGGCCCGAAGCCAACCACAACCCATCGAGCGCAGAGAACGCCGGCCCGGGCCGCGGCGGCTGTTCGCCATGCCGGCGGTCGGGTCGCTGTTGAAGCCGGGCCCCGATCCACCCCCGCGAGGGCTCGTTGAGGATGTCAAAGCCAATGACCCAGGGCTGATCGGCGACGCGTTCGGCCACAGCACGCTGGGCGGCGAAGAACTGTCGCTGTAACCACAGGCCGACCGGCTCGCCGTCGATCGCATAGTCAGGGACCAGCCGATGACCAGCGAAGAACAGTGACCAGAGGATCCCGTTGGCTGGCATCTGATAGTTCCAGGTCCAGCTCATCTGAGGATAGGCGCTCGGATCGTTGGGATCGTAGCGGTGCTGCATCACCCAGGCCGCGTCAGCGGCGTGCAGGGCCGGGATGCGCAGGCCTGCGGCCTCGACCGCCCACCCCGGCGCGCCGTCCCCGCCGGTCATCCGGCTGAAGACGTCCTGGTGGAAGTCGATGATGACGTGAAAACCCATCCGCCCCGCGATCCTGCAGACCGCGGCGAAGTAGTCCAGATACGCCTCATCGAATTGATCGGGGCCAGCGTGGTGGACCGCCTCCCAGGTCGTCAGCAGGCGCAGGCAATTGAAGCCCCAGTGGCGCAGCCGGCCCAGGTGCTCCTCGGCTTCCTGAAGAGGGAAGGGGCGCCCGATAAAGGAGACGTCGCGATGATCGGAAAAGTCGGTGGGCAGATGAGTCGACCCATCCGGCGAGGTGGGGATCTTGCAGTCCCCACCCAGGTTGACGCCGCGAAGCAGGATCCGCCGCCCGTGTCGATCGAGAAACCAGCGCCCAGAGGCCCGAACCGGGCCAGCGGTGAGATCGTCCATGAATCCAATCCTTCTTCCGGCTCAGGGCCGTCGCATGGGAAAATGGGGGATGCCATCCTCGTCGTAGCCGGGCCCGACGACGCGGTAGCCCAGCGATTGGTAAAACGACAGCAGATACGCCTGGGCAGACAACCAGATCGGCCCCTCGCCCCAGGCGGCAAAGGCGCGTGCCTGCCCCTCCGCCATCAACCGGCGCCCCAACCCCTGGCGACGAACCCGCTGATGGGTCACCACCCGACCAATCACGATCTCATCGCGCGTGTCGCCCGGCGGATACACACGGAGGTAGGCGTCGAGCCCGGCCGCGGAGTAGCCGAGCAGGTGGTGGCAGCGGGGATCGTCGCCGTCGGCATCCAGATAGGGGCAGTCCTGCTCGACGACGAAGACGGCTTGACGTAGGAGCAAGGCGTCATACAGCTGCACCAGCGACAGCTCCGCGAAGGGCGTCCAGATCCATCGAACCGAAGACATGTGGAGATCATATGTCGAAATTGTTTCGCAGGGTTCAGGGAAGAGAAAGTCTGTTCAGGGGCCGAGCCGGATAGGGAGCGATGCGGTCGAGGGTTGAGGCGTGGAACACATGTAAGCGACGTGGAACAATCGCTGATAACCCCCACGACTACGCCAACAAAGCGGATAAATAGGCGTTGCATCCGATTCGAAGTGCTGATACCCTAGGGTTCCTCAACAGGGAAGGACTTGACTTGTCCAGTCCTCTCAATCTCCTCCCGACGATCCCCCTTCCTCCTACCCTCTGATGGATCATGCCTCGCATCATCGCGATCTCCAACCAGAAGGGCGGGGTCGGTAAGACGACCACCGCCATCAACCTCGCCAGCGCCCTCGCGCTCCTCGACCAGACCGTCCTTCTGGTCGACGTCGATCCCCAGGGCAACGCGTCCTCTGGCGTCGGGCACCCCAAGTCCGCCGTCACGTTCGGTATCGCCGACGTCCTGCTCGGCTTCAAGAGCCTCTCTGACGTCCTGCTGACCACTTCGGTCGACGGCCTGCATCTCGCCCCGGCGACCCGGGAGCTGGTCGGCCTCGCCGTCGAGCTGGTCGACGCCCCTCGCCGCGAGTTTCGTCTGAAGGACGCGCTCCGCCGGGACGCTGCGAAGTATGACTACGTGCTCATCGACTGTCCGCCGTCTCTCAACCTGCTGACTCTCAACGCCCTGGCTGGCGCGGACGCGGTCCTGATCCCGCTGCAGGCCGAATATTATGCGATGGAGGGGCTCGGCGAGTTGCTCCGTACCATCGCGCAGGCGCGCAAGGGGCTCAACCGCAGCCTGCGCCGAGCCGGTATCCTGATGACGATGGTGGACAAGCGCACCAACCTCAGCCGGGACGTCGCCCTGGAAGCCAGCGAAGTGTTTGGGGAAGAGGTGTTCCAGACCATGATTCCCCGAAACGTTCGGTTGGGGGAGGCGCCCAGCTTCGGGCGTCCCATCCACGCCTATGATCCGCGAAGCCCGGGTGCGAAGGCATACACGGAGCTCGCCCGGGAGCTGCTGGTCCGTGATGGGAAGCTGCCGGCAGATACCGTCATCCTCGATGACTTCAAGCTGTTCACACAGCTCCGCCAGGAGGCGTCATGAGCCGGAAAGGCCGCCTTGGCCGTGGGTTGTCTGCCCTCATCCCCGATGACATCCTGGACACCGAAGATCCGCACGGCGCGATGGAGACCGCCGCCGGCGCGCTCAAGCAGGTGCGCATCGACCAGATCCGCCCCAACCCCGAGCAGCCGCGGATGGTCTTCTCTGCCGGTGGCCTCGAAGAGCTGGCCCGCTCGATCAGCGAACACGGCGTTTTGACGCCGCTTCTGGTCCGTCGCATCGGCCCGAACGAGTATGTGCTCATCGCCGGTGAGCGTCGGCTTCGTGCCTCAGGGCTCGCCGGGCTGGAGACGGTGCCGGTCTGGGTCCGCGACGACGTCTCGACCCGCGAACAGCTCGAGCTGGCCCTGGTTGAGAACCTCCAGCGGGAAGATCTCGACCCCATCGAGACGGCGATCGCCTACCGTCGGATGCTCGAAGAGTTCGACATGACCCAGGCGCAGGTCGCCGCCCGGGTCGGCAAGGATCGGGCGACGGTGGCCAACGCCGTGCGGCTGCTGAAGCTTCCAGAGTTCGTCCTCGCCGAGATCCGCAACAACACCATCTCCGCCGGCCACGCCAAGGCGATGCTGGGGCTGTCCGATGAGCGGGTGATGCGCCGTCTGCTCGTCGAGATCGTACAGCGCAACCTCAGCGTCCGGGCCACCGAGCAGCGGGTCAAAGCGCTGCTCACCCCCGATCGCCGCAAGAAGAAGCGCGCCCGCGCGCCGGCCTTCCCCGACCTGGAGAGCGCCCTGAGCCAGCAGCTGGGCGCCAAGGTGCGGATCGAGAAGCGCGCCCGAAGCAAGCGCGGCAAAATCGTCATCGAGTACTTCTCTGCAGAGGAGCTTCAGCGACTCATCGCGCATCTCTCTGCGGAGGCGTGAGTGCCGCGGCCGCCCCGTGATGTCCCTCTGAGCGCCGTGATGGGCCCCGACGCCCACCACAGCGGCGACCTGAGCTTCGAAGGCCGGGTCCGCATCGACGGGACCTTCACCGGGCGGCTGTACTCAGAGGACGTCCTGGAGCTGGGACCCACCGGTGTGATTGAAGGCGAGGTGGACGTCGCCCGCGCGATCATCGCCGGCCGGGTCGAGGGCACGCTCCGGGTCAGAGAGCACCTCCAGCTCACCGCGACGGCACGCGTCTTTGGTGCCCTCGACGCTGGCGTCGTCGAGATGCAACCCGGCGCCACCCTCAACGGGAACGTCCGCGTCGCAGGCGGAGAGCTGCCTTAGGCGTCGCAACCTGAGCTGGCCATCCCCTGAGATGACCGGGGGAAGGAGAGTGACCAGCTCCCCAGGCGTGTGGGCACCGCTCCATCAACAAGTACCCTGCCGCGAATCCGACCATCGCCTCTCGTCAAGCGGCACAGTCATGGCACACCGCTTCCGGTTCGGGTCTCTGGCGAGACGTTCGAACCGGACCGAATCGATGCAAACGCCTTCATTCCATGGGCGTGCTGTCCGTCAAGACAATGGACGGGGAGACGATGGATTGATGAGTGCGTTCCGCATCGATGACTGGATCGGTCCAGAGATGGCTGAGCCAGGCACAGAAGAACACTACCGGGCGCGGGTCCTGGTCGGGTTCTCGATGATGGTGTTGGTGCTGCTCTGTGTGGGCATGGTCGCACAGGGGTTTTTGAGTCAGGGGCCGTTTATGGTCTTTAACGGGATCCGCCTGCTCGCACTTTTGGCGCTGATGTTCGCGTTCCGCCGCGGTGTGTCCATCACCTTTGGCACCCACGCCTTGCTGGGGATCCTCTATCTGGGGAGCGCGTTCGTCATCATCGGATCTGGCGCCCAGGTCCTGTTCGCGTTGGTCGCGCCGGTCATGTTCCTCATCATCGCCACGGCGCTGAGCGGCTGGCGCGCCGGGTTGGTGTGGGCTGCGATCATTACGACAACGATGGGCATTGGAATGGTGATGAGTCACCTCTTTGATGAGGTGCCGTTTTCCCCTCCATCGAATCAACTCGAACGGTTTCGGACCATCGGCGTATGGTTTTTGATGGCATTCGCGGTCCTCGTCTCCTCGATCATCGATGTCCTCCGTCAGCGGAACCTCGCTGCGCTGATTGAAGCCCGTGAGCAGGCGGCGGCAGCCGCAGCGGCGCGTGAGGAGTTTGTCGCCCGGATGAGCCATGAGATTCGCACGCCGCTCAACGGCGTCCTCGGGATGGGGCGGTTGATGCAGCAGACGACACTCGATGCCGAACAGGCGCAGCTGATGCGGGGCATGATGCGCGCCGGCGATCAGCTGCTGCGGTTGCTCAATGACCTGCTGGACATCTCAAAGCTGAACGCGGAGCAGATGGCGATCGAGCGTCTGCCCGTAGACATCGCAGGGCTGGTTGAGGATGTGGTGGCGCTGATGGAGCCGGCCGCGCAAGAACACAGCCTGGCCATCCACATTGAGCGCCACACTGCTGGACCATGGTGGATAATCAGCGATCCGAATCGGCTCCAACAGATCATGCTCAACCTGCTGAGCAATGCGATCAAGTTCACCCCGTCGGGGCGCATCATCGTTCACCTGTCGCTGCACGATGATCGCCTGCAGCTCGCGGTGGAGGACACCGGGGTGGGCATCGACGAGGAGCGGCAGGCTCGCCTGTTCGAGCTGTTCACCCAGGCCGACGCCTCGACCGCGCGGACCCACGGAGGCACCGGGTTGGGTCTGGCCATCTGCCGCCAGCTGGCCCGCTTGATGGGGGGCGACATCTCCATTCACAGTGAAGTGGGGGTTGGCTCTCGGTTCACCCTCGACATCCCGGTCGCGCGCACAGCCCCAACGCCCCAGAGAGCCGAAGCCGACGATGCAACGGTTGGGCTATCCGGTCTTCGGGTGCTCATCGCCGACGATCATGAGATCAACCGGCTCGTCCTCTCCAAGATGCTTCACACACTCGGCTGCGTGGTGACCGCCGCTGAAAACGGACAGCAGGCGGTACAGTATGCTCAACGCGAGCCGTTCGATGCCATCTTGATGGACTGGCATATGCCCATCCTGGATGGTCTCTCGGCGACGCGGACGATTCGCGCGTCCCTGCCGGCTCCGCCGCCGATCATCGCCCTGACCGCCAACGTCACTGACGAAGCGCGTCGACAATGCGCCGAAGCCGGGATGACAGGCTTCCTGACGAAGCCGATCCACCCAGCGGATCTTCATCGTGCGCTCGCGTCCACTGCCTCCTGATTCAGGCAGGCCGCATCCTGTATGGTGGAATGGTGTCTCGTGATTGCGGCCTTTATCCATCGCTGAGCCCGGAATACAGCTGGCTCAGCGCCTGCGCCCCGCGATCGTCTGTGACAGATGGTGACAGGGCAGGACACCGCCCATGAAGGGCTTTAAGTGGAGAGGAGATTCAAGACTGCACTTGTGCAGAAGGAGACGAAGATGCTGATGTGGTTGGCGCTTGCTGCGTGCACCGGCAATGATCCTGACAATCAAGATGCGAACGATCCTGGAGACGGCAACACCGAAGCCGAGCCGCAGGTGGGCGATTCGGGGGGCGATGAGCCGCTGGACGCGTTCTTGCCGGGGGCGTTCGTCCTGCAGGCCGAAGGGGTCTCGGACCCGTCGTCGGGCGCGCTGGGTGAAGCGCTGACATCGATCGGCGCGCGCGAAGTGGAGCGGGTGGCGACGGTGCCTGGGGCGTGGCGGTTCGCATCAGACTCAGCGCCGGCTGCCGTGCAGTCCGCGCTGGAGGTCGATGATGTCGTCCAATGGGCAGAGCCGGTCATCAACGTCCAGACCTATGCGGCCACGCCGGATGACACCTACTTCGAGTACCAGTGGCACATGGCCGCGATGGGCGCGCCGGATGTCTGGGACCTGGCGACCGGCGATGGCGTCGTCGTCGCCGTCGTAGACACCGGCCTGGACGCTGGGTTCGACGGGTTCGACAACGTCGTCGACGGGTGGGACGCTGTCCTCGATGAGCCCTTCTCGGGGATCGACAGCGGGACCCACGGCACCCATGTCGCCGGAACCGTTGCTCAAAGCAGCTATAACAGCTACGGCACGGTCGGTCTGGCCTACAACGCCACGATCATGCCGGTGCGGGTGCTCGGCGAGCGGGGTGGAACCTCGGTGGACGTGGCAGAAGGGATCCGCTGGGCCGTCGACAACGGCGCCCAGGTCATCAACCTCTCGCTGGGCAGCAACGCCCGGAGCGCGATCATCGCCGACGCCTGCCAATATGCGGTCGACAACGGCGTCGTGCTGGTCGCCGCGTCGGGCAACGACGGGTTTGAAGACTTCATCGGCTACCCCGCCGCCCTGGACACCACCATCGCGGTCGGCGCCACGCGCTACGACGACGGGATCTCCTACTACTCCAACGGCGGCGATCAGCTCACCGTCGTCGCCCCTGGCGGCGATACCAGCGTCGACCAGAACGGTGACGGCTACGCCGACGGGGTCCTCCAGGAGATCCCCGACGCGGGCTCGTACGGCTTCACCTTCTACCAGGGCACCTCGATGGCGACGCCGCACGTCGCCGCCCTGGTCGCGATGATCATCGAAGCGGGCGTCACCGACCCCGACGACATCCTCACCATCCTGCGGGAAGAGTCGGTTGATCTTGGCGATCCCGGCTGGGACCCGGCCTATGGCTACGGCCTGATCGACCCTGTCGCTGCCCTGGAGCGCGCCCTGGAGGGCGGCGAGCCCGAGCCCGAGCCGACGACCTGCGGGGCTGACCTGTGCGCTGAAGATCTGACGGCAGCCGACCTGCGATTGACCGAAGTGCTGCCCAACCCCGGCGACTGCTCTGACGCCACCGGTGAATGGATCGAAGTGGTCAACCTCACCGACGGCACCATCGACATCAACGGCTTGGAGTTGGAAGACAAGGCTGGCAACACGGACGAGATCTCCGCGACGCGCGCCCTGGAGCCTGGTGAGCACGCCGTCCTTGGCCGCACAGAGCTGCAGTCGTTCTGCGGCCCCGAAGCCCTGGGCGCCTTCGGCGATGTGTCTCTCAACAACAGCAACGAGATCCTGACGCTCCGATTCGGCGAGCGCGTCATCGATCAGATGAGCTATGGCCGCAGCGCCGAAGACGAGTCGCTGTCCCTGCCCATCGACGCCTACGCCGATGGCACCGATGAAGACTGGGTCCGCGTCCTGCCGACCCCGGGACGGGCGTACGATCCCAACGCTCCCACGGTCCTCACCCTGGCCGATCTCTCCTCTGGTGACCTGCGCATCACCGAGCTGATGGCCGACCCCGCGGTATGCTCCGATAACAACTGCGAGTGGCTCGAGATCGAGAACCGCACGACCGCAACGGTCGAACTTCAAGGGTTGGTCGTGGGAGACAACTCGACCAGCCGCGGTGAACTCACCGAATCGGTTGAAGTTGAACCGGGCGCACGGATCGTCCTGGGCCGCGGCAACGCAGACGGCTGGGCACACCCGGGCTTCACGCCGGACGGCTTCTATGGCAGCAGCCCCAGCTACAACAACAGCGGCGACCAGGTGTGGGTCAGCGACGCGGATGGCGTCCGCCTTGGGGAGATGGCCGCGTACAGCAGCACGACCGCTGGCGCCTCGTTGGAGCTGGTGGGCGACGACCCGCTCGATATCAACGACTGGGCGACCGCCACCGCAGAGATCCCCGGCGGCGACTTCGGAACCCCCGGCGAGTGACCTCGCCGGGGCGGCCCCCAGAAACCATGGCTCGAATGTGAACGGTGGTGTGCAGATGCGACCCATCCATCACCGATAATCATCTGTAAAAACCCAATATCAAACAACACATCTTCCGAAACAGATCGGTTGATGTGTTTGTTTGTCTTCGATACGCTCTTCCTGTGGAGGATCTTTTCAAAGGAGGAGGCGATGAGACCATGGCTCTGGCTCGCGATGGCGTCGCTGGCGGCAGCGTCAGGATGCAGACGAGACACCGACACCGACAGCGGCAACGATGCGGAAGACGATCCCATCTCATATGACGTCGCCTGGGCCGGGAATTCACCGTGGACGCCGGTCGAACTGGATAGCTCAGAGGATGAGCTTGAGGGCTTCATCTCTCCGCTGATCGACGGTGAAGACCGGGTGATCCCGATGTATGCCAATGAACAGGACCGCGCCTATGCATGGCGTCCATCCCCCCCCCTGTCCCCCGGCCCACATCAACTCAGCTACGAAGACGTCTCGATCGTCACCACCATCCTCCCCTATGGACGGGAAGACGGGTTCTCTGTCGAGAACATCGAAGAGCGGATCTATCGTGTCGATCTCGGCCACTTCGTCACCCCATCCAACCTGGCCGTCGCCCTGGCGCTGGTCGAGCGTGTCTGGTTGGTGATCGATGAACGGGACGAGGAAGGGATATCGTTTCGCCTGTTCGTCGACGCCCTTGAGGTGCCCCCCTGTGAAGCCCTGTCGGCGACGGGTACGCTCACGGAAACCGGCGAGCTGATCTGGTCAGCCGATCGCGCCGATCTGGAGACCCGACAAGGCACGATCCCGATCTTGAACCCGTCACTCCATGTTGGATGGCTGGCAGACGGCGTGACCGCTGGAGGGGTGGAGATCGGGGGGACACTGCACACCGCCCTGATCAGTGAAGAATTTCTGCTCGTCGATGGCGTGCCAGCGCCGCCGGATCGCGCTTGTGACCAATATGTTCCGCGATGCTATGACTGCCTGGGCGACGGCGACTACTGCGTTGATATCCGAACCCATGAGGGCATGTTGCGTCACGTCTCCGCAGAAGATCCGACGCTTCCGGATTTTACATCGCTGCCGGCGTGCGAAGCGAACTTCGATGCCGTTGGAGACCTGGAAACCTCATGCGACAGCGGCGTCAGCTGCTCGGCGGTCCTCTTCGGCATGTTCGGGGCCTTTGGGTGGACACGCCATCGGCGACGCAAGCGTCACGGTGGCGCATCGCTGCCGGGCTGAATGTTGACCTGAAATTCCCAGCGGGCCTGGGCACCCTTCGGATCGGCGGCCCGGATCTGGACGGTGTAGGGGCCGCCGGGCTCTTTGGGGTCACCGGTGTAGGACAGCTCCCCAGAACGCGCATCGATGGCCATCCCCTGCGGGGCGCCGGAGAGGCTGTAGGTCAGCGGGTCACCATCGGGGTCTTCCGCCTCAACGGTGAAGCCATCCAGGCGGCGAAGCGCGCCGGGGTCGGTGGTGAAGGCCGGAGGCGCGTTGCCGATGGTGATCTCGCTGTCGGCCTCAACGGTGATGTCCTCGTCGGTGACCACGACCGAGATGCGGATCCGATCGCCCCGCTTGAAATAGGTCTCGGCGAGCTGTGGCCGCCGTTCTTCGAGGATCTTCTTCCCGTTGACGAACCAGGTATAGGACGTGTTCAGGCGCTGCCCTTCGGGATCGGTCACGTCCAACACGGCGCGGAGCGGCGTGGTGGTGTTCGGCGGATCCGGCTCGAGCCGGATCTGGGTGATGCGAGGAGGGCGGTTCCGCTCAACCTCCAGGATCGGTGCAGGAACAACCCCAACGGGTTCATCGGGTTCAGCGGGCTTGACGGGCTCTGGAGGTGCCCCCCCGGAGCAGGCCAGCCCGAACAGCAGCATCGTGACCATCGGCTTCCTGGATGTGGATGCCGAAGAGTATACCCTTTCTCCCAGACAACGGATGCCCTCGCAGGCGGACCATCCACCAACCGCCCGTGGGCCTGGGCGGTCGGAGCGGCGCGGGTCGAGGGGCGCGGCTTCGCTGGTGTGAGGATGGCACCGCGCACCGTTGAGACCATAGTAGAAGAGGACGGGTTACAGGGGTAAACCGGACGCCATTCAGGAGGGCGAAGCCATGCGCGCAACCCCAGAATCTCCCCGTATGTTTGACAATGAGATCCTGGATCGCCTCAGCCGGACACCATGGTGGACGGTTCCGTTGATCTGGATTCCCGGCAGCATCGCGTTCTTTCTGGTCGGCGTGATTCACCACCAGCTCGACCTTCTGCCCGCCGTCGGGCTCGCCCTGGCCGGCTGGTTCGTCTGGACGTTCACCGAATACATCCTTCATCGGGCGCTCTTCCACTGGCAGCCCGGCGGCGTCTGGGGCGAGCGGATGCACTTTTGGGTCCATGGCGTCCACCACCGCTGGCACCAGGATCGGTACCGGTTGGTCATGCCACCGTCGGTCAGCCTGCTGCTGGGCACGCTGTTCGGCACGGGCTTCTATGTCCTGGCCGGTGTCCTGGGGATCCTCACATGGTTCTGGCCGTTCTATGCGGGGTTCCTCTTCGGGTACATGGTCTATGATGTCGCGCACTACGCCATCCACCACCTCAAGTTCAAGGGGCGGGCGTTTCAGGCGTTGAAGAAACATCATCTGTTGCATCACCACTCGCCGAAGCACGCAGACCGGAAATTCGGCGTCTCGACCATGTTGTGGGACCACGTCTTCCGAACGTATTGAGCGTTACCGTGTGACGAGTGGTTTACAATCACCGTGACCCGATGGAACGGAGCGGAACGGTCCAGTAGATCCTGGCAATCAGTCAGGAGAATCGTAATGTTGTGGATGTTGATGGGGACAATGTTGATGGGGGCAATGTCGGCCTGGGCCGAGTGCCCTGCGGACGTGACCGTTCAAGAAGAGCTGACCTGCTCGTCGAGCATTGTCGGAGAGATTGTTCATACAGATGAGAGCCTGTTGGGCGGCGACTGCGATGATGGGGGCTGCTACACCTGCGGCGACCCCTTTGACGATCAGGCCCAGCGCGCGCCTGAGGCGGTCTATGGCTTCACCTGCCAGCGCTCCGGCGAAGTGGTGCTGCGGCTGACCGACCTGCCCTGCGACCTGGATATCTACGTCCTCGATGACAGCTGCGATCCGAGCGGTGGCTGCCTGTATGGGTCGACGGCGTCGTATGCCGTCGATGATGCGGTCACCTTCGAGTGCATCGCGGGCGCGGCGTACCACATCGTGGTTGAGGCGTACGGCACCCGCCACCTGGATGTGGCCTCGGGGCCCTGCACCACCACTGGCGATGACCGCGGTGAGGTGTTCGATCCAACCTATACGCTGTTCTTCGACGTCTCGGCGAGCACCGGCTGCGCAGAGGACTGCGACGACGGCGTGGACAACGACCTCGACAAGAACATCGACTGCGATGACGACGACTGCTGGACCGATCCGATCTGCTGCGACCTGGACGGCGACAGCTACTTCTCGGCGATGTGCAGCGGCGACGACTGCGACGACCAGGACCCCTCTATCTATCCCGGCGCAGAGGAGATCCCAGAAGACGGCATCGACCAGGACTGCGACGGCGAAGACGCGCTGCTCCCCGAAGAGGAGGAGGAAGCGCCCGAGGTCGAAGCGGACGCGCCGGATACCGACGCCGCGGAAGAAGACACCGACGCTCGGGGGGATGGCTACGAGATGGGTGAGGACAACGTCCAGCAACACGACCTGACCGCGACCCGGACCTGCGGCTGCGCTCAGGCCAGCGGATCAGGCTTCGGCGGATCAGGCTTTGGCGTCGGCGCGCTTCTGCTCGGCCTTATCGGGCTGGTCCGTCGCCGCCAGGGCTGATCGCACCCACCGCTGGAAGGCTGCCACCCCGTTCTCATGACGGGGCGACAACCGCCCGGTGTCATAGACGCCCGCGTCCAGGTTTCGCTGGACCGCCTCGCAGATCTGCACGTCCTCCGCGGTCACCGCCCCGCTCAAGGCGATGCTCTCCTCCATCTCCTGCGCGGGGCGTCCGGGCGGGAACAGATAGGTGTAGACGATCTCGCACTCGCCCGGGCCGAGGGGGTTCATCCGCTCGATGCTCATCCCATCACCGTAGACGTTCAGTGCCACGTTGGGCCATAGCCACGCCCAGAACCCCTGGCTGATCGCGCCGGGCTTCGTCGGCACCCGGTGCACCGCCGCCCGCCCATCCACCGCGACCGTGTAGTCCCGAAGGCTGATTTCTCTGGTCAACCCCGGGTGCATCCAGGCGATATGGTAGCCCTCCAGGTAGTTCTCCACATAGGTCTTCCAGTCTGCCCTGAGCCGGTGACGCGCGGTCTTCCAGGCACGCATCGACTCAAGCGGCAGCGACGCGGCGGCCTCACGCAGGCCCGTGAGGGCGTCTTCAAGCGGCGGCGGCGCCATCGAATCGCTGAGGTTGACGAACACCATCCCGCGCCACACCGCGACGTGGATGGGGTGCAGCCCCCACTCATCCGGATCAAACGCTTCACCGAAGTTCGCGGTGTGGGTCAGCCGCCCGTCCAACGCATACCGCCAGCCGTGATACCGGCAGCGAAGCTGCGCACAGGCCGCCGCCTCGCCGTCCCAGACCAGCGGCGCTGCCCGGTGACGACAGACGTTGTGAAACCCCCGGATCGTGTCCTGGTCTCGGACCAGCAGGAGCGACCAGCCGGCGACGGTCACAGCCATCGCCCCCTGCGGCGACGGCAGCTGGCTCTCATGCGCTGCCACCAGCCAGTGGCGACCAAAGATCATCTGGCGCTCGCGGTGATATTGATGCGGATCGCGATACCATGAGGCGGGCAACGTCTCGATCATCGTTCAACTCCAAAACCGAAGCGGCGAGGAAGGAAGATGCGTACAGGATGGATCCTGGTGCTGGCCACTGCATGTAACATCGGCGATGACCCCCATGAAGGACCCGAAGAGCCCGCGCTCCCGTCCGCGACCCTGTGCGCAGATGATGAGACGGTCGTCTTCTCCTGCGCGCTCGCGGAGACCGACATCGTCTCCCTCTGCAAGACAGGCCACGCCATGGGCATCTATCGGGGACTGCCCGATGCCATCGAAGGCCGGTTTGAAGGCCCCTTCGCCAGGACAGACGACGCCGTCGTGTACAGCGAAGGCAAGTTCACCTTCACCCTGAACGAAAGCGGCCTCACCGTGCGCCGCGGCGACAACATCATCTCCGAACGCCCCTGTCAGGGCAACGTCACCAATCACCTCGCGGAGAGCGTCGGGACCGTCGACGCTGCGCTGTTCGCGCAGGACGTCTGGTCCGGCGCATGGTCCGACGGCAACAACAGCATCACCTTCACCAAACAGGACGACGGCACCACCAGGGTCACCGGCGACGCCACCTGGATGGGCCGCGGCGACGTGATCCACACCGGCGAGCTGGACGGCATCCTGCAAGGGGCCGGCCCACAACGCACCCACCGCTCCGGCATCGACGATGGCTGCGAGGTCTCCTTCTCCCTGGAGACCAAAGACACGATGACCGTCGGGGACAACAAGAAGTGCGGTGGGATGAACGTGACCTTCGACGGAAGCTATCAGCGAAAATCCTGACCGCTTTCAGCCGTAGGTGGCCACCAGATAGTCCCGAATGTCAGCGGACTCGTGCATCTCCGTCCCAGTGTTCGGGTCGATGAGGTACGGCACCATCGCCTTGCCGGAGCGCTCACGCAGCGCCCCCCATCGCTGGCCCTTCGTCGGCGTCGGTTGCAGCAGGTACGACAACTCCAGCTCACAGAGCGCCTCCCGCACAATCCGGGTGTAGGGGGAGGCCTCCATGCCATACAAGACCATGGGTTGTTCGGGGGCTTTCTTCGGATCACCCCGATAAAACGCGCCCATCCCCAACCGCATCAAGGACGCGAGCTGCGATGACAGCGGGAACAGCGGACCGACGAGGCTCGCTGGCGGCGGCCCATCCCCATACCGCTCAAACAGGTAGCGGACGATGTCGGCCGACTCGTACATCTCAACGTCGGTGTTGGGATCGACCAGGTAGGGGAACATCGCGCGACCCCCGCGCACCTTGACCGCCTCCCGAAACCGCGGGCCGTTCTTCGGACACGGACGGATCTCAGCGACCAGATCCAGGACGGTGAGCGCTTCCCGTACGCGACGACACCAGGGGCAGGCCTCGAATTCGTACACGATCAGCGGTGTCTCCGGCCGTGGGCCGATCGGCCCACGGCGCAACCCGCCGCCCAGGCGCATCCCAGAGCTCAACCAGGACATCCCCACATCGATCGGTCTCGGCAACGGCATCGGCTTCCTCCGGACGGTTTTAGCGACGGATAAAGGTCATGAACTCCTGCTTGAGCGCCTCATCCGTCTGAAACATCCCCAGCAACTGGCTGGTCACCATGGTCACACCCGGCTTATGGACGCCGCGGGTGGTCATACAGTGGTGGGCCGCCTCAACGACGACGGCGACGCCGCGCGGCTTGAGGGTGTCCTGGATCGCATGGGCGATCTGGGCGGTGAGCTTCTCCTGGATCTGGAGACGCCGCGCATACACCTCGACCACACGGGCAAGCTTGCTGATCCCCACCACCCGCTGATCGGGGAGGTAGCCAATGTGGCAGGTGCCGATGATGGGCAGCATATGGTGCTCGCAGTGGCTCTCCAGGCGAATGTCCCGGAGGACCACCAGCTCGTCATAGCCCGCGATCTCTTCAAAGGTTCGGGAGAGCAGCTCCACCGGATCCTCATTGTAGCCGGCAAAGTGCTCTGAGTACGCCCGCACCACCCGCGACGGCGTATCCAGCAGCCCTTCTCGTTCCGGATCGTCTCCGATCCAGCGGATCAGGGTGCGGATGGCGTCTTCGGCAGCCTCACGGGTCGGTCGCTTGTGTTCGTTCATGGCCGACTGTTTATCCGACTGAGCCGAACCGTGAACATCATCGCCTGCACCAGCGGCACCGCGTCGTGCCATGTCCGGGCCGCCCAGTCCATCCCCCCACCCGGCGTCACCGACATCAGCGACAGCCCGGTCCCTTCGAGCAGCAGCGCCAGATCGGGCGGACTGTAGCACCGCAGCGACTGACGCACCGTCTGCTGCCCGTCGGTCCAGATGTCCAGCCACCGCCCGCCGCTTGCGTCGTAATCATACGTTCGGTGTGCAAGTTCGCTGATTTTTTGACGGTATCCGGCGCTCTTCGCGGCCGACCAGGGCGTATAGATGTCGATCAAGGCGACGCCGTCATCGGTGAGCCACTCATCGGCGATGCGGCGAAGCAGGCGCCGCTGATCATCGTCGGTGCCGACACCGAAGCCATCCCAGTAGCAGACAACGTCGAACCGCCCGTCGAGCGGCACCGTGTAGAAGTCCCCCTGTATGGCGGTTAAGCGAGGCCGCTCCACCGCGAGCTGCCGAATGTTCTCTGCGCTCTCTGGCACCAGCTCGACCGCGGTGACATCGAATCCGGCGTCCACGGCCAGGGCGGCGTGCTGGCCGCCGCCCGCCCCCAGCTCAAGGATCCGCGCGCCGGCCGGGGCGTGCGCCGTGAGCAGCCCGATCTTCCCCTGATGATAGGCTTGCGGCGGGCCGCGATACAGCCCGCTCCACTCCGCCTGCTTCGCGTAGAAGCGTTGAATCCAGTCCACGCAGGGCCTCCAGCACCGTTTGTCTGTGGAGGCTGACGATATCATCGACGGCCGGTGCGTATCCGCCGCCCATGCTGACGGCGACCGGGATCCCCCGGGCAGCGCAGCGGTCGAACACGACCCGATCGCGTGCCCCCATCCCCGCCCGGGTCAGCGACAGGGTGCCCAGCCGATCGCCCTCCCAGGGATCGACGCCGGACTGAAACACGACGATATCCGGTACGATCTGGCGGAAGCAAAAGTCGAGCGCGTCCTCCAGCGCCTGCAGATACGCCGCATCGCCGGTCCCGGTGGGAAGCGGAACGTCCAGGTCGCTCGCCGGCTTTCGGAACGGGTAGTTGTCCCCACCATGGAGCGACAGGGTGAACACGCTCGGATCGTCCGCGAAAATCGTCGCCGTCCCATCACCCTGGTGCACATCACAGTCCACGACCAACGCTTCGCGGATCCGCCCCGCTTGTTGGAGGACCCGGAGCGCAACGGCGGCGTCGTTAAAAATGCAGTATCCCCCCCCTTGAGCGGCGTGGGCATGGTGGGTGCCACCGGCGAGGTTGACCCCGCGACCGAACCGCAGGGCGGCCCGCGCGGCGGCCAGGGTGCCCCCAACACTGCGACGCTCGCGGGCGACCATCTGCTCTGACCATGGAAACCCGATCCGTCGCACTTCGCGCGGGGTCAGCTGTCCCGTCACCACGCGCTCAACATAGTCCGCGTCATGGGCGAGGCGGACCTGAGCGTCGGTAACCGCAGGAGGCTCCGCGAACCATTCGGCGGGCAGATCGGCCTGGAGCGCCGACCGAAGTCGCGGATACTTCGCCATCGGGAAGCGATGGTCTGCCGGCAGGGGCAGCTGGAAACGATCGCAGGAGAAGACCAACATCCCCGGTCTTTTAGCGCAGAACCAACCCGATAGGGGGCTCAGCTCTGATCGTCGACTTGATCGTCGTCGTAGAGGACCAGCTCAAAGTTCCCGTTCCCATCCGCGCGGATGAGGTCGGTGCGGATCCGGGCGGCCTGGAGCTTCTTGCGGAGCCGGACGAGGTTGACGTCCCACTTTCGCCGGAGGGCATCGCGGTTGGCCGCCCCCCAGATCTCTGCAGCGATGGGCTCCCAGGAGATCGGGTTCCCCACCGCGGCGAGGGCGGAGATGATCCGGGCGGAGATCCCGGAGATGGTCGCAACCGGCTGACCGTCGCGGTGAAAATGGACGGTGTCGAAGCGGGTGATGATGGTGAGGGGCGCGCGGACGCTCCCACGGACGCGCGTGGCCTGCTCACCGGCGGCCGTCAGGGCGACGGCGACGGCGCGAAAGCGACGACCGTCGAGGACCCACTGATCGCCGATGTTCAGCTCACGGGGCTCGGCTTCGCCGGGCAGCCGGAGCCGCCATGCGTTGCCGGTGCTCCAGAGGATGGCGGCGTTATCGCGGTACCCGGCGATAAGGTGCGGCTCGGGCTGGGTGACCAGGGCGCAGACGCCCGTCGGGATCTGGCGGACCAGGCCGTCGCCCTCGACCGCGAGGACCCGATCCGGGAGAGCGACCCCTTCAATGACGATCTCGACGCCGCGGGCCAGCGAGATCGTCTGCCCCGCCTGGAGGACGAGCTGGTTGACAGGCCGGCCGTCGACCGCGAACAGCCCCCGGAGCGCGAGGAGCTTCATCTCCCGTCCGCGGAGGCTGAGCATGGCGTGGGCTTCGCTGACCCGAGCGTCATCGATGGGCATGGCGACCGACCACAGCCGCCCGATGATGTCTCCATGAGAGAGCTCATAGTGCTGCCCGTCGGGCGACCGAATCTGAACCACTGCGCGCATGGCCCGACGTTACCAGACTTCAACAGAGAGGGCTTCATCCAGGGTGATGCCCCAGGACGATTCCACCTTCCTGGCCAGCGCTTTCGGGTCTTCGTCGAGGGAGTCCAGTCCCCACAGCCGGACGGTGTCGTCCCAGCTGCCGCTGGCGAGGGTCTGCCCGTCTGGTGAGAACGTCACTGAGCTGACGCGCTCTGAGTGACCGCGGAGGACGGCGATCAGCGTCTGGTCTTCTGCCGCCCACACCCGCGCGCCGCCCATCAGATCCCCAACCGCGAGGAGCGTACCGTCCGCGGACAGGGCCATGTCCGTCACCGGCCAGCTGTAGTCCATCCGCCACAGCTCTTCACCCTCACCGTTGACCAGCCAGATCTGGCTGTTGCTGGCCAGGGCGATGCGCTGCCCGTCACCCGAGATGGTCCCCACGTGGGCCGCCGGATCCCGCAGGATCAGGCCCAACGCCGGCTCATCCCCGCCCCGGAACCGATACACGTCTCCGACCGTGCTGATCAACACGGAAAAGCTCGCGGTGGGATCGGTCTCCCCTTCGAGGAAGCGCTTGTCGGGTTGGAGATACTGATTCAACATCTCCCCCGTTATGGAGTCCCAGACAATGGGACCGAAGCCCCAGGACAGCCCCCAGGACAGCCCCCCCTTCAGAGAGCCGATCCGCCGCAGCGGGCTCGTGGTTTCCAAGGAAGACAGCACAGCGTCGTCGCCTGTCCCGACCCGAACCACGCCGTTGATGCCCATGTTCGAGGCGAGCAGTTGACGGCCATCGGGCGTCATGGTCGCGTCTTTGGTGGTCATCGATTCGTCCGGCGCGCGCCATCGGCTCAGGGCGCGCCCCTCAGCGAGTGACCAGACCGACGCCCCGGAGCCCGCCGCGACCGCCAGCATGGTCCCGTCCGTCGAGAACTGCATCCCCGTGACGCCCGCATTGATGGGCAACAGCCACGCCGCGCCGCCCACCGGCAGCCGCCACCGCCGGATCTTATCGTTGGTGGTGATGAAGTCGCCGTTGTCGGCGAACGCGATGCGGGTGTGGGAGCCGGGCAGGCGGAAAAGCGAGGTGTCCTGGTTGACCTGCCATAGCCAGACGCTGCCCCGCTCGGCGAGCGCTGCGACGGCATGATCCGGGCGATCGATATCTCCCCGGATGGAAGCACCGTCGCAGCGCTCGCCGAGCGGGGCAGCGTCTG
>JBCBLB010000382.1:0-9473 GCA_038520555.1 Myxococcota bacterium | reverse complement strand
TCCTGTCGGGAAAACGAACATCGCTCGCGGAATACCGCCCAGCGACGATTCAAAGGTAGTTCCCGCAGTGCAAAAAATCGTGTCCCAACCTGTCCCAGCCGCTCAGGCCATATCCCTCCCAGAACAGAAGCAATCCACCACCAAAGGACCACCGCTCGCTCACTGGGCGCGGACCCTCACCCGCGCGGCTCCGGTGTTTCCTGGGCCGTGTCTTATGGTTCGGCGACCTTGGTTTGAGACGTCGGCTCCGGTCTCAGCGACCGCTGTATCGGCCATCTCGTCGCCTGAGTCGTCAACGTCAGAGATATCGTCGCACATCGACGTCATCGTCGCTGCAGCGATAATGGGAAACATCCTGGCCATCTCTCTCCTTCGCAGTTTGCACTGGTAAAGACTGACGAGGGGGGCAGGAGCGGCAACAGATGTGGCGAGCACGAGCAGAACCTCCCGGCCAACGGCTGGACGCCAGCGGTCAACGGGGCGGCTGTCGCTGGTCACCCTCCACCACGAGGCGCTGCGCTGACACACGGCGCAAGCCTCGACAACGATGGCGAACCCACCGCCATGAAGGAAGCGGGATGCGATTCACGATGATGAGCCTGTGGCTGCCGGGAGGCTCAGCCTGTCGAGCGTGGAGGCCACAGAGACCGTTCTCTTCGACCAGGGCAGCACACAGCACGCACTTCGTCCATTGAGAGGTGCGTCGATCAATCAATATGGTTGCGCACACCCTTTCAGATTGTTCACCGCGACGCTGTAGCTATAGAGGTCGCTCGACGTCCCATCGTCGCACACCTCTCGTGTCAGCCGGATCGTGGTAGGCTGGTCAAGCCCATACAGCGCTTCGTTACTGCGGTCTGGGATGACCGTCCAGGGAGGATCCCCTCTGAGGTGAGTCTCGGCGCTGAAGGTGTAGGTGGTCTGTTCCATGGGAAAGGAGACTGTCGCGCCGTCTGGACGAAGATCAATGCCCCAGAACGGTTCTGTTCCTCCGCCCACAAACCGTCCGGTTGTTGCCCCGACATGTTGACAGGATCCGAGGCACTGCCAATCGAGAGCGTGCCAACCGTCGGGTTGTTCTGCCATCTGTAAGGTCATGTCTGGGCCCAATTCTGCGTTTCGTAGATGCAGATCTCGGATCTCTGATGCCAGGTCAGCCTGAAGTTCTACAGGTGGAATGCTACTGTCATCCGGGCGAAACGTCAGAGGACCGCTGCGGTCGAGCGCCCAGGAACCGGTCACCGTGTGCAGGCGCGCGAACAGATGTTGTTGGTCAAGGGGAGCGCATGGTGCTGATGAGGTCTCCCCCCGATGAGTTCCGGTTGAGCGGCTCTGTACGGCTCCTTCCGGCGAAAACGACACGGTCCAGCACGAGAAAGCGGGGTCAGGAGGCATCCGGGAACCGATATCTTCTTCAAACGAGAGGTCATAGCCGTCCTCTGTGGGCACGATGTTCATCGAACCCCAGACATACGCGGAGAAAATAGCGGTCCAGGCCCCCCCGTCCTTTCGGTAGACCACATGGTGGTGCCCTTGCGGGATGTGGTCATCGACGAGGAGAAGCTCGGATGCTCCGACGCCGTCGACATTGATCTCTGCGACAAACTCTCCTCCGTCGACCCACTGGCCTTCGCGGAAGAACTCGACATGTGGGGTCTCCGAAAAGCGGTGGGCCAGTCGCCACCCCCGCATGGGCGGTTGGGGGGAAGTAGAGACGATATCATCGACGGGCGGGGGGGTCTCCGTAGAGCGGGTCGCCACCTCGATGACAGGGTTCACATCGACTCGATCGCGGACACAGCCAGCCATCATTCCCACGCTGATCGCCAGGATCATTCTTCTTCGTTGCATATTAGCCCTCCGAACCGAATCTTAAGCAAAGAGCGTGCCAGACCTGCTCAAGATGAATCTGGCGGACGAAAATCCGAACGCACGTCCTTGGTTCCAGACACTCTGGGGGCTCCTTTGCCGCTGGCACCGCCGCCTCTGGGCTCCACCAACAACTCCACGCCATGAGCGCGCGGTCCGGGTTCTATGGCCAGGCCAGGATCGTCCTCAAGCCCTACGTCACTGCACCTGCCGACGTGACACATGCTGCGCGCTTCACGGCGTTCGTCCAGAGCGTCGGGGCCCCTGTCCGAAGACGTTTCTCGAAACCGGGCAGAGGGCCACCGCGGCGATGACCGGTTCCAAAGCCGGACCCATGCTGCGTTTCGTGATGGCCTGACCCTGGAGGGCGGCATTTTCTGGGATGAACCCTTCGAAGCCACCGATCGATTTCTGAGGGTCCGGCCCTGCACGAAGAATCATCCGGTCGCCGATTGTCATCCTTTAGAGATGAATATGCAGGTTTTTATCGCCACATCGAGGTTACGCGAGCGTGACCTCAGCTGCTGCCGCTGTAGGCCGGACGCTTTCTGTCCGAGAGTGGGATTGATCTGCGGATCGTTGTCGCTGTAGGACAATGGAGACCTCTCCAGCCCGGACACGCCATGCCCAGCGCTCCCCGACCGCCTCGCCTCCAGAACAGCGCTCCCATCACCCACGACCCCCGCTTCGCCGGCTACCCGTCCGACTTCATCGCGATCCATGGCCGGCTGCTGGTGATCTCCCAGGGCGATCTGGTGCTGTGGAGCCGCGAGGGCGCGGAGCTGCTCCGGGAGACGTCGGTGGGCTACTCCCAACGCTTCTACCCCACCGCCCGTCCCGGCTGCGTGCTGATCGGCCCCACCGAGCCGGTCACCGGCGAGCCCTTCCGCCTGTTCCAGGTCACAGACACCGCGCTGACGTTGCTCAAAGAGCGCCAGATGCCGGCGCTGAAGTACCAGATCGCCAACATCCACGCCGCAGACACCGAGGAGGGGCTCTACATCGCCACCTCGGACCTGTTCGCGCTGTGCGACTGGGAGCAGGACGCCCCCCTGCGCGAGCACCCCCTGCAGGGCTCCGCCCGCCAGCTCTGCTTCTCCCCTGACGGCACCCGACTGGCGGTCTCTCACGGCGGCCGCATCGAGTTGCTCTCCACCGCCGACGGCACCGTCACGCAGGAGCTGCGCTGCAAGGCCACCCCCTCGTCCGGTTACGTCGTCGTGGACTGGGGGAGGGGCGGTCACTTCCTGACGGTGACCTCCAGCCGCCGGGCGCACCACGTCGCGGTGTGGGATCCAGCCACCGGCGAGCGGCTCCACGAGCGCACGACCTACCTCACCAGCCACGGGGCCGCCGCCGCCCGGCTCTCACCCGACGGGCGCATCGCCGACATCGGCTTCTCCAAGGGCATGCTGCTGCGGATGGATGTCTCGACCGGCCAGATCCGCTGGTCGCAGGAGCAGGCGTTCACGTACCGCATCGCGGTCGACCACGACGACGACGGCGACTGGATCTTCACGACCATCGACCAGCGCATCGTGCCCCGCAGCGGCCGCGACGGCAGCGCGCGCATGTTGGTGGGCATCGACAGCAACATCAAGCAGCTGCACTGGGACCGGGTGAGCCGCAAGCTGGTGGTGCAGGGCGAGATGACCGCCGCGATCTACGACGACAAGGGCGCGCTCCAGCGCCGCCTGCCCAGCGTGAAGGTCAGCCAGGGCGACCGGGCCGGTGAGATCATCACCGTGGTGCCGACGCACGGGCACCGCTGGCGGGAGATGCGGCGGGTCTCGCTGATAGACGGCACCGTGCGCCCCTGGCAGCTCACCTCGGCAGAGACCACCCGCATCTTCCAGGAGGGCGACCGGCTGGTGCTGGTCAACGACCGCCGGGATGGCCGGGCGGGGGTGGACATCCTCTCCACCGAGGGGCGCCTGATCCGGTTCGTTCCCGGAGAGGTCGGCGGGCGCGGCTACTCGCCCAAGCCGCTGTTCTACACCGCGCTGTCCGCCGACGGCGCGTGGCTGGCCGCGGTCAGCGAGCGCACCCTGCGGCTGGTCGGGGTCGATGACGGCAAGCCGCGCTTCAGCGTGCGCGCGCGGTCCACCATGAAGCCTGAGCTGCTCGCGTTCAGCCCCAACGCGGAGCTGCTGGCGGTCAACGTGGGCCGCAACCTGTCGCTGTACCGCCTCGACAGCAGCGATCCGGTGCTCGCCCTCAAGCTGCCGCGTGGGCTGTTCCGGGGCTGGTTCCTCAAGCCACGCCGCCTGCTCCTGCTGCTGACCGACGGGCGCCTGATGACCCTCGACATCGCAAAGAAGCGCAAGGTCTACAGCGGCGAGCCTGTGGTGGTCGCCTCCCTCAGCGGACAGCCTGGAATCGCTGAGCTGACCGAAGAGGGCGTCCTCCATGCGGCGTCTCAGTACGGCGGCGCGCTGTACCGCTTCGACCTCAAGAAGCTGCTGAAGATCAGGAAGCCCCGGCGCACTGCGCCTCCGCCCTGGGACCCGGCGGTGCAGGTGCTGGCTGAGCGAGATCGCCTGCTGGCCCTGGAAGCCGCGCAGGGCATCACCGACGAGCACCGCCGGGTCACCGCCGCGCTGCTGGCCCACCCCGCCGCGCGTGCCCGTCTGTGCCATCGCTTCGGCCACGCGTCAGTCCTCTCCAGCCACGCCGTCTCCCCCGACGGCCGCTACCTGGCGACCGGCTGCTGGACGAGCGGCGACTACGACCGCGGCGGAGCGCTGATGGTCTGGGAGTTGGCGACCGGGCGCCCCCTGACCGTCATCGACGGGGTCACCGGCGGCATCGGCTGGCCAGACGAAGACGGCTGCATGGCGTGGAGCCCCGACGGCGAAGAGCTGGGGGTGATCTTCCACACCAACGCGTTCGGCAACTACCGCGTCTTCGACCCCGAGCCCGCGCGGTCTGCAACGGTCGACGCCACCGACGGCTGGGACAGCCCGCCGACGTTCTGCTGGGCGCCGGATGGCCGCGCGGTGGCCATCAGTTGCTGGGGCAGGTCGCCGATCCCGGGCCTTGTGGCCACCCTTGAGCGCGGCAGCATGCACCACGATGAGATGCGCAGCTTCGCCGCCGCCCTGCCCGACTGGGCCGCCGAGCAGGGCATCACCGAGCTGAGTCCCGCCACCCGGATGCGGTGGAGCCAGGACGGCCAGACCCTGCTCTGCGACGACCGGGGCACGCTGTATGCGGTGGACCTGCCCACCGGGCAGCTGCTGTGGCACGACTACGGAGGCACCCCGGCCTTCAGCCCTGCCGGGCGATGGGTCGCAACCGGGGGGGGAGAGGTGGCCATCCGGGCCGCACGCACCGGCGAGGCTGCCTTCACTGTGCCCGACATCCCTGGCATCAGCGCGCTGATCTGGGCACCCTGTGCGGACGACGCTGAGGCCCCCGGGCTCCTCGCGGCGGTCGTCACACACGATGACCCGGCCCAGGCGGGGGTGATCCTGGTGCGCGGCGGAGCGCGCGTCGGCCGGGTGCCAGTGCAGCCCTCCTCTCGCCCTGCCCGGATGGAAGACACCGTGGTCTGGGTGTTCTCCCCGGATGGTCGGCAGGGGGCCTGCCTGGAGGCGTCGGGCGGGGTGTCGGTCTGGCAGCTCGACGGCGCAGAGCCTGTGCGCATCGCCGGTCCCTTCCTGCCCGACGGCGAGGCCGGTGCGGTGGCCCTCGGCGGCGGGTCGGTGGCGCTCATCGGCCGCGAGCTGGTGCAGATCTGGCGGATCGCAGACGGGGCGTGCCTGAGCCACTACACGCCGGCCAGCCCCCGCACAGACCTCATCGACACCCCCTCGCCGTTGGGCGAACTCGGCAGCCGCTTTCTCGCCAATCCAGCCTTCCCCCTGCACGATGCTGACGGAGCACCGCACTGGGTGGTGGCCCTTGAGGGCGGCACGGTGATCGCCCCGAAGGCGGTGCAGGCCGGGCTCGATGCCGAGCTGAGCTGGGTGATTGAGGGGCGCTGGGCGTGGCCGTGGCGGTGGGGAGAGGCCGCAGTGCACACCACCCTGAAGCAGGCTGCCGACGCCGACGCGCTGCCATTTGACTCCGACGAGATCTCCGCGCGGCTGTGAGGCGCACCGGGGCCTTGACCTCGCAACAGCTCGGAGCAGGATTTTGCGACATCAATGGACGGACCGTCTATCTCTGTGGTGCGTAGACGGAGCTGCGGTTGTCACCGGACGCTCTCCTCTGCGCCTGGCTTCTTTGCTTCTCCCCATAGCGGACAGAGATCGAAGGGGATCGCATCGAACGATGGGGCGTGAATGATCTGCTCGTCCCCATACCCCTGGTCAAACGGTCCGCCGATCCCGATTCCGAGCATCGATGAGACCCGAGCGTGTCGTGAAGCGGGCCGTGGTGACGCGTAGAGGCTTCCATCCACGATCTCACCGACCTGATGCCGCGGGAGATCGAAGAGGTCTTTGTAGGTGGCTCGGCGACGCCGGTGGAGACGCATATGTTCAGTATAGCCCCCACCCACCTCGGCTCCCATCTCATCCCGCGATCAGGACGGGCGCACGCGGTGTTCAGCGGGCGCGCACGAAGTCCCAGAGGTCGGCCTGCTCCGCTGCGGTCAGGTCCAGATAGGCCTGCCGCGAGGACGCCGCCTCCCCGAAGTGTCCTTCAGTGACCGCCGTCTCCAGGGTCGGCGCGCTGCCGTCGTGCAGATACGGCCCCGTCTCCGCGACCCCCCACAGCGGCGGCGTGCGAAACTCACCCGGATCGACGCCTTCGTCCTGAGAGACCAGAAGCATCGCGTCCGGCGCGACGTCGTGCAGCAGCAGATCGCTGTACAGCGCGACCCCGCCCAGCTCCGGCGTGTGACAGTCCGCGCAGCCGATCCGGTCGAACGTCGCCGCGCCGGCTTCGCTGCCCACGCCGACGCCCATCGGCGGCGCCAGATGCTCCAGGTAGAAGGTCAGGGCCGCAAAGGTCTGGTCCGACTCTTCGGGATCGGCAGCGGCGTCGCCGTCATCGACCATCGTGAAGTCGCTCAACGCGGGATCAACGGTCAGGCCCTTCTCGTTGAGCAGCGCGTCCGCGACGAAGTCCGACACCGCAGGGATCTGCGCCTTCCAGCCGTACCGGCCGACGACATCGCCGATCATCCGGACCCGCCCGGAGACGCCGTCGCCGTCCACGTCGTCCGGATCGGCGTTTCTGAGGATGCTCTCTTCCGGGATCCGCCCGATGGCGCCCATGCCCATCGTGGTCGGCGGGTTCCGGGGCTCGATGATGTTGGCTTCATCGGGGAGCCGCATCGGCCGCTCGCCCCAGACCGACACCCGAGGCAAGGCGGTTGAGCCAAGGTCTTCGTATTCCCCATCGTCTGCGGCCCGGTGGCCGAACCGGAGGACGTTGGTGTCCAGCCCGCCGGCCCCGCCCAACACCGGATCCTGGTGGCAGGCCCGGCAGGAGTCGGCGTTGAACAGCGGCCCCAGCCCGTCCCCCGTCGCGGTGCGATCGAACAACGCCCGCCCCTCCAGCCAAAGCGCCTGGTCCGCGTCAGAGAGCAGGGCGTCGGGGCCGCCCGGCTCGCCGACTTCGGGGGGCCGATCCTCGACGTAGGTGGCGCCGGCGCCCTGGGGGTCCGAACCACCCAGGGCATGAAGGAACGCGATGAGGTCGGCCTGTTCGTCAGCCTGCAGCGCCGCCCAGGCGTCTGCGGCGGCCTGTCCTTCGCCGCCGTGCCATGCGATGGCGTCTTCCAGGGTGTCGGCCCGGCCGTCATGCAGCCACGGCCCATGCAGCGCCACGCCCCACAGCGGCTGGGTGCGGAACTCGGACCCCGACGCCAGCCCGGCGGCGATCTGGTCGGCCAGCTCTGGGCCCATGTCATGGATCAGCAGGTCGGTGTAGGCGGGCAGCGTGCCGACGGTCGCGTCCAACCGTGGGCGGTGACAGTCGGCACAGCCGAGGGACGTGAACAGCTGCGCGCCGTTTTCCTGCGCCGGGGACAGGTCGGCGGTCGGCCGGGGCACCCCGAGGAAGGTCGAGAACAACAGGAGGTCGATCTGGTCTCGCATCGACATCTCGGGATCGCGGACATCATCGTCATCGACGGTGGGCTCATCCGGGGCGGCGACCTGCGCCCAGGCGGTCCCCATCAGCCCGCCCTGCCACTGAAGGGCCTGCCGTTCGGGATCTTCGGGGAAGGTGTAGAACATCGGGTCGGTGGTGATGCCCATCTGATTCAGGAGGGCGCCCCGGTTGAACGACTCCAGCGAGGTGGCCTGGGACTTGTACCCGAAGCGGCCGATCTGGTCCTGCTCATAGTTGGGCCGCCCGGAGATGCCGTCGCCATCTGCATCGTCTGGATCGGCGTACTCGAGGATGGTCTGCTCAGAGACGAAGGCGAACAGCCCCACGCCGAATCCAGGCGGGGTGTTCCGGCGGGCGTAGACCGTGGCATCGATGGGTTCGGCCATATGGAAGGCCGGGGCGGTGGCGTAGAGGTTCCGGACCGGCGAGCTTCCGTTGGTGCCGACGTTCTCCAGGGCGCCGTCCCACCGCTCGCGCTTGACCAGCCAGAAGTCCCGATACCGAGGCGCCGATCCGCCAGCGACCGGGAACTGGTGGCAGCTCGCGCAGGAGTCGGCGTTGAAGAACGGCCCCAGCCCGCGGTCTGTCGTAAACGCGCGGACCATCACCTCGCGGCCGTGCTCAAACCCGATGAGGCGGTCATCGTCGAGGAAGGGGACCGGATCCCCCAGACGGTCGACGAAGATATCGGCGTCACCGATGGGATCAGGCCGCGGATCGGGTCGACAGGCCAACGCAAGCAGTAGCCATATGTGCATCGTCGGTTACTCCGGCGCGCGTCCGTTCAAGATGACCCCATGGAAATATTCCTCAGCGGTGTTGAGGTTGCCACCGACAGCGTACATTTCTCCGCCGGGTCCCCCCCATGTTGCATGAAGAATATCCGTGGTCACCGAAGGAATGGGTTCAAGTGAGCCATCGGTCAGATCATAGATGGCAGAGTATCCAAACTCACCGACCACGATCGCAATCCCACCGGGATAGACCCGCACCCCGTTGAGGCCGGCGTTGGTCTGGGGTCCGCTGACCAGGCGCCCCCCGTCCGCTTCCATGATGAGCCCGGTGCCCCGGCCGCCGACCGCGACGACCGGATCGCCGGTGATGGTGACGAGGTCGCCGGCGAATCCGGTGGGCGCCGACGTGAACCCCACGTCGATGTCCCCGACCATGGCGGCCCCGCCGGCACCGACCAGCCAGTACTGTGTGCCGTCATGGAAGACCTTGAACAGGTTGCCCAGCCCGCTGGCGGTCTCGGGCAGCGCCTGTTCGGACCACTGCTCCCCGTCAAAGCTGTAGATCATCGCGGCCTCTCCGCCCCACCGCGATGCCCCACCGACGGCGACGACCTCATCGGGTGAGCGGGCGAACAGCCCCCAGAAGGCCGCATCGGTCTGGACGCTGTGGTCGACCCACTCGGCCCCGTCCCAGTGCAGCAGGGTGCCCTGGAGCCCAGCGACCCAGACATCATCCGAGCCCGTCCCATGCACCCAGTTCAGCAGCGGCGTCCCCTCGGGCAGCGCGGCCGGCGACCAGGT
>JBCBLB010000730.1:0-4675 GCA_038520555.1 Myxococcota bacterium | reverse complement strand
GCCGCCCCTGATCGACCATGCGAACACCACGCGGCTTGGTGTCCCAGGACCGATACGGAGACACGACAGCGCGCCCTCACCCGGCGCGCTGCTCTTCGTTGGGCAAGTAGACTGATATGCGCCCTTCATCCCACTTCGCTGTACACCTCGAAACCTTGATTTCAAAAATCAGCCATGTGGACCCTGCTCGTCGCGATGTCGCAACCGGCTCCACTAAGACGCGCTGCCCGTCACTGCTCGATACATTCATTGACGATTTCGATCCTCGAAGACCGAAAGAAGGGTTCTACACTTCGCTTAACCATGAGGTGGTGAATGAGTCCTTCTCGTGTCTGGGATTCGATTCGGTTGGTCGGGCTCCTTCCGCTGTTGATTCCAGGCGGGGCGCTCGACCGATGTGCAGCGCTCTCCGATCCGTCCGAGCATGCCACCCGGGACGCCGAGCCACTTGAGCGGCTGCGGGCAGGAGCGATCGCCGATCGCCGATCGCCACCCGCGACGTTTTATGCCTGGATCTCTGAAGCCGAACTCCATGAGATCCGGAAGCACCCAGACCAGCTGCTGAACGACGTGATGGATGACCGGGCTCAGTGGTCAATTTTTGCCGCCACTGTCCATCAACAGGCCAACTATGACGTCATGACCAATACCCTGTTGTCAGAAGGACGGCTGTCCAAAGAACGCCTGGCATGGCACCATCCATGGGGGATGATGACCGGATGGGTTGGACCGTCATACGGCGACCAGCTCATCGAGGTTCGTCTCAAGCCGGAAGCGTGGGTGGGGACCTTCAACATTCGCGCGGAAGATGTCTGGACCTTCACCGATATGAACGGTCGGGTTGTCCCCAACGGTCAGGTCCAACAACACCCTGAGCGAATCGCAGCGGTCTTCCATGAAAACACCCCAACGAAGGGACCGACCTGGGTTCGCGTGGCGTTCGAACAAGCCAGCCCCGTGTTTCGAGAATTCATCCTCGTCAATCAGAATATGATCGCATCCTGGTCACACAGTACGACCACAATCCAGAAACGGCTCCATGAAGACGCGGAGATGTTGGAGTCCCTCGCACAGTACACTGCGATGGCTCCCCAAACCAACACCCGCTGGCGAGAGCTGGTGGAAGCGCGTTGGCTTGAGACCGGAAGCGTCCCCAGCGACGCGCCGACGTGGTTGGACCCCTATATCGAAAATCTCGCCCTCTCCGATGCACAGTATCAGGCTTCGCCCCGGCTGCTTCGTCGGCTCGCTGCGCTGCTTCGAGAACGCGCGGCATCCATCCAAGGACCACCTACCCGCTGGAATCACGACCAATAGCGGCTGACTGCAGCCGCCCCCCGAACGCACCACCCAGCCCAGATGGTACGTCACGCCTGCTCGTTGTGTGCCTTCCAGCGCGCCACGATGTCTGGATCCAGCAGGTCAGGGTCCGCAGCCGCAGGGGGCACCGGCACCCGATCGCCGAACATCCCCCGCAGCACCTCTCCCCCATAGGCTTTGATGGCATCCCACGGCCCTGCCTTCACCCGAGATGCATAGGCGCAGAAGCCGCGGAGATCCTTGAACTGATCCATCGCGGCCTGGAGCATCGGCCGCCCCTCGACGTGTGCATAGCGCCCCGGCTCCAGCTGCATGTCCATATCCGCCAGAAAAGCCGGGATCTGCCACTTCAGACGATCCCAGTAGGTCGGATCCTCGACCAGGGCTTCATAGCGGGCCTGCCGCGGGTGCTCGCCTGCACAGATCAGCGCCCACTGACGCTCCAGCTCGGCGACGCCGTCCCCATGCATCCGCACCACCTGCATATCGTAGATCGGAAAGTAGTGGGTGGACTGAAAGATATGGTGGAGGATGGCATCGGTTTCGCTGAAGAAGCCGACCGGATCGACCATGCTCGCTGGCTCATCGATAAACCGGCGCAGATTGTGGAGGCTGAAGTGGATGCCCCGCGCTTCATAAAAGACGCGGGTCTCTTCGCTTGCAGTGCCGAGCATCTGGTGATGACCGGCGACGAGGACCTGCCATGCGGTGGGCACATGGTCGATGTAGCCCAGGTCCCGCAGCCGTTCGAGGCGCCGTTGAATGAGCTGTGGCCGAACATACGCCGACAGCGCGCGCAACAACCGGCCCAGGCGCTCGACCGCGCCGACCGGCCCAGGCGTCACGGCCCAGAGCTTCTTGGCGGTTGACCAGTCCACCCAGGCGGGCGCATCCGGATTACGAGAACTCTTCGCGAGCATTCGGGCTCCTGCACAGCTGCGATCCCCTACCCGGCAAAACCAGAGAAGGCACTAGCCGAAACTCGGATACCCCCCTGCCAGACTCAGACAAATGCATGGGGAGAACATATGGAACAGATCGCGCGTGAACTGGTGACCATGGTGCGGACACCGCTCGCGGACAGCCACGTCGAGATGCTGCGGGCGGCCGGGACGCTCCAGACCTGGAAAGCCGGAGAGACCGTCCTGAGACAGGGGCAGGTGATGACCCACTTCCTGTACTTGCTGGAAGGCGAGATGGAAGCGCTCAACTTCGACGGCTCCCGGTATGGCGGCGGCCCAACCCTCGGGCCCACCCAGTTCGTCGGAGAGATCAGCTTCATGTTCAACGGCGGCGCGCTGTTGAAGATCCGGGCGATCCAGGACACGACCTGCATCGCCGTGCCCCGCGCGAAGATGCTTGAATTGATGGCGCTGGTGCCGGAGATGTCCGACATCATCCTGACGGTCTTCGCCGCCCGCCGCCGCGCGATGATCGAGCGAGAGGGCTCTGGCGTGATCGTGATCGGCGCCGAAGCGGATCGGGCGATCGGTCGGGTCGCGGTGTTCTTGAACCGGAACCGCATCCCCTACAAGAACCTCTCCCTCGCCGACGCCGACGCCTTCGCCGTCGCCAGCGGCTGTGGGGTCTCCCGTCCGCACCCGATGGTCATCTTCGGCGAGGACAAGATGGTCGAGGACCCCACCCCCCGCAAGCTCGCGCAGCTTTTGGGCATCGATCGGGAGATCGAAGAGGACAAGACCTTCGACGTGGTCATCGTCGGCGGCGGCCCGGCGGGGATCGCGGCGGGCGTCTATGCAGGCTCTGAGGGGCTGTGTGCGCTGGTCATCGAGGACATGACCGTCGGCGGTCAAGCGGGCACGTCGTCTCGAATCGAGAACTTCATGGGCTTCCCGACCGGCATCTCTGGCGCCGACCTCTGCTGGCGGGGCGAGATCCAGGCCGTCAAGTTCGGCACCCGGTTCGCCATCCCCCGCCGGGCGGTCTCGCTGGAGCAGCTCGACGATGGCACGTTCTGCATCGGGCTCCGCGATGGCGCGAAGGTGGGTGCGAAGGCGGTGGTGGTCTCAACGGGGGTGCAGTACCGCCGCTTGAACCTCGACCGCCTCAAAGCATTCGAAGGCGCCGGGGTGTTCTATGCGGCCACCGACCTGGAGGCCAAGTTCTGCCGGAACACCGAAGCCATCGTAATCGGCGGAGGAAACTCGGCAGGGCAGGCAGCGATGTACATGAGCCGCGCCGCCTCCCATGTCCATGTCCTGGTGCGGCGCACCAACCTCGCCGCGTCGATGTCGACCTACCTCTCCCAGCGGCTGGAGCAGGATCCACGAATCACCGTCCACTTCCAGACCGAAGCGGTGGAGCTGTGCGGCGAAGAGCGGCTGGAGCGGGTCGTGATCTGCAACAAGGCCTCTGGCGAAGAGCGGACCATCCACACCCAGGCGATGTTCATCATGATCGGCGCGAAGCCCTACACCGATTGGCTCAGCGGCCTGGTCGCGCTGGATGAGCGTGGCTTCGTGCTCACCGGCGCAGCAGCAGGTGGCCGCTCTGTCTTCGAGACCTCTTGCCACGGCATCTTCGCGGTCGGCGATGTCCGCGCCGGCTCCACCAAGCGGGTCGCCTCCAGCGTCGGAGAAGGCTCGGTCGTCATCTCCCACGTCTGGTCACACGTCAACGGCCTCGAATAATGTCTTGGAAGCCGTCAGGGTGTCGGGCCGCCCAATCCCGTCGAAGGATGCCGAATACGACAGAGTCGTAGCGGACCCCACCCACCACGACCGCTTCGCGGAAGCGGGCCTCCTCGATAAATCCCAGCTTCTGCGCCACCGCACACATCCTGTGATTGCCGGACCATGTCCTCAAGTCTGCGCGGTGACAGCCGCGCCCCCTGAACAGCAGGTCCGCCCACAAGCCCAGCGCTTCGGTTCCCCGTCCCCTTCCCCAGAACGCGTCGTCATGGATCGCGATCCCGAGCGAGGGCCAGTTCAACGCGGCAAAGCTGGCCTCAACCCAGGTCACTTCGCCGATGTAGACGTCGGTGTCCCGATCCGCGATGGCGATCCGCCTCCCCCGCCCCATCGTCTCGCCACGGCCGACCCGCTGAAGCACCCGTTGATAGATCGCGTTCAGCTTCGTTTCCGTCGGAGGTGGCTCATAGGGTGCGTTCCAACGTCGCCAGGGCGCGTCCAACCCAGAGAGCGCCCGTCGGCGATGCACATCCGCCTCGGTCCAGGGTCGCAGCCGAACCTGGGCCCCTTCAAGCGGAAGAGTACTGAGAAGGAACGCTTCCCAGGCCTTCGGATCCGGTGGGGAAGTAGAGGACGCGCTCATGAGCCGCATCGCAAGGTGGACGCGAAGACAGACAGCAAGCGATCGTTGGCGTCCCGGGCTT
>JBCBLB010000711.1:0-4883 GCA_038520555.1 Myxococcota bacterium | reverse complement strand
CCGGAGACCGCCGCATGGTCGCCGCTGGCGTCGTTGCTCGCCCCGCCGAGGACTGCAGCATAGTCGCCGCTGGCGACGTTGTCCTGGCCGCCTGCGACGGTCGCGCCGATGCCTTCGGCGAGGTTGTTGACGCCGCCGGAGACGACGCTGTTGTTGTGGTCGGCGGTGTTGTCCTGACCACCAGAGACGACGCTGCTGATGCCGGCAGCCGTGTTTCGATACCCGCCGGCCACCGCCGCGCTCAAGCCCGAGGCGATGTTGTCCCGGCCGCCAGAGATGGCGCTGTAGAACCCGCTGGTCTGGTTGCCCTGGCCACCGGAGAGGACGTTGTACGGGCCCGTGGCGCTATTGTTGTAGCCGGCCACCAGGGCGCTGTAGCTGCTCCAGGCGTGCTCGTCGCCGATGATCAGGTTGTGGCTGCCGGTGCGGGTGGCCTTGCCAGAGGTGTCCGCGTTGTAGCCGATGATCAGGTTGCCCAGGCCGGTCAGCTCGCCCTTGTCGTTGGTCGCGCCCGCGCCGGACTGGATGTAGACGTTGGCGCCCGAGATGGTCACCGTGTCCGCCATGGCATCGACGCTGATATAGTCGAACAGTGCGCTGATCTCGGAAGGATCGAAGTCTGAACTGGTCACATAGTCCGCCTCAATGTCTGTGACGCGGACGTCGATGGCCGAGACCGTCGCCGTGAGCGCGTAGCCCTTCAACACTTCCAGGCCGACGTAGTCTTCGGCGATGTCATCGATGCGGGCGTCGGTGAGGGTGAGGTCGGCATCCGCGGCGTAGTTCTTCGCTTCGATCCAGGCTTCGGTCACATACCCGCTCAGGTCGTCGTCGATGAGGTAGCTCTTATCGATGTCATCGACACGATCTTCGAGCGCTTCGAGATCCGCATCGGAGGCGAGGGGCTTGAGGTCCCCGCTGACGACGTAGTCCGACTCGATGGTGGCGATGCGGTTGCGGGCGTTGTCGACCTCTGCCTGTGCGCCATAGTCCTGGGTCAGGACCCAACTCACCGTCGCATAGGCGCCCAGGGCGGTGGTGGTGACGTAGGTGCTCTCAATGTTGGTGATGCGATCGTTGTTGTTGGCGACGTCGGCGCCCTTTGCGAAGCCCCGTTCATCAACCCAGTCATGGGTGGCGACGCCGTCGAGGTCCGCGGCGACGAGGTAGTCCGCCTCGATCGCCGCCAGGCGCGCGTCAGCGTCGACAGCGCTGGCGTCGTCCTGCAGCGCTGTGATGGCGTCACCGTGGGCGTTGAGGGCCGCCTCAATCGAGTCGTAGTCTTTGCTGAGCAGGCTGTCGACCTCTGCCTGTAGTGAGGCGTTGTCCGCCTCTAACGATTCAATTGTGGCCTGCTGTGTGTCGAGGAGGTCTTGCATCGCATCGACCTGCGCCATGATGGCGCCCAGATCGTCGGTCGACGCATCGCCTGCGTCGTCGCAGGCGATGAGCAGGATCGGAAGGGCAGCAGGCAGAAGAAGAGATGCGTTCATAATGACCCTCGGCAGATGGGCGCAGACGATGCGCAGGGAGAAGGGATGAGTATCTCACGCCGATCCTATTCAGCGTGCTTCTCTACCCCTCTATCGCCGAGTATCGTTCATGTAGCAGGTCGATGCAATCGAAGGGAGAGCGCTGGCCCGCCCCCCCATCCGAGCGGAGCCATGCAGCTCTTTGCCTTCAGACCGTTCGACGTCAACCTCACCATCTGGCCATCTCTTTGTGACGGGGTGTGGAGGGTAAAGACAGAGGGGAGAAAGAGTTCCGGGCCTGGGATGAAACGGCCCGAGGTGCGTTTGCCCATCGGCCGGCTCCGCCACCTCTTCCCATGTCCGGCTCTGCTCAGAGCGGCACGCCGTTTTGATACAATGACGACATCGGAAGGTCAGAGCTGGAGCTCCAAAACCGCCCGGAGCTGGGCCATGAACGCCCGCTCTGAGTCGGTGATCTGTTGGTCTGCCTCGATCATCTCCGCGGCCAGCTTGTAGGCGGTCTGTCGCTGGGCATCGGTGGGCAGGCTGGCGGGCAACGTCTCCAGCCATGCGCTGAAGCCATGGTCGAGGAACCCCTGCAGGCTGGCGGTCATCAGATCTTCGATCTCTTCGCGGGGCAGCAGCCGAAGCTCCATTCGCGAGCCCGCGAAGTGGATGAGTTTTTCCAGCTCCTGCTCGGCGATCTCCCCGTCGGAAGCGGCGGCAGCGAGCAGGACGTCGAGGTAGGCTTCTTCCGGGGCGGGGGCGGCGTCGAGGATCGCCAGGGCTGGTGGGACGCCCGCGTCGATGATCTGCTGTGCGTCGTCCGGGCTCAGCCCGAACGTGGTCGCGGCGTCGAGCAGGGCGTCCTGGGGGAGGGCGCCGCCTTCGCGGGCGACGAGGAACATCAGCTGGAAGGCGAGGGTGGGGTTGAAGGCGACCGCCTGGGAGAGGGTCGGCAGCCGGGTGGGGCGGGCCTGTGTGATCGCCTCTTCCAGCATGGCGCGCAGGTCGTCCTCTTCCAGGCCGCTGAAGTCGCTGTGTTCCAGGGTGATGGTCAGCAGGGCATCGGCGCGGTCGGGCGACAGCCCCCCGGCGATCTGCGCGCCGACGACCATCACCTCGATCAGCGCCTGTTGTTGGGGTTGAGTGGCCATGGCCGTGCTCCTGTCCGGTTCAGTCCTGCGCTCGTGCGCTTCAGGGTAGCAGCCCGTTACGTCGCAGGCCTCTAAGCCATTGCCCGCGGCGTTGCGAAACTGCAACAGACATCGGCCGCATGAGCGCGTTAGTCGGGCTTATCTTCAAGCCGAGTGAGCGCCATGCCCGAGACGACCCGACGCAGCATCCTCATCGCGATCCCTTCTCTGGCGGCGCTCGCCGCATGCGGCACCGACGGCGCCGACACCGCTGCGGAAGATTCCGGCACGCCGACCCGCGACGCTGAACCTGCCACCTGGGATCCCGACGGCTCCACCGACGAAGACGGCTTCCCCTATGGCGTCCAGGTCGGCGACGTCACCGCAGATGGGGCGCTTGTGTCGGTCCACTCCGCTGAGGCGACCCTCTCCATGGTCCTGGTGATGGGCCAGGGCGACGACTGGGTTGAGGTCGACCGGCAGGAAGCCCTGCCCGTCACCGACGGGGTCCTTCAGCTGGAGCTGACGGATCTCGCCGCGGACTCCGCCTTCTCGGTGACCTTCTATGCGCCGGATGGGGATCGGCGGGCACGGGCGACCCGGTTCCGGACCGCCCTCGCCGATGGCGACCAACGCGTCGTCACCTTCGGGGCGACCTCGTGTCTGGGCGGAAACGAACCCTGGGCCATCCTCTCCCGGGCGGCCGAAGAAAAGCTCGACTTCTTCGGCCTCCTCGGCGATACGGTCTATGCTGATGGATCGACCTCGGCGGAAGAGTTCCGTCGCTTCTGGGACGCGGCCATGCGGATCCAGGGCATGCGCGACCTGTCCGCTTCGACCAGCCTCATCGCCACCTGGGACGACCATGAGGTCGACAACAACTGGTCCCGTGACGATGACAACATCGACGAACGGCTCGCCAACGCCACCGACCTGTTCAACGACTTCATGCCCCATCGCCAGGGCGGCGGCGACGCGGGCGTCTGGCGGAAGCTGTCCTGGGGCGGCACCCTGGACGTCTTCGTCCTCGATTGCCGATCAGAGCGCGTCCCGGCGGAGGGCGTCTACATCTCCCGGGCTCAGATGGACTGGCTGAAACAGGGCCTGTCCGAAAGCACCGCCCGCTTCAAGATCATCTTCAACTCAGTGCCCATCACAGCCTACTTCGAGATCTTTAACGTCATCGAGCAGGACGACCGGTGGGAAGGCTTCCCCGAAGCCCGCGAAGAGATCATCGGCCACATCAACGACGCGGGCGTAAAAGGGGTCCTCTGGATCGCCGGGGACTTCCACCTGACGGCGGTCTCCAGGCTCGACGCAGCCGGGGGCATCGGGGAGAACCAGCACGAAGTCCTGGTCGGACCCGGGGGCAGCTTCTTCAACCCGGCGGGCCTGCTGGTCAAAGAGCCGCCAGAGCACTTCTTGACCTTCTTCGCGGAGTGGAACTACACCCGATTCACCGCGGACCCAGGCACCGGGGTCATTAAGGTGGAGTACGTCGACAACAACGGACAAATCCTGGATGAGATAGATTTGAGCCTTTAAATGGTAGCAGGTGGGGGAGCATTTCCGCGCATTTTTTTTGCGCTCTTGTTGTTAATGAGAATCATTTTCATTATCAATTGAGCCAGATGCGCTGATACGATCTCAGTAACATTCGGTTTCATCGCGATCGTGTCAGACTTAGAGACGCTACAGGAGCTGTAATGAACAATCGAGTTTGGATCGCAGCCGCGCTCCTTATCACCGGCTGTGGTGATGATGACGATAAAGACACCACAACTGGGGACGAGTTCTCCTGGCCATCGCAGACAGGTGAGGCGGTGTCGACGTATGCTGAGATCGTTCGGGCCAGCTACGAAGATTCGGTGACCACCGCGCAGACACTGGACGTTGCGCTTCAGGCGCTGGTCGACGACCCATCGCAACCGACGCTGGACGCGGCGCGTCAGGCATGGCTGGACAGCCGCGAGCCCTATCTCCAGACCGAAGTGTATCGGTTCTATGATGGTCCAATCGACAACCCCAATGACGGCCCGGAGGGACTGCTGAATGCATGGCCGCTCGATGAGCAGTACATTGACTATGTCGACGGTGACGCGGACGCGGGCATCGTCAACGGTGAAGATACCATCGACGCGGCGACGCTGGAGTCGCTCAACGAAGTCGGTGGCGAGAAGAACATTGCTACGGGTTACCACGCCATTGAATTTCTCCTGTGGGGTCAGGACTTTAACCCCGATGGTCCCGGCATCCGCCCGCACACCGACTACAT
>JBCBLB010000625.1:0-5727 GCA_038520555.1 Myxococcota bacterium | reverse complement strand
GGATGGGGCGCTGTCGCTGTATCGGCCGCTGGGGTACCAGATGCTGGAGGCGCTCGACCCGGTGGCGCTGGCGCCGGGGTATACGGAGCTGATCGCCGGGCCGCGGACGTTCCTCGCCGAAACCCGGGCGCATCCTTCGTTGCCATACATCGCCACCAACTGGAAGGCCGAGGAGGCACGCTACCAGCTCCCCCGGTATCGCATCGTGCCCGCCAAAACCGAAGCGGGCATCATCCATATCGGATTCGTCGCCATGCTCGACCCGGTCCTGGCGACCATCATCCCTCAGCTCAGCCAGGAAGGGGTCGACATCACCGAACCCATCGAGGCGATCCAGAACGCCGTCGATGAGATGTACGACAGCGAGACGCCGCCGGACATGGTGCTGATGCTGACCACTGCCGGCTCCGCTGTCCTGGAGACCGCCCGCCGTGAGCTTCGTGGGGTTGACCTGATGGTCGGCGATCAGACCCTCGCCACCTTACGGGTCCTCCAGCAGGAGCTGACCCTCCGCCCGCTGCCGTACACCCGCAGAGGCGCTCCGGCCACCCTCTCGATGGACGGCATCGCCACCGCAGAGCTGTGGTTCGAAATCACCGAAGCCCCCAAAGGGGAAGAACCCACCAATAAACCCAACAAGGCCCCGCTTTCGGCGTCCGCTGCAGAGGGAGGGCCGAGAGAAGCGCCCCCACCGGATGTGGAGACGCACCTTCGGGCGGTCCGCAGCGTTCCCCGGCTGGTCCGGGGCGAGGTCCCGCTGGACATGGGCGTTCAGGGCCAGATCACCGCGATCCGGGCACGGCAGTATCCTCGGCTGGACAAACAACTGATCCCTGCATTTTCGCCCACGGCACCGCTCAAGGAGAGCGCATGGGCGCAGCTGGTCTGTGAGAGCGTGCGGACAGCGACAGGGGCGGACTCGGTCTTTTTACATGAGCTGCCCCCGGTTGTTGACATCCCTGGCCCGATGACCGAGCTCCAGGTCGTCAACCAGCTGGCGATGCTCGACACATTGCAAACCCACTGGATCCCCGGCGGGGCGTTCAACGGAATTCTGGACAAGGCCTTCGGCATGGACGGTCTGATCGCCTGCGGAGCGACCCCGACCAACCGCATCGCGCAGGGGCGGGGGATCGATGGGGCCCGAACCTATCGGGTCGTCAGCACGGATCGAACCGTCGCCAGCCACCCGATCGGGCCGCTGTTGACGGCGGCGAAGCCGGGGATGGCCCTGGACGGGCCGGGCATCGCGACGGTCCGCGGCCCTGGCGGCCAGCCCGCCACGTTGCGAGAGACGGTGCTCGACACCCTCCGCGAGATCCGTGACGAAGGCGGCCACCCCGACGCGATCAAGAATTGGATCCTCACCGCGCCGACGAAGATGCCGCCGCAGTGGCTGGTCCGCGTCCGCCAACTCAACCTCCGCATCAGCCAATTCCAGGGCACCGACAACGCGTCGTTCGCCGAAGTCCCAGAGACCCTGGCCACCAGCCCCTCAAGCTTCACCTTCGGCTCTGATCTCGATGTCGCCTTCGAGTACAGCTCGCCCCGGGTGCTCGCCGACATTCGGGCGCGCAGCATGTTCACCACCCTGCGCACCGAAGAAGACGTCGAACCCGTTGAGACGGCGGACGATCTTCGCGGAAGCTCCTCCTTCTCGGTGCCACACTGGAAGTTCCCGGTCTTCCCGTCGCTCCAGCTGATGCCATACACCGAGGCCCTGTTCGACACCGAGTACACCGCCATCGAAAACGACGACGGCACGGTGAACAGCCGCCAGTCGGATCTCTCGCAGACCATCGGCGTCTCTGCCGTTCCGACCGGCTGGCTGGGGGCGCTGCGGATCGGCAGCTTCGTCAACCGGGACATCGCCCAGTTCAGCGACAAGCCGCCCGAGTTCGGCGGCAAGGTCGAGTGGGCGACGGCGCAGGCGGTGGGGACGTCGCTGCGGTGGACGACCTCTGGCGACATCCAGATCTTCGCCAACACGCCAGATGACGATGCCAGCGACCTGCGGCTGCGAGCCTTCGTCGAGACCCGGTTCTCGTTGCCCCTCGCCCGATTCCTGAACATCGACTTCTACGCCCAGGGGTTCGGGATCCAGGGCCGCGTGCCTGAGAACGACGACTTCGGCTTCTCCTACACCATCGGCTCGTCGCTCTCCGTCACCGGCGCCTTCCAGCTTTGACTTCGCCGACATCTCCACGAAGCGCCCCCATGTCAACGGCGAGAAGACCGCCGCGCAAACCGCCGGCGTCCAGGACATGCTCGCCAACAAGCTGCGCTGGCCGTCGATGATGCGGAAGGTCTGGTGCGCGCACCCCGACTTCAGGGGCGAACCCACACATTTCACGAACAACCGTTCATGAAAATGCGGGATCACCCCGGCGCCCGACCCAGGCCAATGCAGCGAGAATCGGCACCATCAATCCCAGAAAATCCAGGTTCTGCTGAACCACAACCGGCACAGGAGCGATCAGGACCCCCAACAGCGAGAGGATCGCGAGCGTGGCCGCCGCGATCGCCGCCCATCGGGGCCGTCTGCCCGACCACCACGCGACCCCACAGGCGATCAGGGCGAGGGTGAGCGGACTGGTCACGAACCAGTTGCGGTTGGGCCCATAGGCGTCAAGCGCACTCACCGCGGCGAGCACGACGTTGGCGGTCCCCAACACCCCACCGATGACGCCGATGAGGATCGCTGCGATCGCGACGGCCCGGTGGCGGCCCGCCTGCCCCAGGGCGACGACGCTTCCGCCGAAGACGACGCCGATGAGGGTCATCCAGCCGATCCGCTGCGGCGGTCCTTCCGCAGGCCAGCGGTGACGGCCCTCCGCGAGGCGGCAGGTCTCTGAGATGAGCGACCGCGGCCCGTCGGGATGCTGAACCTGGACATCAACCAGCCCTTCAGCGAGCCGAATCGGCGCAAACGCTGCATCATATCTTGTCTGTGGCCGATCGACCGAGGCGCCGGCCTGATGATGCCACCCCACCCAGGCCCACCAATGCGGTCCGAGGTGGCGAAGGATCTCCTGCCGCGGCGTGAGCGGCGCGACCGCCGAGAGCTGCGCTTCGATCTGCCCGCTCAGCGCACGGTCGAGGATGTCGCGGATTTCCGTGGCGCAGCTTCGCTCTTTCCAATGGAAGATGGCCGTCGTTTCCCGACGGCTATCGGCGGCGGCGTAGACCTCTTCAACGAAGGGCCGCAACGCATCGTCGGGGAGGTCAAGCTTCTGGGCGACCGCCTGCCGCTCGGTCTTCGTCCAGATGCGCTGCTGTCGGTTCATCATGTCGACACGCCAGGAGCAGGCCAGGGTTCCCATCAGCAGCGCGGACAGCGGCTCCTGGACGGAGCTGTTGATGGCGCCGAATTCGAGCATATGGTCGATCCGGCGGGCCGGGTCCCGCACCCACAGCCCCGCGTGCCCGACGAATGAGAAGGGCTGGCTCCCCGGCGAGACCGTGACCACGTACAGCTCGATGTCATCGCGCGGCGGCTCATCGAGCGGGCAGTCGTCGAGGTCGGAAAACGGCGCAGCCATGGCCGCCGCGGCGAGGAGCAGTCCGGTCACTGGTCGGCCAGCGGGAACCCTGCGTCGAGGCGCGCCTGGAGCTTCGCCCGCTCCTCATCGGAGAGGTTGATGGTATCCAGGATCTGCTGCCCTTCCTTCTTGAGGGCGTCCTTCGGGGTCGGCTTGTTGGTGTTGGCGTCGCAGTAGAGGAAGGTCGACGCCTCATTGAAGATGTCATCGAAAAGCTCGCCCCGGATCTTCTGGATGCGCCCCTCAAAGGGGGTGCCCGCCGAGAGGTTCTTGTCGGCGGCCTGCAGGATCTTGACGTGCGAGCCAGAGCCGAAGGTGCTGCACCCGCCGTAGTCCCAGTTCCGCTCGGTCCACGTCGCCCAACCGACGCCGCCGGGGTTGTCATAGGACAGGGCCATAAAGGAGAGGAAGTCGTCGTCTTTGGACGAGGGCGTCTTCTTTGCGGCGGCGGCCCAGGGCTCCGGCTCAAGCATCAGGACGATGGCGGTGCCTTCGGCGAAGTAGCCCTCGACCAGGGCGGGGGTATGGGGGAGCAGCCAGCTCACGTCGACCTCACCGACCATGTCGTTGGCGTCCTGGGCGGCCTCATACTGGGCCTGCAGAGGCTTGGTGAGGGCGTCCGCGAGGGCGTTCGCCCCCTCGAACGCGGCGACGAACTGGTCGAGGGTCTGGATGTTGTCGAAGGCGGCGCGTTGCTGGGCGACCTGCTCGGCGAGATCCTGACCGAGCTTCTCCACAAGGATCGGATCGGGCGCCGGGGCGGTGGTCGGTGCTTCGGTCGGTGCTTCGGTCGGTGCTTCAGCCGGTGCAGGCGCTTCGGCGACGGGTGGCTCAATGGGGTCAGGCGCTTTGCTGCTTCCAAAGCAGGCGATCAGGGTCAGCCACATGATGTCCTCCGATGACGACGATGACGGCTAAGTTTAGCTCATCGGAGCAGCCGCGGCAGCAGCGGCGCCCACAGGTCCCGCATCACCAACCCCTCGGCGGAGAGGACCGTCCCCGAGAGGGCAAGGTCCAGAGGGTAGGTCTCTCCCGGGCTTCGCCCGGTCACCAGGGTCGGCTGCGGATCGTCCCAGGCCCCCCACGCCGCCGCGAACGCCCGCAGATAATCGTCCTGATTGAACGATCCCAGACACCGGATCCCGTTGACACACCGAAGGGCCACGAACGCCGGAACCAACCCCGGGCAAATCGTGCCCGCCAACAAAGCCGCCGCGGCCTCTGGCCCCATCACCGCGAGCTTGCCCGAAGACCGCCGCCGATACGCCCAGCTCTTCGCGGCGAACGCCTCATCGTGTGATTCTGCCCTCAGAAACCGAACCAGCGGGTGGTCCGATTGTCCCGCGATCCGGGTCAGATAGTCGGCGACGATCCGGTTCAGGTCGAGGTAGACGACCGCGTCCCCGAGGATAGCCTGTTGGATGGTGGCGCAGGTCTTGAGGGCCCAGGTCGGGTAGTCCTCTGCGTCGTCGAGATCGGCGAACAGGTGGCGGGCTTCGGGGCGGACGTCTCTCAGCACCTCACCCAGGCGTTCGGGCACGCCGAGGCGATAGAGCAGCGCATCTCTCTGCTTTGACGGGAACAGGGACAGGCGCAGCTCTGTGACGCCGCTGTCTCGGGCCCGATCGGCCTGGGCCTTTCGCAGTCGGCGCTCGGTCGGCGAGCCGGGAACGAGCAGGCGTTCGATGAGGCCGTTGAAGCTGATGGCGCCCGACCAGGCGGCGTTGGACAGGGCGACACCGGACCAGGCGAGCACCACCAGCGGCACCCCTGACGGTTTGCCGGCGATGGCGATCCGATCGATGGCCAGAAAGCCGGGGCCGTTCGTGGGAGTGACATGATGCGCGGTGACGGCGACGCGATGGCGAAGCAGATGCTCCGCAACCTCCACAGAGCCCGTGATGCGCATCGCCTCTTCCCGCAGCGCAGCGGCAAAGGCGTCTTCGACGGGAGCATCCGGTGGCGCCGCCCACAGCTGGGCCGAGTAATCGGCCAGCGAGGTGTCCCAATGTTGTCGAAGACGCGCCGCGAGCGCCGGTCGGGTCAAGGTGAGGTCAGCCAGCTCCCACATGACCCAAGGGTAACATCGATGGCTTCAGCCACTTGAAAAGATGGGCGTCACTTCGCTAAACCAGCAACATGCGCGCACCGTAAATTGAACAGTATGTGTCCAGCAATACTCCAG
>JBCBLB010000469.1:0-7844 GCA_038520555.1 Myxococcota bacterium | reverse complement strand
TCCGGCCCTGCTCGCGCGGGCCTATGGCGGCCGCGGCGTGCGGGTCAGCGGCGAAGATGCGATCGAAGCAGCGGTGCGAGACGCGCTTCAAACCCGCGGTCTCAACCTCATCGAGGCACGCATCGATCCGAAGCCCTACCGACAGCAGATGTAGCGCGCCATATTGCCAGCATGAGAACGGTATCTCCATCTCCTCTCCTGGTGTTTCCTTTTCTGATCTCGCTCACCGGCTGCGCCAGCCGCCGGGCCCCCTTCGAAGGCTTCGCGAGCGAACAGCTCGCCGTCGATGAATCGGTGCGGCTGGTGTTCATCGGTGACACCGGCGCAGAGGCCGACGGCGAGGGCTCGCACATCACCCGCGACGCCCTCGATCAGCTGCGTGAGAACGTCCGCGCAGAGGACGCAGACGCGATCTTCGCCCTGGGAGACCTGGTCTATGGCGTCGGCGGACCGCTCGAGCTGTCGCCGAGCTGTAGAGACCCGAACAAGGGGAAGGCGGAAGAGCTGCTGCGCGGCCGGCTGGGGGAGTATTACGCCGACCTCGGCGCCGAGACCTGGCTGGTCCTCGGCAACCATGACGTCGGTCACTACTCCTACTCCCGCGACCGCGCCCGCTGCTTGATGGCCTACGCCGAGCAGACCGACCACCTCAACCTCCCCGCGGCAAAGTACACGATCGACCTCGGTGACGGGCTCGGGCGGGTCGTCGTCATGGACACCAACGTCTCGCCGAAGAAGTGGGACGCGGATGAGGTCCGCGCCGCAATGCCCGACGAGGGGTGGAGCGTGATGCTCGGCCACCATGTGTTCCGCACCGCCTTTGACAAAGAAGACGAGCAGCAGAAGGGCGAGCACCGGTATCGGGCGTGGATGGCTGCCCATGATATCCAACCCAGCATCTGGCTCAATGGCCACGCCCACTTTTTGCAGTTCGGCATCTACGATGACGTGCCCGCGGCGACCTCAGGGTCGGGCTCCAAAATTCGCGAGCGCCCCACCTGCCCCGGCGACGCCGCCTGCGAGGGGGAGGACATGCCCATCTTCAGCCAGTCCGTCTACGGCTATGCCGTCATTGACCTGGACCCGCAGCGGCTGACCCTGACGTTCAAGAACACCGACGGCGAAGACCTGTACTGTTGGCAGCGCACCCTCGACGATCCCAGGGGACAACCCTGTCCCGTCGCGACGAACTGATGGGGGGTCTCCATTCCGCTCCATGAACAGTGGGCGGGTGAGGGCGTCCGATGTCTGAACGATACGGATGTTGAAAGGCGCCGTAATACACGTTGATAGAAGACCTGGTTATCGCATGCCGTATCGTGTGGTTTACGCCTCTAACCACACACACCCTCCCACCAGGAGCCATGCGATGGCTGATGCTGCCAATTCAGGAAAACACCTGAAGGTGTTGAAATCCGCTGCCAAGAAGCTCAAAGGGACCGATGCGGTCCATGCGTTCTATTTTGTCCGCGGACCCGAAGGATCGATCCTCCACATCGACCCGATGGCCGGCAAACCGTTCGCTCGCTTCCGGACGCCCCGGCTCATCGATGAGCACATTAAGAAGGCTCGCTACGATAAGGACGGCCTCGCCGCTGGGGGCAGCCTCAAGAAGTTCCGCTCCTGTGCCGGTGAGGTCAGCTGGGATGCCTCGGACAACACCTTTCGATTCGACGTCAAGAGCCGCGCGGGAAAGGCCGGGCCCTCGGACCTGAAGAAAGGGCTCGCCAGCACGTTTAAGGCCAAAATCCTCGGAGCACCGGGAAAGATCGGCGCGTCAAAGGACCTCGCGACGGTGCCGGACGCACCTGTGGATATTGGCGACACCATCGCGGCCCTGTTCGGCGCTGGCGGCCTGGAGAGCGGGAAGAAGCCCAGCCAGCTCGAATTGAGCGGTGACATCGAGCAGCTCGGTCAGCAGATCGGGGACCTCCAGGCGTATCTGACGTCCGGCGCAGCGCTGAGCGATGACGCCCGCCAGACCCTGCAGAAGACCCTGGAGCGGATGGAGACGATGTTCGAGACGGTCGAGCAGTGGGACGTCTCCAGCGGCGTCGGCCAGCTCCAGAAGGACTTCCACGAGCTCAGCAAGGACATCGAAGACGAAGCGCTCTCCAACGTGGAGAGCCTGCTGAAGGGCCTCGATCCCACCGCAGAGGACGCCCAGAATCAGGTCGCCGAGATCCTGCGTGAGATCTCGGACAGCAGCCTTCCCAGCGACACCTTCCAGTCTCTCATCGGCGAGCTGGAGGGCAGGCTCAACGACAACGACGACCTCAAGAGCTTCGTGACCGTCTTCCAGGAGACCGAGCAGATCGCCGACCGGATCGGCCAGGACTTCGACATCAACCAGGAGCTGCTCCAGGAGGGGGACGCCCTGGCCGAAGCCGCCTTCGACGAGCTGCTCCAGAAGCTCGGCCAGGACAACGTCCTCTCTGACAAAGACAAGAAGACCCTCAAGACCTGGGGGCCGCACATCAAGATCCTGGCGCAGAGCTTCAAAGGCGGCAAACAGGGTGCGCTCTACGCGGGGCGGGTTGGAAGCCTCGCCAGGCGCTGGGGCGGGGACGCCAAGAATTGGACCGCCGCCGCAGAAGGGGACGTTAAGGGCACCATCGCCATGTATGGGGCCTTTAAGCAAGAGGGCGAGTCTTTGCTTGAGGGGATCGTCTATCTGGCCAACGCGGGCTTTCTGAGCGAAGGCTCCATGGATCTGACCGCAGAGGCGCAGGCCAACCTTGGCGTGATGTCCGGCAAGATCCAGGGGTTGTTGAAGCTTTATGCCCAGGTCAGCGGGAACGCCAGCGCAGAGCTCAGCCTGAGCGCGTCGGAGGGCATCAGCGCGAAGTTCTCCGCCGAGATCGGCGCGGTCGCCACCGCAGAGGCGAACGGGTGGGTCTCCGTCGAGATCGACGGCCTCGCCAAGGCCCAGGCAGAGGCCTTCGCCAAAGCCGTCGCCAGCGCCGAAGGCAAGGCGTCCGGCTCCTTCATCCTCTCGCCCAGGGGGGTGCTGGTCGCGGACGGGTCGGTCTCTGCCAGGCTCGGCGTCAGCGCCGAAGTCGGCGGGAGCGCCAGCGTCACCACCGCCGACGGCGACGAGCTGTTCAAGACCGCCGCCAAGGTCGGCGTCACCGCAGGGTTCGCCTTCGAGCTGGGCGGGCGGTTCTCCCTGGAGGCCGGCAAGGTCCGCTTCCGTGTCAACCTCGGCGCCGCCGTCGGCATCGGCGGGAACCTGGAGATGGACGTCACCGTCGATCTGAAGAAGGTCGCCGAGACCATCGTCAATGCCATCGTCGATACGCTCAAGACCGTCTACAAGAAGCACCCGGTGGCGTACCGGATCCTCAACGGCGAGACCAACTCTGCTGCTGTCCGCATCGAGATGCTCGTCCAGGACGACGCCGCCCTGCGGGCCAGGATGCTCGAAGACCATGGCAGACAGACCGCCTTCGGCATCGAGCAGCTGCGCGGACTGTACGGCCAGCTCGTCGCCAACAACAGCAAGCTGCCTCGGATCGAGCCCTGGTATGACGACGACGAAGAAAAGGTCAAGGCAGAGGTCATCAAGCAGGTCAAGGCCGCCCATCAGGAGATCCGGAAGGCGCGCCGCTCGGAGTTCGTCGAGACCAGCGGCCGGCTGCCGCTCCACACGGTCTTCGATGCCCGGGATGGAACGGCCGAGGCGAAGAGTGCCTGGGCCAAGGCGATTCGGATGAGCGTCATCGAGGTCAGCTTCTGCATCGAAGACATTCAGCTCGCCGTGACCAACGACCCCGAAGACCCCATCACCATCTCATCCATCACCCTGAACGCTGCGTAACCCCAGGCCCAGAGAGGACGACACCATGGCACAATCCAAAGGCGAGTGGGACCGATACCACGATCTGATGTACCTGTTTATGGCGATGGGGGTCGCCGACGGGCCGATGAACGTGGTCGAGCGCGAGGCGCTGTTCGCCACGATGCGGCAGTGGAAGCCCGACCTGCGCTGGCGGGACTACCTCGACCGGGTCGAGGTTGTCTCCCGGCGGCTCGGAAAGCCGGACGACGGCGTCGCGATGCTCAAGACCGTCGAGAAGTGCGCCCACAAGATGGGCCAGCGGCTGGCCGCCAAACCCAAACGCGCCGTGCGCCTCCTCGAACACCTCCGAGACATCGCCCAGATCGACGGGGGGCTGCATCGGATGGAGGGCATCCTGCTCTCCACGATTTATACGCACCTCAACCTCTCGAAGGTGGTCTCGCTGCGAATTCGCCGCCGCCTTGCAGTGATCGAGCCCGTCCACGCCGCCTGACGCCGCCTCGTCGCTCAGGGGCGGTCACTTCGTGGACGAACTGGGCGACGACGTTGAGGGCGAGGGTCGAAGATCGCAGGAGCCCGCTGAAGACGTGCCAGACGTGGACCTGCGCAGGCCAGACCTGGAGCCGGACGTCGACACCAGAGGCTTCCGCGTTGTGGCCGAAGCGCACGATCTCATCTCGCATCACCTCCGCCTCGCCGGCATGAAGCAGCAGCGGCGGCAGGCCATGCAGATCCCCGAAAATGGGTGAAACACGCGGATCATCGAGCGGAAGATCTCCCGCATACTGGCGCGCGTAGTCCATCAGGTTCCCACCGGCGGCCACATAGTCGGTCTGGAAGTTCTGATCGTGGGAGGGGCTGCTGGCGGTCAGATCCAGCCAGGGTGACAGCCCGATCCCGCCCGCCGGCATCGGGTCCCCTGCGTCGCGGAGCGCCATCAACGCCGACATCGCCAACGCGCCACCCGCGGAGTCACCGGCCAGGACGATCTGGTCGGGGGCGTAGCCCTGCGCCACGAGCCAACGGTAGGCAAACACGGCATCTTCGATCGCCGCCGGGCAGGGGTGCTCCGGGGCGAGACGGTAGTTGATCGCCAGGACGACGCTGTGCGCCGAGAAAGCCAGCCGCTCGATCAGGGCGCGGTGAGAGTGATAGGAGCCGAAGCTGTATCCGCCACCGTGAAGGTAGAGAATGGCGGAGCCAGCCTGTGATGGCGGGGTCGCCAGGACGGCGGGGATCGGGCCACACATCTGCTCTTCCCAGGTGGCAAGCTTTGGGGAGGGCATCCGAAGCGACTCCATTCGGAACCGGACCCGGTCGATGGAGTCGTGGCGAGCGCTGGCGAAGCGGGCCCGGAGAAGCCCGATGAGCAGCTCTTCTCGCCAGCCCCAGGTGGCGTCGAGCGGGCCCCGACGGGCGCGGCGCAGGCCGAGCCGGGCCAGGGTTTGAGCGGCCTGAAGGACGCGAAGAACCTTCATCACATCTCCTCCCAGAAGGGCTCAATACTACAACACCGCTCCTCACCGGATCGCCCCAAAAAAACGGCCCGACGTCGTCGGGCCGCATGAACCGGGCGAAGGCGCAGCTTACTTGGCGGCCTTGCTGTCCTTCCTGTTCCGCAGGCGTTCATAGAGGACGTTGGCGACGTCGGTGAGCTGTCCCTGCTCGTCCTTGGCGACGTTCAGCATCCGGTGGCAGCCGGGACAGGCGGTGACGACCTTGTGCTGACCGGTCTCTTCGGCGAGCTGGTTCCACCGATCCTTGTTGACCTTGGCCGGGGAGTCCCACAAGAAGCCGCCGCCGCCGCCGCCGCAGCAGCGGGGGATGGCCGGGCTCTTGCCTGCAGTGTACGCGGTCACGCCCGCTGCATCGAGCAGATCATCCATCAGCGCGGTTTCGTCGTTGTGGATGGTCTTACACGGGTGGTGGGCGGCGACCTTCTCAGCCTTCTTGTCGATCTGGATCTTGCCCTGCTTGAGCAGCTCCGAGAGCACATCGAGGTGTGAGCGGACGTTGGAGAAGGGGGCCTGCTCCATCTTTTCAGCCGCCGCAGAGAGCTGCGTGCCGATGTTGTCCCGGCAGTGGGGGCAGATGGTCAGGATGGTCCGGCCGTGCTCCCCGCCGAGCTGCTCGGACAGGGTCATGACGCGTTCTTCCTTATAAAACGGCCAGTCTTCCATGATGCCGCCGCCGTGGATGATGCCCTCACCCCAACAGCTCTCTTCTTCCAACACCCCATACTGGACGCCAGCGGCCTCCAACAGGCGCGCCGTCGCAACGGTGACAGGCTGTGCATCCGGGGAGTTGGCGCCCTGACAGCCGAGGACGAACAACACATCGTGTTCTTCCGGATCGTAGATCGGAAGCTCGTTTTCGGCGATAAAGTTCGCCCGGACGTCCTCATCGGCGGCGAAGATGTTGCCGGTCGCGGTGACCGGCGCGGTGCCCCCTTCCTTCAGGCCACGGGGCGGATACAGCCCCTCAGCCGTCATCCGGCCGCGAAGCTCGAAGCCGGCGCGGGCGGGGCGGTTTCCAACGGGGCAGACGACTTCGCAGGCGCGGCACTGGGTGCAGGTCGAGACGATCTCAGGCGGGGCCAGCTCGGCGAGCTGCTCTGCCGTGGTCGAGGCGTCCCGGAACGCGAGCACGAAGTGATCGCGCGGACGAAGACCCGCCTCACGCGATGGACAGACATCGTTGCAGCGCCCACACTCGATGCAGGCCGCCGGATCGAACAGGGTGTGGAAGCTGAAGTCCGAGACCCCGTTGGGCATCCCGACCCGCGCCAGCTCCCGCTCAAAATCTTCTTCGGTGGCGTCTTCGTCGCCCATGTCCAGATCCGCGCCCGGCGCGAACCGGTCGCTGGGCGTCTCGACCAGGTGGCGAAGGGTGACGTTGACCGGACCCATGATCAGGTGCAGGTGCTTGCCATACGCGATGAGCGCCGGGAAGAAGCAGATGATGAGGTAGTGCACCCACCAGTTGATCGTGTTGCCGGCGTTCTGGAAGTACATGTGCTCGGCGTCGAGCGGCATCTCCAGCAGGTGGGTGATCATCAGACCACCGATGAGCGCCAGGACGACGCCCGACTCCAACATATGGGTCAGCTGCTCGCGCATGAAGAAGTACCGGCGGATCGCCATAAAGACGATCGACGCCAGGACCAGGACGGCGAAGATGTTCAGCAGGACCTCAAGGAAGCCGGGCAGGGCAATATAGACCCCGGTGAAGCCGCCGATGACGTGGGCGATGGTCTTCGCCCCGAAGGTCAAGAACCCATAGAAGATGAGCATATGGAAGAAGCCCGCCCAGGGCCGATTGGCCAGCACCCGGGTCTGGAACAGCCACTCTGCGGTGCCCGGCAACAGCCCGGCCCAATTGACGATCTTGATCTGATCGCGCTTGGGCCAGACGTGCTTGAGGCGGTTGTTCCAAAGGATCCGCCAGGTGAGCGTGAGGCCGGCGCCGAGCGCGAGCAGCATCAGGACGATTTGTACGATTTGCATAGGCTTCCCCGATAAGCGTTCAGCAGAATGAATGGTGATTCATTTATTCTCATATCTCATCTGCGCACGGCCGGGGGCCCCATCTTCTCGATAAGACTCCATGATCGGCGTTGTTGGCCCACGCTCAATTTGTCAAATGACAGGAAGAGCAAGGCGCGGTAACCGTGCACGCCCTGTGTGGCATACATGGTTCCGTCTCTCTCCTCCCTGAAGCTGTGCTCTTCAACTCCAAAATCTTCATCACCTTCCTCGCCATCGTCCTGTTGGTCTACTACCCGCTGTCTGATCGGGCGAAGATCGGCTTTCTTCTGGTGATGAGCTACATCTTTTATGGCTTCTGGGACCCGCTGCTCTGCAGCCTCATCGCCCTGAGCACCGTCGTCGACTTCTGGTGTGGACGAAACATCCACCGCATCACCGAACAACGCGGCCTCCACGCCCCGACACGGAAGCTCTGGCTCTATCTGTCGTTGTCCGTCAACCTCGGCCTGCTCGGCTTCTTCAAATACGCCGACTTCTTCATCACCGAGTTCGTC
>JBCBLB010000016.1:0-34101 GCA_038520555.1 Myxococcota bacterium | reverse complement strand
TCGGCATTGTGTCCGTCGGCATTGTGTCCGTCGGCATTGTGTCCGTCGGCATTGTGTCCGTCGGCATTGTGTCCGTCGGTGATGCGGTGGGTTGTGTGATTGGGCTGGGTTGTGCGCCCGATGCGTTGAGGACGGCAGCATATGCGTCGATGCGGCTTCCCAGCATTCCCGCAAATTCTGGGTTCTTTGCATCTAAACTCGTGCCGGTTTTCTGTAGGATTCTACGCGCTTGTTCCGGCGTGAGCTGTGGGGCGATGCCGTACATTAACGCCAACACACCTGCGACATGGGGAGCAGCGAAGGACGTTCCAAAGCAGTAGACGTTGCGGGTGATGCCAGATGTTGTGAAGATCGCCGAGCCTGCTCCGCCCAGCTCTCCGCCTGGTGCCGAGACATTTACAGACTCGTCCCCATAAAACGTATAGCCTGCCTTAAGATCGCCGTATCCGACCGCAGCGACGGCGCACAATCCTTTCAGATAGGGCCACACCCGCCAGTAGTCGGAAGGGAAGTGGCTCTGGTTGGGGCGATGGGGGTAGTTTCCGGCGGATGTGACGACCGATACGTTTGCTGCTTCGGCAGCGCGGAGCGCTTCGCGAATGCCCACATGATCAGACTGGGTCTTCCAGCTGATGTTGATGATGCCTCGTTCGTTTGCAGCGAGTGAGACGACCGCGCTCTGGATGGCCGCCGCGCGAAGCCCGTACCCCGCTGCGAGACCTCCGGTCGCTGTGATTTTAATCGGCACAATTCGGCAGCGCGGCGCGAGCTGTCGGACGATCCCGGCGACCTGGGTCCCATGTTGGTTGCCTGCGGGGCCCGTATGTGGTGAGACCGCGGAGATGGGCTGATCGGCTTCATAGTTCAGGTCTCGCTGCTGCCACTCCGGATGTAGCCCTCCGGAGAGATCGAGGTGATCGGTCTTCATTCCGGTGTCGATGATAAAGACGACCACGTGTCCTGCGCCCTGGCTGATCTGATGGGCTTGTGGGAGGTTGATGAGCGAGAGGTTCCAGTCTCGCTCCGCCGTCTCCAGATCATCCACACTCGCAGAGACAATCTCTTCATCGATGCCGACCTCTTCCAGCTCTGCCCATCGAATTGCGTCTTCCCTGGACAGCTCGTCCGCCAGAGCGATGGCGTGGCGAAGGGGATCGGCTTCTGGACGAACCGAGAAGCGAACGCGGAAGTAGCCGATGTTGGGGATAGCGCCGAGGACCTGAAGCCCGAACCGGTCCCAGATCGCGTCCATTTTGTGGTTCGGATGTGCCCAGACATCGAGGTGGCCAGGGACAAAGTACCGCTCCGCGCCCCATTGATCGCGGACGACCGGGACGAGCCTCCCCCGCATCTGCCCCTTCAGGGCGCTGAGGTCGGCAGACTCCAGGTCTGAAGCGGAAAGGATGTATGCGGTGTGGTTCTGGCGATGAACCGCAAACCCAACAGGGGCGGCTTCCAGATCTGTCGGCAGGCTGACGAATCGTCCCGGGACGATGGACAGGGGCCGCGCCTTGTTCGCGGCCGGATCGGGTAAGGTCAGCGCAGGAAACGAGACCAGATCCTCCCATAACGCACGCGATAGGGTGCTCACCGCCAACAGCTCCTCCATGGAGAAGAAGGGGCGGTTGTTCAGGATGCGTTTCGCTTCTCCCGGGGTCATCCCTGGGATTTTCATCAGCTGCTGCGCGGTGACCTGGCTCAGGTTGAGCATGGTCTCGGCCCGCCGGCCCGCAGATTCGATGTCATCACCGGGCGCGCCCTGGAGGATGGCAAGCTTTTGTTTTGGCGTCAGTCGTCGAAGGCCCATGGTGTCTCTCCCATTGAAGACGAAGGGCGGCGACTCCGGCGGCCAGGACGCAAGCCGGAGACGATCCGCTGATGGTCGCGCCTGGCGGCCCGAGCGCCGGGACGTTCCACCCCGGCGCAACCACCGCCACCTGCGCAGAGCGGCAGCACCAGGAGATGATGCTGCCATCCCGACGCGCGCCGGTCACAGACACGACGTCTGGCAGGTGCGCCGGGAAGAGATGTCGATCAGGGCCTCGATTCCCTGCAGCGGCAAACAGCTGGATGCCCGAAGCCGCCGCTTCAGCGAGCGCGCGCGCGGCGGAACGATCAACGCGGCCCATCCCCAATGGCATCGCAATGATGTGGGCGCCCTGGGCGATCGCCCAGCGTACCCCTGCAGCCAGCATGTGTCGTCCCATACCAGAGACAACACGGGCGACCACAAGCCGTGCTTCGGGACACACCCCCCCCTCACCGACCAACAACGCGGCGTCACGGGTACCGTGGTTGTGAATGTCTCCACCTTCTCCAGTGAAGTCCCGGTACACGACGTTCTTTTCATGGAAGGTGGGGTGTCTGGGCAGCAAGCCCGTGTCCAGAAGGCCAACACAGATCCCTTCGCCTCGCATCGCTGTCAGAGGCGCGCGCAGCGCCCGACGCGGAGGATCACCGCGCCAGTAGCTGCGCAAGAATGGTGGGATGCCCAACATCAATCAGTTGTACAGCCGCCAACGGTAGGTGACCCGATACCGTCCACCATGACCGGAGAAGTAGGCATAGCGCCAGGGCGAGTAGCTGTAGCCCCACCGGCCGTTGATCGTGAAGCGCGCGTTGAGGGCGACATGGTTCATCGTCACCGTGACGGGCCGGAAGACATCGTCGCCGAACAAGCCGATGAACCAGTTGATGAGCCAATCGACAGCCCAGGCGACTGCGGCACCGATCGCCTGCGAGATGAACGGGCCCAGGTACGGCTCCAGCGCCGTCCCCACCCATCCGCCGATCTTCTTCTTCAGCTCATCACGGATGATGCCATAGAGTTTGTTGAGGACGGATTGAAAGCCTCCGCTGTCTTTTTCGGCGAGGAGCATGGTGATGGAATACTTCTTGGGCCAGCTCTTGCCTTCGAGGACGTTGAAGTAGTGGAACCTCATATAGGGGGAGTAGTTCTTCGCGTCGCCGTCATCGAAGCCTCCGCCCACATAGATCTCATTGATGGCCTTGACATCCCCGGTTTCATCCACAGAAGTGCCGCCGATGGCGATCTCATCGCTGCCCCAGAACTCGGGGTTGGTCTCGTCAATACAGCGGACCTGGCTGATCTCAAGCCGGAGCAGGTGAAGCACCGCCTGACCTTCCAGGTCATCGTTCTCGTTGTCGATGTCCGACATCATCTCCATGCCGTACAACTCTTCGAGACGTCCTCGGTTCATGACACCGCTGGACTGCGCCTTCTGGAGGGTCTCCTGCATCGCGTTCTCCAGATCGCCAGCCGAACGGAACGGTGACGCGCCGCCGATCGCGTCCGATGGCAACAAAAATCCCCCCTCCACAGGCTTGAGGAGATCCGCGCGCACCATCGGCGTCTTGACGCCGAGCCCGCGCGGGTCGAGCTTCACCTCTCCCAGCAGCGCGCCCATGCCTTCAAAGCCAGCGCCGAGAACGTCGTCTGCAGACAGCGCTCCGTAGCGGCCAAAGTGCGCCGCACGGACCTCTGCAGAGGCCTCGACGAGCGCCTTCGCACGCGCCCTGATCTTCGTCCGCCGATCGGCGGACATTCCACGAATATACTGATGAAACAAGTCCTCCACGGAGCCGGGCTTCATCTCCCGTTCCGGGAGCGCCGCGGCTGCGGTGAAGCTGTACTTCATCGCGCTGAGGATGTCTTCCGTCGCTTTCTTCACCTCTGGGTTGATAGGGGCTTCGACGCCCTCGCCAGCGAAACTGGTGAGTCGTTGCAGCTTGTCAGACTTGATGAGCGGAATGAACTGATTTTCTCGAATCGAGATGGGCACAGGAACTCCTGAGAAACGAACGCTACACAACGGCAGCGCCGCGCCGGTTTAGAGCGGTTTATGTCGGGCGAAGCAAACTCTTCAGTCGACACCCCGTTAAATGGATGCATTCGTGATGATGCATCAGCCCCCACCGTTTTTTTCTGAAATCAAATCAATCAAAAGTAAATTAGTTTTATTGAAACTGTATTTTCGATGTTGATGGGGATGGGCTTGAGGAAAAAAAAGAAATTCTGATGCAAAATCCCAGGACCATCAATTGAGGTGGGTGTGAGATATCAAAACGTCATCCAATTTCAGACGCCGACCTCGCTGCAGGCTCATGCGCTGCTCGGGTACCGCGATGCATGGGATCGGCTGATTGAACTTCATAATTCGTCAGTGATCGATTACATTGAGCGGAAGTGGCGAATCGTCGCACGGACCCATGATCCGGCGGATATCGCTCAGGAGGCATGGGAGCGGGTCTATCAACGGGTTCTCGCTGGCCTGTCTGGAGACAAAGCGCGGATCGAGCGGCTGAGCTTGCCGGGGTTGGTCAACCATCAGGCACGTTGGATCGCCCTGGAGAAATTGAAGCGCAAGCATGCGACTCAGGAGATTCAGCCCACCACGCCGTTGGCGGAGCAACCGATCATCGGTCCTTCTCCCTGTCCAGAGGCCGCCGTGATCCGAAGCCGACAGCTCGACCAGATCTGGGCCTGTCTGGAACAACTGACCGCCTCTGAGCGGAAAGTGTTCATCTTTTACTATCGAGATCTGATGGACTATGAGGAGATCAGTCGGCGAATGTCGATTCAGACGGGCGCGGTTCGGATGTACCTCAGCCGAGCCCATACCCGCATCCGGGCGCTTCTGGCGGTGAACCCATGAGCCATCTTACTCCACAACAGTGTCTCGACTATGTGCTGGATCAGCTCCCGGACGCAGAGCGGGAGCGGGTTGAAGAACACATCGCAGATTGTCCTGCATGCGCTGCAGCCGTTGCGGCAGCGGCTGCGGATGAGATCGCCTTTCGGGATGCGCTCCAGCTGTCCCCAGAAGATGTTTCGACGGATGGGGGACCGTCGACATCCGCCTGGTTTCGCCCGCTGGCTGCTGTGGGTGGTATCCTCTCGATCGCCGCCGTCTTCCTTCTCTTTTTCCGCACATCTCCCATTCCTGAATACACGCTCACGGTGGCCCCGGCTGTCCGACAATTTCGCAGCGTCTCGGAGGTGCAGCTGTACGCAGGCCAATCGATGGATGTGTCTCTTCGTCCGGCTCATGACACGACGTCTCCGCAGGTGCACCTGTTTGTCGGTCAGGAAGGCGAATGGCAGACGTTGGACGCGCGCATTGAGACGGCTCCGACGGGCGCCGTCCGCGCCCGGGTGAGCGCCCCGGTCACGCCGGGCGTATACACTCTGATCGCCGTTCTTACCCCTGCAGGTTCGAGCGCAGCGACGGCATCGGATATCCAGGACTGTGCCCATATATCGGGCTGGCGGTGCCTGGAGGAGGAGGTCACGTTCTTGCCGTCGCCTTGATCGCGTGGCCAGGCTGCGCCCCTCCGCAGCGTCTCCCTGCTGGTTACAGCGGTTGTACGACCATCTCCGCTGGGCCGGTCTGCCATGTTGCGCAGGGCGATCCGCTACGGGTCTGGGTCTCGGTGCCGCGAACGGATGAAATCACTGTGGCGGTGGATGGTGACGTCAGGTCTGTGACCTGGGCCCCGGTGCTCGACGGCCACGTCGCAGAGATCGCAGCTGGAGAGGCCGAGCTGTCGGTATCCTCACCAGATGGGCGATGGACGCTCTCCTTGGCCCCTCCGGATCCGCTCCCAGCGGACCATCCCTCGCTGACGGCCCGCGCGCTTTACCTGGATGGGGATATGGCAGAAACCCTGTCGCGGTTGTCCGAATCGATTCAACAGAGCCGGGAAGAGGGACGCATCTCGGTCGCATGGCGTGATGTGGTGATGACGGCCTGGATCGTCCAGGACCAGGAACAGGCCGGCGGGCCGGCGCATGCGCTTACGCTGCTGGAATCCCTTCCGCCCGGGTTATCCGAGAGCCTCTACGATCAATTTACGGCTGATTATGGGCGGGGTGCGGCGCTGGGACGGCTGGGACGCTATCGCGAGGCGCTGCAGCACCTCTCCGCAGCGTCTCAGGGAGCCGCGGTACTGGGGAACGCGCGGCTTCTGACGATGGCTCGGGATTCTCTGGCCCATGCCCTGCAACGTACCGGGCAACATGAGCAGGCTGTCGAGATGTTGCGGGACAACCTGGCACAGAGCACCCACCCCTGCGATCGTGCGCGGGCAGCCACCGGATTGGCGTGGGGGCTGCTATTGGCCAACGAGGCCGGTGAGGTTGTGATCGATGGGGAGGCGCGCCAGCTGCTGCTCCAGGCGCTCGTCGATCTGCAAGAGGGCTGCGACCTGGCCCCTCAGCGGACCGTAAACATCGCCCTGAATCTTGCGTTGGACGCGACGCTTCGGGGAGACGCCCATGAAGCAGAGCGTTGGTTGGCGCAGTGGCAGTCTGGGCCGAGCGGAACCACGGAGCGGCGCTGGGCGCCCTGGATTGAGGGCCAGCTCGCGCTGCTCCGCGCCGATCCCGAAGCCGCGCTGCGGCTCTTTCGCTCGATGTCGGCGGGGCCTGCGCTGCGGCCGACGGTCCGGTGGCGCGGATGTGTCGGTGAGGCAGACGCACTGGTCATGCAGGGAGAACTCGACGCAGCGGCAGACCGCTATGAAGCCTGTACGAAGATGCGGGTGGACATCGCCGTTGAGGTCTCCGCGTTGGATGGACAGGTCTCCTTCCTCTCTGGAGACGCTGGCGCCACGCAACGCCATGCGCGTGTTCTTCTACAGCTGGGGCGAGAGGAGGATGCGTTCTGGGTTCTCCGACGCTGGCGCGCCCAATACCTCAATGGGTTGCCCGCTGGTCGTCGCCTCTCCCAGGAAGAAGCTTCTGAATGGAAGCGGTTACAGGACGAGTACCGCACGCTGCGTGCGGCGCTGGACGATACCGCGCCGGATTGGCAGTGGAACGAGGAGCGACTCCGTCTGGCCCATCGACAGAAGACGCAGCTCTCAGCACAAGCGCGGTCGCTTCTCGGGGAGCTGCCCACCCATCCTGGTGGCGCCCCGTTCCTGACTCCGCCAGATGATGGGGTGATCGTCGCATGGTTTCAGATCGCGGGGCAGTGGCATGTCTTCGCGCAGACCACAGGTTTGGTCTACCATTCACGCCTTCATGCCGTGGATCTGGATGCTTCACCAGAGACGCTTTCTGAGACGTTGTTGGGTCCTGTCGCACCGATTCTCAAGCGATCCCGAACGGTGATTCTGCTCTCTCCAGAAGCGTTTCGAACGATTGATCTTCATGCGCTCCCCTTCGGGGATACCGCATTGGGGCTGACGCGAGATGTTGTATACGCGCTGGATGTGGCACCGGGCGCGCCTGCAGCCGCAGGGGCGCCGCTGATTGTGAGCGATCCGGGTGGAGATTTGCCAGAAGCAGCACAGGAGGGGGATGCGTTGGTCGCGACATATGCGGCCCACCAACGCGTCGTTCAGCGCCCTGTTGGTGAAGACCTGCGACGGGTATCGTTGATGGCTGCGCTTGAACAGACCTCATTGTTTCACTTTGCGGGACATGGCGTATTTGATCCCACATCCTGGGAATCTGCGTTGTTGCTGGCTGAGGGCACGACGCTGACCATCGGAGATATCCTCTCGTTGGACCATGCGCCGGCGGTGGTGGTGCTCTCCGGTTGTGAGACCGCGCGCAGCGCGCCCGGTGCGGTGGAGACGCTTGGGTTGGCCCAGGCGTTCCTGTTGACCGGCAGTCAAGAAGTCATCGCCACAACCCGGCCGGTCCGAGATGACACCACACGACGCTTCTCGGTCGCATGGCATCGGGCGTTTCTTCAAACCCATGATCGCGGTGCGGCGTGGCGAGCAGGGGTACAGGCCATCCGGGATGGTGACTGGACCACCTTCCGCCGCCTTCGACCCTAATCCAGAGTGATAAACGACGATGAACCTTCTGATGATCCTCTTAATCAGCTGCCGTATCCGCCCCCCGGACGCGATGACGCCTCGTGAACTTTTCGACCGGGCCGAGACCCCAGAGCAGCAGATCCTGTTTTTGGACGCAGACGGTGACTGTCCCTCCATCCCTGGCTCCAGCTGGTCTGAGCAGCGTCTGTTCCCCGGCGGAAGTGGCCGCCTATCGCGGTATTGCGTCTACACCCATCCCGGACCGGATCCCTCCGATATCGCGCAATTGGAGGCGTTGCGCCTGGAAGGGACGCTGGAGCCAGACCGGAAGGTGGTCGTCCCTGCCGCGGTGTCGGATCTCCAAGACGCGCTCGCCCCGTCGTTCTTGCGACGTACCCGAGCCGCGATGGGTACGCTTCGCCACGCGGGCGCGGACGGAGCCGCCGTTGAACTCGCTGTCCTCGATAACGGTCCAACCGGTGACGGTGAGCCGAGTCAGTACCTTCAGTCTTCTCCACGGCATGGGTATACGCTCCTCAACCTTGCTCGGATGGCGTTGTGCGCGGACAACGTAGATAAATGTCCGGTGACCATCCGAAGCCGACCGGTTCTGGATCGGGACAACCAGACCCGGGGGACCTGGACCGCGCTCGCGGGGCAGCTCCATGGACTGCGTGAGCAGTGGCAGGCGGATGATACGCGGCTGGTGATCAACCTCTCGTTGGGGTGGAATCCGTTGCATACCCCTCCAGGGCGCGCGCTCCCACTGGGCGCCCAGGCGGTCTACGACGCGTTACGAGAAGCGCAGTGCCAGGGCGTCCTCATCCTCGCCGCAGCGGGCAATCGTTCCGGGGGGCCCCGCCATCAACGCGGCCTGATTTACCCGGCGGCATGGATGGATGCGTCGCCGCTGCAAGCCTGCGAAGCGGTCTTGTCACCCAAAGAGGTGCGTGAGCTTCCAAGGGGGCGAGACGCGGAGCCGCTGCTGTATGCCGTTGGCGGGATCGGGGTCGGGCAGACAGATCTGCCGTTGGCGCGTCCGAGCGGCCGGCCACCATGGGTCGCGTTCGGCGAACACGCTGTCGCAGTGGATCCGGACCGGGAGCAGAGCCCTCCGTTGACGGGGACCTCCGTATCGACGCTGGTGGTCGCCGCCGTGGCGGCGGCGACATGGAAAAACATAGAGGGGGAAGGGGGCCCGACCGATGTGATGCGGTCTGTGTTCGGCCAGGGAGACCACATCGGCTCTGCAGACACGCAGTGGTCTCCGGATGATTCCGGCCGATCGGTCTTGATTAATCTCTGTGACATTCCACTGTCGAGCACACAATACGCCTGTGCGGGTGAACCCCGGGACCCGGGTGTGATCCCGCTCCAACCCGATCAGAACCCGCTCGCCCTGTTTGATAACGCCGCATCGCAGACCACATTGCAGCTTCAGCCCTATACCCACGCAAGCTGTACGGCTGCGACATGGCAGATCAGCGGCACCGAACCGATCGTGGTGTGCCCAGAAGAGAACTACTTCAGCCAGGACGTCTTGAGCGACTGGGTGTTTCCACAGCCGCCTGACGAAGGTTGTCCGGTCTGTACCATCACAAAGCTTACCGGTCCGATAGAGTCTACCCTGACCCTACGGCTCACCGGGCTGTCGCCGGCCCCGCATTCAACCCTGGTGGTGATGACGAGCGCTGGCCCCGTCGAATACGATCTGGGCGGCACTTTGAGCAATCCAGCACCCAACGGCCATCTCATCACCCTCAACGGCGGCCCGGAGCCCATCATCAACGCACAGCTCATCGTCGTAGACGGGGATGGGGTCTTACGGATCTTTCCGCTCGCGATCATGAATTCCTGAGGGCGTTCTGACCGCCACCGCCTGGCCAGAGATGCGCCGCCACGGGGGGCAGGCGTCTCCCCCGTGGCGGTCGTGAATAGCCCGTTTCGCCGCAAATGCTAACCGGGGTGGTGCCAGGTTGGCTTTTCCTGTAGGAGGGAATGCTCTACGGTGTCCTCGATCCGATGATCTTCACCCCCCCCCAGGATTGAATCATGAGGTTGATACACCCACTTCCAGCGGCCCTGATCCTTGGATGCAGCTCCGATACGGTCGTAATTAATCCAGAGAACGAGCTGACCGCCTGCTGGGATAGCAACGCAGATTCCATCCGAAACACGGAGGAAGATCAGAACGGGGACGGGTTCGTCGACTCGCTCGACTGTGGCGTCCCGATCTGCTGGGACACCGACTTCGATGGGAACGCGGATCCGAACGAAGACTCCAACGGCGATGGTCTCTGGAATGTTGAAGACTGCAAGGCAAACGCGGATTTGATCCGCGCAGACATCGAACGTCTTCAGGCGGAAGTGGACACGCTTCAACAAGAGTTGGAGACGGTACAGGACGCCACACTGTCGGCTTCTGATCTGGACGGCTATGCGACCGAGATCTGGGTCGATGAGCAGGGCTATGTGACTGACGCCGCCCTGACGCCGCTTCGGGATGGCCTGGCCGCAGCAGAGACCGACATCCTGAACAACACATCTGCGATCACGTCGAACACCACAGAGATCACGACGAATGCAATGGCCATCACCGACAACGCGTCGGCGATCTCGACGAACACAACCGCGATCGTGACCAACACCTCGTCGATCAGCACGAACACGACAGCCATTTCAGACAATGCCAGCGGCCTGGCCGCGCTGTCGTCGACGGTGTCGACCCTGGAGACCGATCTGGGCGACCTGGAGTCGACCGTCGCTTCGGCTGGATCCGAGCTGGAGACCGTGCTCTCCGACCTCGCCACGGCACAGGATGACATCGACGCCAACAAGGGCGACATCCAGTCCAATGTGGACGACATCCTCGATATTTCCTCGGCGGTCGGGGCCAACAACACGGCCATCTCCGACAACGCATCAGACATCGCGGACAACACGGCAGCGATCGAGGCCAATGCGACCGCCATCGCCGATAACGTCGCAGATATCGGGGCCAGCGCCGACCTCATCGACACGAACATCGCGGCGATCGGGACCAACGCGTCGGACATCGACAACAACGAGACCGCCATCGCCGCCAACACTGCCTCGATCGCGACCAACGCGGCATCGATCGCGTCACTGCGCGATGACGTGACCACCCTGGACGATGACCTGTCTGCGCTGGAAGCAGACGTGGCATCGTCGGGCGGTGCGCTGTCCACGGTTCAGGATGACCTCGCCCTCGCCCAGACCGACATCTCCACCAACACCGATGCGATCTCCACCAACGCAGACTCGATCTCGTCGAACAGCACAGAACTGTCGAGCCTGTCGTCTTCGCTGACATCCCTGCAGGGAGACGTCGGAACCAACACGACCGCGATTGGGTCGAACACGTCGGATATCTCGACGAACGCGGGCAACATCGCCAGCAACGCCGGTGACATCAGCACGAACGCGGGAGCGATCGCGGTGCTGGAGAGCAGCCTTGCGACCGCAGAGACGGAGCTGGATGCGTTGTCTTCCGCCCTGACCGGCGTCGATGGCCGTCTGGCGATGGTGGAGGGCGACTATGCGACGTTCAGCGACCTGACCGCGGAAGCCACGATGCGCGAGACCGCGGACCTCGCGTTGGAGGCGCGCCTTGCGACCCTCGAAGTGACGGAGATCCCAGGGCTGAAGAACCGGATCTCGACGATCGAGGACGCATACGCGACGGTCGATGATGTGACGGCGGTGAGCGACGATCTGGATGCGCTCGGTGACACTGTGACGACGCTGAGCGCAAGCGTCGATGATCTGGAGGACAGCCTGGATACGCTGCTGGACTCCGACGTCCAGATCCTCGCGGTCGGTCTGATGGAAGCCGGGGATCTGGTCGCAGAAGCGGGGCCCGGCGGGCTGACGCTGAGCACGAGCGGCGTGTTCGAGCTGGAGAACCTGTCGTCGACGGATGAAGACTACGCCGTCCTGTTCTCAGACTATGTGGAGAGCGGCACGGCCTACAGCACGGGCCGCCCGGTCCTGCGGAGCAAGTCGGGCAACCAGTTCACGATCGTCATCGACGTCGACGACACGAGCGGAAGAAGCACGGCCTACACGACCAGCAAGTCGGACTTTACGTTCGAGATGATCGTCGTCGAGATCCCGTAAGGCGGCGCTCACTCCCGCAGGCCGACGCGTCGCAGGAAGGCCCGCAGCGCGTCGGCTTCGCCGGGCCGGTCTTCGTGGGCGATGCGCCAGATGCGCCCCGATCCGTTGAACCACAGCCGCTGGCGGCTGTGGTAGGTGTGCGTCTGGCCGGCGTGCCGGATGCGATCGGCGACGTCGAGCCGGATCTCACGGTCATGAACCTCAGCGACTGTTGAGTGAAAGTCGACGGCATCGAATGTGTTCTTCGCCCGGTCGATGCTGTCCTGGTAGGCGTGAAGGATGGCGTCGGGGCCGGTGAAGCGTTTGCTGCGGAGCTGGTAGACGCATCCGCTGGTGAGCAGCATCCGGGCCCGGTCCAGCGCGCCATGGTCGAGGCTGTTTGCGAAGGCTTCGGCCAGCGCGCGCCGCAGCGGTGGGTCGACGGTGTCTGCGTCGTTGAGCAGCCGGCTGAACCGTGCCGCGGCCCACCGGCGCATGGCTTCGATGTCGCCGAGGGCGTAGCCGGCGGCGAACACGGCGTCTCTCAGTGCCTTGTCGGGGGTCTCAGCGAGCAGGGCCTTCCCCGCCGCCGCGGCAGCGCGGGTGTAGGCGTCGGGGGCGCGGAGGACGGCGCCCTGGACCGCCCGGAGCCGCTGCTGGAGGATGCGGTCGCGCCGTCGCTCAGGGGCTCCCTCAGCGGCATCGATCAGGTGCCGCAGATGGAGGTTGTTGAGGAGGTTGGCCTCCCAGACGGGGAGGGCCTGCCGCGCGGCGTCGATGGCCAGCCGCCGGGCGAGGGCGTCACGTTCGGGGGTCGGGTCAGGCCAGACGCACCGGATCGCAAGGAATAGCCTTCCCATATCGGCCAGTCGCTCCGCGGCGTGGATCCGCACCGGCGGCGGCAGCGCTCGGCAGATCTCCCAGGCCTGCTGCTGCACGTCGGCGTCGTCGTGTCCAGCGAGCCGCACCAGCGCAGCCACCTGCTCTGGGTCGGGCAGCAGCATCTGCTACCGGGCCGTCATCGTTCGCATCACCAGCTGGGAGACCGGCTTGAGGACGTCGTCCCGGCAGCTCTTGCGCACCGGCCGGTCGACGGGCTGCTCGACGATCTCCACCACTGCGGTCGACAGCACCACCCGCCATGCCTTCTCTTCGATGGGGTCGCAGGATTCCAGGCGGACGTCGTCGAGCATCGGCCCCTGATCCGGGTGGGCCATCCGATAATAGATCTCGGCGGCCTGGGCGGGCCGCGGCCACGCCATCCGGCCCCGCCAGCGGCCCAGCGCGTGCGCCCGGTTCGCCTCATGGGCGGTGATGACGTCGGGCACGTCTTCGATCGGCAGCCGGCCATAGCAGATCAGCTGGGGCAACACGGTCAGGGTGGGGGCGAAGCGGTGGCCGCCCAGGTGCGTGGTCTGCCAGACTTCGGCGTCGGTGCCGTCGGCGAAGGCCTGATAGACGCCCATCCCCTTCAGCGCGCAGCACCGATCGCGTCGGCCGTGGGTGCAGATCAGATACGCCGGGCGGGTCAATCGCGCGTCGTCTGGTCCCTCCCCCCGCCACAACGCATCGAAGTCCACGTCGGTCAGAGCGGCCTCATCGTTGAGGTCAAGCGCCCAGGTCCGGTCGCGGCTGCCGTCGATGACGAACAGTCGGAGCGGCCCATCGTCTCGCTGGGGCTGTCGGATGAGCTGAATCCGGGCGCCGTCGGCCTTCTGTCGGTTCAGCACCGCCCGGACCGCATCGGAGACGTCGATCTCGGGGAAGCCCCTGGCGGTCCAGGGCTGGCGCAGCTCGACGGCGACGATCTGCGGCGCCACGGCAGCGGTGCCGACCAGCGGCTCATGGGCGTCTTCCGAAGAAACACTGCACCATTCGTCTTCGTTCTGATTCATCCCAGACTCTCCGGTCGCATGGGTCGTACCGGTAAGGATAACCCTGTGTCGGTCGGTCGGGATGGTCAGCGAACGGCGCCGTCGAGGCGGGCGTCTTCGAGATCCGCGCCGAGCAGCTTCGCGCCGCGGAGGTCGGCATCTCGCAGGTCGGCGTTCCGGAGCTTCTTGCAGGAGAGGTTGACCGCGCGCAGGTCCGCCCCGCGGAGGCAGACCCCGCTGAGGTCATTGGGCAGCTGCGCGCCGCGGAGGTCGGTTCGGGAGAGGTCGGCGCCGACGAGCGAGGCGAGGCTGAGGTCGGCGCCGGTGAGGTTGGCGCCGGTCATGGGCACAAACTCAAGCATCGCCCGGTGCAGTCGGGTCCGGACCATCACCGCGCCACGCAGCCGGGCGCCCTGGAGGTCGGCGCCGGACAGGTCGGCGTCCGAAAGGTCCGCTCCAGAGAGGTCGGTGTTTCGGAGGTCCCAGCCCTTCGCCCATGAGGTTTTCAGCGAGGACGCCCGCAGGTACAGCCCGCGGAGGTCCATCCCGGTCAGGTCCAGCCGCCGCAGCCGGCGGACATGCTCCAGGGCGGCGTTGCGGGTGGGGCGGTCGACCACCCGCAGCAGCTCGACGGCCTGAGCGCGCACGTCTGCATCGGGGCTGCCGAGCAGCTCGGCGATACGAGACGCCATCGGTTCGGGGATCGGGACGAGACCTCCACACAGCACGTCGACCGTCCTTTGTCTATCCACGGTTGCGCCAACGAGGAGGGGGCAGCGGCGCGTCCCAATATCAGTTCTGGGGTATCAGTTCTGGGGTATCAGTTCTGGGGTGTCAGTTCTGGGGTGGGGGCGCTGAGAGGGTATTGCGCTCCAAGAGCTTGGTGAACGCGTCCTCGATCAGGGCGGTCAGCCGAGCGGCGTCGAACCCGATGCCGAGGGTGGGCGCGACCGAGATGTCGGGGTTGAACACACCGTTGAGGTTGATGAGCACCTGCACAGAGAGGGTGTCCCACGCCCGGATCCCCCCGCCGCCCAGGGCCGCGAGCAGGGTCTGGTTGAGCAGGGCGGAGAGGTCTTCTTCGGCCCGCGCGGCCTCTAACGAAGACGACCCGATGCCGACGGTGACCTGGAGCGCCAGCGGATCGAAGATCCGCGTGACGAGCTGGTATGGGTCCGCTCCGCGGTACCCGATCGCCAGCCCCACGGCGAACGCCGGCGAGAGCACCACCTCGTCGTCCGGCGGCAGGTTGGAGCGGACCAGGACATCGAACGTCCCGTTCGCATACAGCCCCACCGGTCGGTGGATGAACAGGTACCGATCGGTGGCTGTGGGCGTGGAGACCTCGATCAGGAGCAGATCACCTTCTTTGAGGCGGTAGTTGTTGTAGACGTTGAAGAGGTCGCTGATGGGCAGCGGGTAGGGGTCACGCAGGCGGAGGGGGAGGTACCGGATCTCGTTGGGGAACGCGCGATCGCGAGCGCCGGTGACCGAGCTTATCAGCTGGAAGTCGTCGCGGTTGAGGTACCGGCCGCGGTGGTAGACCCGGAGCGCGACCGGCTCATCGGCGGGCGTGATGTGCAAGGTCGACTTCTCGGAGACGATCATCGGCCGGGCCATGTCCTCGTCATACGGTTCGGCGTCATACGGTTCGGCGTCATACGGCCGGCGCCCGGTCGGGTCCTCGACCTCGATCACTGCGATATCACCGGAGGGCGCCGGGGCGACATAGGTGGCGGGGGTGACAAGCTTCACCAGTCGGTGTCCGAAGGCACACCCCGACAACATCAGGACGGTCCATATCGAAGCGGCGCCAACATTCATCGCATCTCCTACACGTCGGGGGAAGATGCCCACGTCTTAAGGCGATACCTTGACGCTGTGAGTGAAACACCAGTTTGAGAGCAAGGAGAGGGCATCATGGGGAGCGATTTGTACAGCGTCGACGCGTCAGGCAAGGGCGAGCGGACGATCTCGCTGCATATTTTGTGTATTCATCCGGACGTGTTGTATGTCGATGACAGCCCGGGGTTCGCGCTGATGACGCTCCACAGCGCCGTCCCATACAACGACAAGGCGCCGCTGACCGACGAGATCTCCCTGGACGATGTCATGGACGCGGCCTGGGCGTCGACGTATGCGCGTGGGTTCATCAAGCGCGTGCGGGTGTCAGACGTCCAAAACCCGCTGCCCGATGAGGCCGAGTACAACAGTGATCACCCCTACTGGGAGTCCGGGGCGTGGCTGAGCTGGACCTTGGAGATCGAGGTGACGCACCCGGCCTGGATCGCCCACCTTGAGGACGGCATGAGCTTCGAGAGCCGCGCGTTCTCTCCGACGAGGTCGTACCAGCCGCATCCTCCGATCGAGCCCATGCCGGACACGCCGATGGAAGACCCCGAGGGGATGTTCTTATGGGTCCCACGGGAGTGCTTCAGCGAGATGGACGACGAGTGGGCATCGCTGCCGCCGTTGTTGGAGATCCCTCGGTTTTCGGAGACGCACTACCTCATCGAGGACAAGATCCCGATCAGCGACGTCCACCCAGGCAGCGACCTGATCGGACAGCCGGTCTGGACGAAGACCGAGTATGGGCGCGAAGAAGTCGGGGTGTTGGTGAGCGTCTCTGCGCCGGGAAAGGTTCGTATGGGGAGCATGGGGGTGCACTCCTATGGGATGAGCAGCTACGGCATCGAGCAGATCGGGCGGCTGCGGCCGAAGCAGATGCGTCGGCCGGGCAAGCAGCTGACCTATCAGATGGTCCTCCGCCGCACCCACATCACCGTCACTTCGGTGGCTTGCCGGGGAAATCAGGTGGTCTTTACCCTGCGGATTCCGCCGAACGGCCGGGATCTCCCGATCGAGACGGAGACCGACGTGCTCAGCGTCCTGATCGAGCCGGAGTGGACGAGCCGGGACTCTTCGATGCGAGCAGAGAGGAGCCCTCTTGTCACCGCCCTGATCGCCGACGGTGTCGAGCGGGAGATCGAGGGCATGGGCCGCATCCGAGACATCCTCCCCCGGGTCGCGAAGGAGTACATCGTCTCCTATACGCTTCGGGAGTCGGAGGCTCCGCTGCCAGACCTCGACGCGCTGACCCACGCCGAGGCCCGCGCCGCCCTACAGGCGCCCTGGCCCACCGCGAAGCTGGAGGTGGTGGTCTCTGAGGCTTTGTGGTTGGAGCATCTCCAGTCGGTCTCGGTGCCATTTTCGATTCGGGACAGTCGGCTGCCTGCCCCGATCAAAGAGGAGCCCAAACGGCCCGAGCCGCCGCCGGTGTTGCCCGACGAGCGGGCTGTCCTCTGGATGGATGGAGAGACGAAGAACGTCGCATGGCAGGTCGAGCGGTATGGCGACACACTGAAGCGGCGGTGGGGTCGACGAGACTACGAGGATCCCCACGACATGGCGGATCAGTATGCGTCTGCAGAGGCGGCGTCAGAGATCTTCCAGCGTGAGGTGGAGGAGAAGCTGGCGGAGGGCTACGAGCGGCTGCCCTCGGAGATCGAGGTCCGGTCACAGCTGGAGGCGGAGCTTCGGCTGACCTTTTCACGGGCCAGCCCGCCGGTGGTCGCGACCTGTGAGGATCCCGCCCACGACGTCTCAGACAGCTACCGCCTTCGACCGAAGGACGTCATCAACGGCGTGGGCGTGAGCGGCAGCAGATCGTACAACCACGTGGCCAACCTCGAAGAGCTCGCCGCGGCCCTCGCGCGACAGCACGGGTCGGCCTACATCTGGTTCGAGCGCCCGGCTTCGGGGATGCATGCGAGCATCTCACATCGCTTCTCGCAGTGAAAGAAAAGCACCGGGTCCCCTGACAATCGCCACCTCTATGGCGATGCGTCTCTCGCGTGATGTGGTTGGGGGGAAGCGAACAGCCCTTAACCTGTTCGCCGCCGACCAACCCTGTACTGATAACGAACGCCGTTCGTCGTCAGAGAAGAGGTGGGCTGTCGTTGCCTTACTGGTAGTCGATAAGAGTAAGTCGTACGTTCATTTCAGCGCGCTTCAGAGAAGAAATGCGACTGTTCTGGATCGCGTCAAAGGCCAGATCAATACTTTTCCGAAGTGCGCGAAATGTGTTTGAAGATTCAATGAGTTTTACAATATAATCCGCTCACTGTTCCCCATTATCGTATTCTTCAACCTCGTGAGGGGCGAAAATCGGTCAAGATCCCACATGGATGTTGAAGGAGGTGAAGAGCGCGTTCCGGAGTGATGGATACGGGGCGCGGAGTCAGCAGCGGCAGATCAGAGAGCCATCGGTGTTTTGAGAGAGATAGGAACAACGGAAACTATCCTTCAAAATAGTAGCGTTATCGGTCGGGTCTTGGTTCTCATGATGAAACGATAGCAGTCAGTCCCTTGGGAGAGATGGTGATGGTATGGTTCGTGCGATGGGTGGTTCGGCGGCGGTGGTGGGTCCTGGCGGGGCTGCTGGTCATCTCACTGTTGTCGCTGTGGAGCCTCCGACGCGCCGTCATCGCCACCTCGATCCAGCGGATGCTGCTCGGAGAATCGGCGGCCTACGCTTCGTATCGGGAGCGGGCTGATACCTTCGGCGGTGACGAGCTGTTTGTGGTGAGCTACGCCGATCCGGAGCCGCTGTCTCCGGGGTCGGTCCGCCGCTTGCGGCACGCCGTGGATTCCATCGCGGAGATTCCGGAGGTCGGCGAGATCCAGAGTTTGCTCGATGTCCTCCAGGTCACCAACGAGGGCGGCGCCCTGGAGATCCGGCCCTATGTCGAGCGGGCGGAGGCGTCGCCGGAGGACGCCTCTGCGCTGACCGCGTCGCTGGAGGCTTCTCCGGCGGCGCGGGGGCTGTTGCGCTCCACAGATCGGCGGCACAGCGCGTTGGTCGTCAGCCTTCGGCCAGACTCCGATCGGTCCTCTGAGGTTGGTCCGCAGGTGATGGACGCAGCGACCACGATCATGTCCGGGGTGGGGATGACCGCGCTTCGCCGCGGCGGGTTTGTCGCCACGGTGGCGGGGGTGCTCCAGGAGACCCGCCGGAACCTGACGTGGTTGCTTCCGATCACGCTGCTCACGGTGAGCGCCTCGGTGTATTTTCTGTTCCGTCGGATGCTCCCGGTGGTCGTGGCGGTCGGGGTCGCGTTGATGGCGGTGTTGTGGACGATGGGGTTTTCGGTCCAGCTCGACCCCGAGATCAACGTCTTCAGCGCGGTGATCCCGGCGGTGATCCTGGTCGTCGCGATCTCGGACACCATCCACCTGTGGAGCGCGTATCTGTTGGAGCTGGCGGATGGGGCGAGCAAGGAGGAGGCCATCGAGCGCAGCGCGGCCGAGGTGGGGGCGGCGTGTCTGCTGACCTCGGCGACGACGTTTCTGGGGTTCATCTCGCTGAGTTTGATCCCGACGCCGATCTATCGCCAGGCGGGGGTGGTGCTGAGCGTCGGCGTCAGCGTGGCGTTGCTCATCACGGTGACGTTGATGCCGGCGCTCATGTCGTTGCTTCCGGCGCCCGATCCGCGCTCAAGCGTCGATCCGGGTGCGGGGCAGGTCGGCGGCTGGCCGGACCGGCTGGCCGGCTTCACCACACGAAACGCGGCGCCATTGGCGGCACTGTTCGCAGCCGTGACCGCGCTGCTGATCTTCGGCGCGACCCAGATTCACCTGGAGGCTGATCTGATGTCGCGGATGGCAGCAGACAGTGATCTGCGGCAGGAGACCGTCTTCATTCGGCAGAATTTCGCAGGGGCCAACCAGATTGAGGTCTTCGTCGACACGCCCGCGCCGGGGGGTGCCCTGGAGCCGGCGGTGCTGGCGGTGTTGCCGAGCATCCAGGCAGAGATGGTCGCGGAGGCGGACGCCTTGGAGGCGGCGCACTCTCTGGCCGACGTCCTCCAGGAGATCCATGGCCGCTTCACCGGTGAGTCGGCCCTGCCCGATGATGGGCCGGCGCTGGCGCAGTACATGCTCCTGCTGGAGCTGTCGGATCCGGACGCTGCGGCGCCGCTGGTGGACTTTGAGCGGAAGACCCTCCGGGTGTTGGGGCGGATGAGCACCGGAGAGATTCGCAAGAGCCACGATATAGCCCGCCGGGTCGAAGCGCTTGCCGCGGCGAAGCTGCCGACGGGGGTTTCGGTTGAGGCCACCGGGCTGAGCGTTTTGTTTGGCGGGTTCATCGACCAGCTGGTCAACGGTCAGCGCAACGGCCTGCTGTTCAGCTTCGGCGCCATCGCGGTGATCATGACGTTGGGGCTGCGCTCGGTGCGGTGGGGGGGGGCGTCGATGCTCCCCAACCTGCTCCCGCTGCTCGCGGTGGCGGGCTATGTGGGGCTCGCCTGGGACCCGGTGGACTCCGACGTCGCCCTGGTGATGATGATCGCGATCGGCATCGGCGTCGACGACACCATTCACGTTCTGGTCCGGCTGCGCCTGGAGACGGCGCGCCATCCGATGTCAGATGCGATCCGTCGGACGCTCCGTTTCGCGGGGCGGGGGATCGTCTTCACCACGGTCATTCTGACAATGGGCTTCTTACCGCTTGCGCTCAGCGACTACTTCACCATTCGGATGATGGGCTCATTGCTGCCGGCGGCCCTCATTGTTGCCCTGGTCGCCGACATCCTGCTCGTTCCGGCCATGGCGAGCCTGGGGGTGTTCGCTCCGCCGCGGGCCTCTCGCTGACACAAGGATGTTACACCACAGAAATTTACCGCAGGAATCTTGATTTTGGTGAGAGAAGCTGAAGTGAGAGGGGTCAGGCGTTGAGAGAGAGGTAACATATAAACGCGTACCCTCTTTTTGCCCGAGCCCCGAGAACACCATGAGAAGTCGACAGTTTCCGACGAACCATCAGACCTCAAGTTCATCCACTGCGACCAGCACGGTCAACCTCCAAGACGGTGAGAGCAACGCTGCCGCCGCCCAGGCGCTCGGGCAGGCAGCGAGCGGCCAGCACACGGTGGCCCCCGGCGAATCGCTGAGCGTCATTGCCGATCAGTACACAGGCACGGCGTCTCGTTGGCGTGAGTTGTGGGAGGCCAACCCCCAGCTCGCCGATCCGGATCGGGTCGCCGCTGGCGCAGTCCTCACCCTGCCCACGTCCTGGCTGCCCCAACAACAGGCCGCTGAAGAGCCGGCTGCGGCAGGGGACGGCGGCGGATCCTTCTGGGGCAACCTGTTCTCGACGCTGTTCGGCGCTGACGAGAGTGAGGCCCCGACCGGTGGGCAGACCCCAACAACCGAACAGACCCCCACGGTTGAGCAGACCCCGACGGTTGAGCAGGCCCCGACGGTTGAGCAGGCCCCGACGGTTGAGCAGCCGACAGCGGGTGCGAACGCGGTGACCATCCAGCGTGGTCTGCTGACGTCGATTGGGGAAGGCAGCGACGCGCAGACGCGGTTCATCCACTGGCCGCATACGGCGGCTTCCGGGGTGACACTGGGCAAGGGCTATGACATCGGCAGCCGCTCTGCGTCGCAGGTTGTTGAGGAGCTGACGGCGGCGGGGATGTCTGCCTCACAGGCGCAGGCCATCTCGGCGGGCGCGGGCCTGAAGGGCAACGCCGCGGGCGCGTTCGTGACCCAGAACCGGGATTCGATCGGGGAGATCGATCGCACGGTGCAGACGACGCTGCTCGGCACGATGCTCGTCGAATATAGCGAGCGAGCGCGGCGGACGGCGACCAGCACCCAGGCGGACAGCCACAACCGCAACGCTGCGGGTCGGGAGCGCCGCGAAGGGGCAGAGGCGGGCACCTACGTCATGTCTGCCATCGAGTGGGCGAACCTGCACCCTGCGATGGTTGAGTTCTTGACGGATCTCATCTATCAGGGGGGCTACTACGGTTGGGATCGCGTCGCTCGGATCAACGAGCGCCTGAAGGCCAATGACGGCGATCACCTTGGCCAGTTCCGTGCGGTCCGGGAGCTGTTCCAGTCCGACGGTGGCGACAGCTATATGGATCGGTACGCGGAAGGCATCGGCGAGGGGCGTGGTCGGTCGGGCGCTCAGGTCTCTTTCGGGGACTCGACGGTCGAGTACGGCGGACGGTTCCGCCGCAACGCCCTCCGGATCGCCTACCTCAACCATGTGATCGCGGCGCTGGAGCGCGGGCAGGAGGTCGTCATCCAGAACGGCGACTCCACTGAGCAAGCCGCCCCTGCTCCCTCGGCATCCCCGGCGGCGACCGGTGGAATCTCTGAGACGCCCTCGACCGCTCCGCCGACCCAGTACGTCGTTCAGCGTGGAGAGACCCTCGGCCAGCTGGCGCGGCGGTTCGGCTGCACGATCCAACAGCTCAAGGACGCCAACCCCTCTCAGCTTCGCCGATGGGGCAACGTCGAAGGCTTCGAAGCCGGCGCGACCATCCAGGTCCCCAGCGTCGCCGCCGCCGCGACCGCAGATACCTCCACCGTCGAGACCGCTGCACCTGCTGTTGAGACGCCCGCTGTCGAGACGCCCGCTGTCGAGACGCCCGCTGTTGAGACGCCTGCTGTTGAGACGCCCGCTGTTGATGGTTCGGGCACGACGATGACGGTCCCGGATGAGATCACGGGGAGTGTTGGCGCTGGCGGTGTGAACAAGGCGATCGATGTCCGTGTGATTCAGCAGGCGCTGATGCAGATGGGTTGGCTTGACAATGGTGCAGAGGTTCGGGCGGCGATGGAAGCGCCGGACGATGCGGTGATGACCGAACTGTCTGCGACAATTGAGGCGATCCGCAACTACCAGCGGTTTGGCCTTGGGGCCGGTCCGGACGGCCGGGTCGATGTGGGGGGGAACACGTGGAACAACCTGGTGGGTCGTCTGCAGATGGTCCAGGACTTCGCGGACTATGAGATCGAGACCACGCCCATCGCGCCGGTCCTTTCTCCGAGCCAGTGGATCAGCCAGTTCCCGTCGAACCCCGATCGGAACGGTGCGGGGCGCGGTTTGCGGGAAAGTGAGAAGTCGCGACCGGGCAAGCCCAACCGCGTCTGTTGCTGGGACGCAGCGTATGCGATGACCATGCAGGGGGCGGGACAGGTCAGCCATATCACCACCAGCCGGCTGCCGACGCTGTTCCAGCAGGGCGCTCAGGAGCGTGTCCTCGACGATCAGGCTGAACTGGGCGTCAAGTATATCGACCAGCAGCTCAACGCGGGCAAGCCCGTGATGATCGGCGTCGACGATGGCCGCATCGAGAGCTACAACGCGGATCAGACGACCGAGCACTTCATCGTCATCGTCGGCAAGGTCGTCGACGGTGGGTCAATCTTCTACCAGTACTTCGATCCGGGGACGAGCTGGGGGAGCCGGGGGTACAACTCGGAGAACCTGATGGAGCTGGGCGAGGACGGTGCGTCGATGTCTGGGGCGTCGTATAGCGGCAACCGCACATACCGCCTCTCACAGGTCCGCCAGAATGCCTGAGCGCGCCGACGCCCGGCTCCGGCTGGGCGTGGCGGGGCTGGCGCTGCTCAGCCTCGCATGTGGCGGCCTGTCCGCTGAGTCCCCTGCGCCTGCGCCTGTTGAGGTTGACCCCATGAACACGACGGCTTCTTTCACATCGACCGATACGGGTCTCACGTCTTTGTTGTCGTCGTCGCCACGGTTGGCCGCGCCGGCTTCATTTCCGCCGGACAACGCGGCGCGTGCGGACGCGCTCACCCGCAAGGTGCCCACCGCACAGGCACGGACCCACATCTGCCCGGCGCGCTTCTTCACCTGTAAGATTGACGAAGAGCGGGCGGAGTTCTTCGTGGTGGGCCATGTGGACATCTCACCGCAGGCGGTGGGGGTGGTCTTTCTGGGGCTCGGTGACCTGGACGCGCCAGTGGTCCTGATCACCTACGCCCCCTCTGGCGAGATCGTGGGCGGACAGATCGTGGGCGGCGCGTTCGGGGACATGGAGTATGGCTACGAGGGCACGCTGACCGCGCCGGATCGGCTTGAGGTGAACCGGTATGTCTGGTTTAACGGGGAAGAGAAGGAGTTCGTGGAAGACTACACCTTCCAGATCCGTGCAAACGGCGCCGTCGATCGGGTGATCGCGCTCTGAGCGTCGTCTGGCTCACCCGGTGACGAATCGGCCGGGGGTAAAGTAGCGGGGCACGCCGTCGGCGCGGCCGCGGAGGATCCCATCGGTGATGGCGCGTGCGGCCCGAACGGCGAGTCCGGTCTGTCGGCCGTTGAATCCGGCGCATACGACATAGCGGGGGCGTCCGGGGATCGGGCCGACGATGGGCAGCCCATCGCAGGAGAAGGTCATGATGCCCGTCCACGCGTCGATGGGTGGGTGGGCGGCGAGGTCGGGGAACCGTTGCTGGAGCACCTTCCGCTGCATCTCCGCGATGCGGGGAGAGACGACGGTGTCATCGGTCTCTCCGGCCTCCATCTCTGGAGTGACCCAGCGGCACCCGCCGAACACAACGGACGATGCGTCGAACTGCCGCCAGAAGGTGAACCCATACTGAGCGGTGCAGGCGGTCGCGAAGCGGTCGGGCGGCGCCGTCAGGCGCATCATCTGGGTGCGCACGGGATAGAGCTTGTCGCCGAGCCAGGGGTCGAGCTGTTGCAGCGACCATCCGGCGGCGAGGACCAGGATCTCCGCGGAGAGCGTCTGGCCGGTGTGCAGGGTGGCGACGACGCCGTTGGGGGTGTCGCGGGTGTCGACGAGCCGGGCATGGGTCGCCAGGACGGCGCCGGCGGCGCGGGCCCGGTCGGCGAGACGTTGAGAGAGGGCGGCGGGGTCCAGGCGGCCCTCCGCGGGGGTGAACCGGCCGGGGCCGAACCCGATGCCGTGTAGGGTGTCATTGACCCTCTCTGCAGACCACAACGTGGCCGGGAGCCCAAGAGCACTTGACGTGTCTACAATATCTTCGACCTCTTTCACCTCATCAAACAGCGTGGCCGCGAGGCATCCCGTTCGATCGAGGAGTCCCATTTCATCGATCATGTCTAGATTTTGAAGAGAGAACTGAAGGATCTCTCTCGTCGCGGTCTCTCCGATCGCGCGTTTCAGTCGCAGCGGATCGTCGGCGAGGCCGACGAGGGCGTTGCCGTGAGCGCGCCCGCTGATCGATGCGGCGAGTCGGTCGCGGGCTTCGATCAGCGCGACGCGCACGCCAGCTTCGGCGAGCATGGCTGCGGCGGAGAGGCCGGCCAGCCCGCCGCCGATGATGAGGACGTCAATCGTCGCTGGGAGCGCATCGGGTGAAGATGCAGTGAGGGCGTCTTCGCTCCGAAACCAGGGAGAGGGTAGCTTCATCGAGAACTCCAGGGGAGATCCATCTGGATCTGTAATGGTCGTGCTCATCGAGATGTCTGACTTACGGTGTGCTTACGGGAAATCAATTGAAACGGGGCCAGCGAATAAGGTGAATGTGTCAAATAGGAAACGCTCCCCGGGGGGGGAGAGCCCAGAATCGCTCATGGGATTTCTATTTAGACCATCTTTCTTATCCCGGGGGGGAAACCATGCGCTCGCTCATCGCCGGCGCGGCGGCGCTCATTGCACTCACTGGGTGTGATGAGCCCGCCAACACTATCTCAACGGCGAGTATTCTGCCGGACATCGACACGCATCAACGCGCCATCGATGCGCCCCATGTGACGCCGGAGACGCTCTCTGTGGCGGTGGACAGTCTGATCGCGGATGCGCCAGATGTGGACGCAATCGATGCGTCAGCGTTGTCGGGGGTCGAATCGGCTTCCGCGGATTGTGACGCGGTGCACATTGACTTCGAGACCGATCCGCTCGGCGACCCCATCGCTGCAGGTCAGGACCTGTTTCTGGCCTACCAGAGCCTGGGCGTTCAGATCGTGGCCATGGACAGCCAGAGCATGGGCATCCGGCGCAAGCCGATCGCCTTTGACTCGTCGGCGCCGACCGGTGGCGATCGGGACCTTGGCACGCCGAGCGCTGACTTCGGCGGTCCAGGCCACGGCCAGGGCGGCGGCGCTGGCGCAGCCGGCGAGAACGCCTTCGCCCAGGGCAACGTCATGATCATCGCCGAGAACGAGACCGACGCAAACGGCGACGGCCTGGTCGATGTCCCGGACGACGAGGCGAGCGGCGGCTGGATCATCATGCTGCTGGGCCGCGAGTACTGCGTCAACAGCCTGACGATGATCGACATCGAAGCTGCAGAGACGAACGAAGTGATCTTCTACGACCGGCGCCGTCGGCCGATCTTCGAGTCGGCCGCGTCGGGGCTTGGGGACAACTCGGTTGAGGTTATCGAGTACGACGTCTGCGGCGTCCAGGAGATCTGGTTCTACCTCGACCGGAGCGGCGCAGTCGACGACATCGACCTCTGCCTGAATTGAACGTCTGAACTGAACGTCTGAGCTGAACGTCTGAGTAGAGCGGCCTCACCGGTCGCGGCAGAAGTCGGCGGTCCCAGCGGCGGCGACGCACATGTTGTAGGCGCGCTCGATGTTTGGTGAGCGCGATGCCCGGGCATAGTCGAGCCACTCGCGCGCGTAGTCCATCGCCAGCCCCCGGAAGTCTCGCGCAGCTTCCGCGTTCTCGGGGGTGTTTTCCCTGGCGAGGATCCGCTCTGCGTCTTTCCACAGGTTTGCCGATGCTTCTGCGCGGAGCTTATACAGGCCGGTGACCTTCTTGACGAACTCGTCGCCTTCCCAGTTCTGTTTGTTCTCCAGGGCATAGTCTGCCCACCGCAGCGACTCTTCCTGATCTTCGAGGGTCGCGCGGTAGAGGTGGATGGCATAGCTGAAGCACAGGTCTGGGTCGGAGCGGTCGATGTCTTCGAGGTGTCGGGCCATCAGCCGGGCCCACCGCTCCTTGTCGCCTTTGTTCTGTGCGTCGACCATCAGCAGCCGCGAGATCTTGTCTTTGGTGGTCTGTAGGCGCTCGGTCCGCAGTCGGTTCTCCAGGCAGGTCATCTGTCCGGGAGAGATGTTTCCCATCATCGCCGCCGGCTCGATGGCGATGAGATCGTCGCAGGGCTCGACGAGGTCGCTGGTGTTCATCGAGGCGCCCTGGACGCCATAGTTGATGAGCGCCTGCCGGGCCTCTTCGACCTGGGGCAGTGCGACGGCCCACTCGACGCTGATTGCGGCGTCTTCGTACTCTTCGATGAACCCTTCGAGCGCTGCGCGGCCGGCTTCGCCGCCTTCTGCGGCGAGCTGCATCGTCTCCGCCCAGAACGCGGCCACTTCGGCTTTGAGCAGGTCTTCCTGATCGGTGAACCGACGGATTCGGGCTTCCAACGACAGCCGTCGAAAGGTGTTTGGGTCGGGCGCGGGTTCCAGATCGCCGGTGACCAGGACCCAGTCCTGAACCGCCGCCCGGGCATCGCGGGAGGGGTGGGTGACCTGTCCGAGCCGCTGTGCGCCGGTATCGATGAACCGCTGAGCCTCTTGGAGGGTCACCTTCCCATCGGGGTCTTCGTTTTGTGCGCCGTCTGCCCACCCGCGCAGGGCGCCGAGGAGCAGATAGGTGAACATCCCGTGCTGTGCGGGCACATAGGCGGCAGCGGGGGTGGCGTCTTCCTGGGCGAGCCAGACGATCGTGTTGTCGCCGAAGTCGGGCGGGGGGCCGAGGTCTGGGTCGGCGCGGTCGGGGACGAGGGGCAGCCGGTCGCGGCCGCGGTTCCCGAACCCGGCGTCGAGGACGATCACCACGCGCTCTGCGCGGGTCTTCTGCGCGATCTCGACGAGCTCTGGGAGGGTCATCGCCTTGGAGGATGGGTCGATGGGGTTGGCGTCGATGCCCAGGATGGCGCGGTCTCCTTCCGCGGTCGCGGCGGTCCCATGGCCGGCGTAGTAGATCCATAGGGTGCCCCGGGATCGGACCCGCCGGGCGCCGCGCTGGACGGCCTTCCACATCGGGACGAACTCGCTGTCTTCGAGATACCGGATGCGGTAGTTGGACATGCCGCGGGCGGTCCGGAGCCACTCCCGAAAGGCGCGGGCGTCCTGTCGGGCGTAGACGACCTGTGGCAGGGCGGCATAGCCTTCATTTCCGATGACGATGGCGGCGTCTCGGCTGGCCCGATCCCCAGTGGCGATCGGGGGGGCGATCGGGGGCGGGGTCTCGGCGCGGGCGCGCGCGCTGCCGAACATCAGGCCCACAGCCAGCCCGAACACTACCAGTCGATCCCACATGATCCCCCCCACGTCGCGGACCCTACCATCGTCGACGATGCGAGGATCCTGACACGCCACGCCGCTCGGGGCAACTGGCCACCGGAGGGGGGCGGGGGCGTTCCGCTGGGCTACAGTATGGAGTGTGTCCGATCGCTTCTCACGACTGACCCGCCACCTTCGTCCTCACCTCAGCGCGCTGGGGCGCGGGCTCGGGCGTCAGCTGGCCCCGGCAGCCCGGCTGGCCCGGCTGGACACCAGCGTCCTCCGGGCATGGCTCGGCCGGGTCAGCGCGGTGCGCGACGCCCTCGGCCCGGCAGAGAGCATGGGCTACACCCGTCTGATCGTCGCCGTCACCGAGCGCGATCCGGACATCGCCCGCATCATCGCCTACACCCTCCCCGACCACCTCGCCCGTGTCGCCCGGGATGAGCGGCCCCGCTACCTCTCTCTGCTTCGCGCCGTCATGAACGAGCGCATCACCGCGCTGCCCCTCGTCATCCGCACCCTCCCTGACCTGCTGGAGCGTCTGGACGACGAAAACCTGGCCAGCTACCTCACCCGCGGCATGGCGCTACACCGGCAATCCTCCCGAAAAGCCGAGAGCTTCTTCAAGATGGAGAGCGACGAGAGCCACCGGGTCGCCGATGAGATGCGTCGGGGCACTGCGCTGTCCTCGGTGCGCCGCGTCCTCACGCTCTACGCCCGCGCCCACTGCGGCGAGACCGTCCAGATCCGGCCGGGGGGCGCGCGCGCCTTCACCGATGGCCGCCACATCTATCTCCCCGAAAGCATGGATCACTTCGGTGATGAGCGGGACTTTCTCATCTACCGGGTCCTCACCGCCCGCAACGCCGGCTATCTGGAGTTTGGAACCCTCGATCTGGAGGTCGACGCCCTCGACGGTGAGTGGCCGGCGCCTCGCCCCGATGAGCTGGAGACCGAGCGGCTGTTGCGCGGCTTCGGCAACACCGCCATCGCCCGGGACCTGTTCACCATCTTCGAGAACGCGCGCGTCGAATCTCGGGTCCGCGATGAATACCCGGGAATTCGGCGGGATATGGACGCCCTCGACCAGCTGTGGCGTCCACCGCGGCCGACATCGGAGACCCTGGCTCCGGTCGAGCGGGTCATCGAGTGGTTGTACCAGACCGCGACCCGGTCTGCGCCGACCGCGCTCGACGATCCGGACCAGCAGCAGGCGGCGCAGTCTGCGGCATCGATCCTATCGATGGTGACGGGCCCTGGGGCCACGGTGCTGGATTCGGCCCGAGCGCTCCAGCGGGCGTATCCGATCCTGGACGCGATGCTCCGAAAGGTCCAGGACGACGAACGCAACCCCATCGATCCCGACCAGGACGGATCGGCTGGCGGCGGGAGCGAGGGCAGCGGCGATCGGTCTTCTGACGCGGACGCCCGGGCGCCGTCGATGGAGCCGCGCGGCGCGGGCCACAGTGGTGAGGATGACGACGACCTGCCTGGCTACCAGCCGCTCCGGGACGACCCGCTGAGCGGCTCGCTCCAGACCGGCGAGATGTCCGACGCGGATCGGCAGTCCGAGCAGCAGATCCGGGATCTGCTGGCCGCGATGCGAGAATCACAGCCGGAGGCCTCTCCGCAGCAGGCGCGGGCCCGGGCCCGCGAGTCGGGCACCACCTATGAGGAGATGGCGGCCTTCCTCGACCGGATGCAGGCGCCTGCTGGGCCACAGACCGAAGAGACCGCCGCACCCGACCCGCCCACGCCGGGGGAGCGGTCGCGGACCGTGCAGCGGTCCCTCGACGAAGGGGATGGAACGCCGGGCAAGACCTTCCTCTACCCGGAGTGGGACGCCGACATCGAGGATCACAAGCCGCGCTGGATCCGCCTCACCGAGCACACGCTCCCCGCAGGAGACCCGGCGTTCGTCCAGCGGGTTCGCGAAGAGTATGGCCCGCTGGTCCGGCGGCTCCGCCAGGCGTTCGAGGCGCTCCGCCCGGAGGCCATCCGACGGGTGCGTGGGGTGATGGACGGCGAAGAGATCGACATCGACCGGGCGATCGCGGCCCGGCTGGAGCGCCGCAGCGGGGGCAGCCCTTCGGAGCGGATCTATACCCGGCGGCTCCGCCAGGAGCGGGACGTCGCGGTCGCGTTCTTGCTGGACATGTCCTCATCGACCAATGAGGTCGCCAACGCGGACGGAAAGCGCGTCCTCGACGTCGAGAAGGAGGCGCTGGTCCTCATCGCCGAGGCGGTGGACGCCATCGGCGACGCCTGTGCGATCTATGGGTTCAGCGGCTATGGCCGGGACTCGGTGGCCTTCTATGTGGCCAAGGACTTCACCGACCGCTGGGACAGCCGGGTCGCGGAGCGGGTCGGCCGGATCTCCTGGAAGATGGAGAACCGCGACGGCGCCGCGATCCGGCATGCGACGAGCAAGCTGGCGGCGTGGCCGGCCCGGGTCAAGCTGCTGCTGCTGCTCAGCGACGGAAAGCCCCTGGACTGTGGCTGCGACCACTATGCGGACTTCTACGCCCAGGAAGACACCCGGATGGCGCTCCGTGAGGCGCGGACCCAGGGCATCCACCCCTTCTGTATCACCGTCGATCCCCACGGTCAGGAGTACCTCTCCAGGATGTATGGGGAGTACGGGTATACGGTCATCGACCGCGTTGAGGCCCTTCCCACCCGGCTCCCGCGCATTTATCGGCGGCTCACCCGGTGAGCGGTTGGCGACCGGCGGTCTGGCGGGCTATCAGCCCCTGCTCTCCCTTTCGAAGAGGTCGGCTGTGCTTATCGGACTGATCCACTCCCACAGTACCCTGGCATACCTCATCTTTGTGATCGCCCTGGTCAACCTCGTCGCGGTCCTGGCCAAGGCGCGAACCGACGCCAACATCGCCCGGTTCGTGCGATACAGCCATGAGTTCGGAATCCTCTGGGCCGGACGCGTCAACCTCCTCCTCGGGTTCGCCCTCTGGTACCTCGTCGGGTATCCGGCCACCACATGGTGGATCTGGGTCACCATCCTGCTGTGGGGACCCATTGAGGCCATGGGACGACGATTCGTCAAGGCAGAACTGCAGATGGTCCAGGACGGCGGACAGGCCTCCACCCGACTCGTCACCGGTACCGCCGTGCAGCTCGTCTGTATCGTGGTCATCTTCGGCCTGATGAGCGTTCGCCCCGGCTGATTTTCCCCCCCTCTTGTCCGGACGATGACCACGATAGCGCGCCGCTCCCAGACCAGGCAAGGGAGCAGGCAGAGCCGCTTCTCGGCACGTCTCCGGTCGTCTTGGGGAGCGGCTCCAAGACAGGAAGCGCAGATGAACGAACAGACGCCCCGGCTCGCCGTCATCGGCGATGTGCACGCGCACTTCAAACGACTCGACCAGGTCATCGAGCGCATCCGGGAAGTCGGGGTCGATGGCATCCTCATGGTCGGTGACATCGCATGTGCAGGAAAAGGGGCGCGGACCGCAAAGGGCCTCAAGCGATATCGCGGACGCGTCAGGAAGGTCTTCGAAACCGTCCGGACACTCGATGTGCCCATCTGCTACGTCCCCGGAAATCACGACCTGCAGAACCTCTCTGAACCCAACAATATCGACGACCGCGTCGTCAACATGTGGGGGCTCCGCGTCGGCGGGCTCGGCGGGACAAACCCCCCAAAGCGGGGATTCCCATACGAATGGACCGATGATCAGATGCGCGCGCGACCAACACTCGACGTCGACATCCTCATCAGCCACTGCCCTCCCGCAAACTCCCCCCTCGACTTCGCCCGCGGCGCTGGACGAAACGTCGGAAGCATCGCCATCCGAGAACGCGTCGAAAAAATCAACGGCGTCATGGTCTGCGGTCACATCCACGAATCCGCCGGGCTCACACAGATCAACGATTGCCTGTGTATGAACGCCGGTGGACTCGGCAATCCCTTCGGACGCACCCAGGTCGGATTCCTCTTCGGAACCCACACCCTCCGACACGAAGACCTCGACAGCGGAGTCATTCAGACCCTTCACCGAGAATAGATGATGTCTATCATAAAAATAGATGATCTCCGTCATCAAAATCGATGATAAATATCATATGATTTGATGTTATTTGTCATCTAACGGTGTAAAAAGAAGAGCAATCCTGGGTTTTGTGGTGTTCACGGAGGGGATGGTCTTCGATGGACGTTGGGTCCGACGAGGGGCCACTGATCGGGAGAGGGGATGTTGTCGAAGTCTGCGTTGTCGTCGCATTCCCGGATGCGGTGTTCTTTGAGCACGAAGCGCTCGCCTTCGAGCTTGAACTTCAGCCATTCGCCGCAGTCCCCGGGGCCACGGTACTTGCTGAGGTTGGTGATGGTCCGATCGGCGGGATCGAAGCCGGGGAAGCCCAACAAATCCAGCCCGCCGCCGGCGACAGCGGGTTGTCGCTGCCCATCGCGCTCCAACCAGTAGATGAACCGCCCCTGATAGGCGAACATCTCACAGCTCACCTCGATCAGGGCCAGCCCATCTTCCACCGGGATGCGGCGTTGTTCGATGGGTTCTAAATCATCGGGGCACAGCGGCCCCACCCCTGCCGGTTTCTGGGTTGTGTCCGGCTTCGGTGGTGTCTCTGGCGCGGGGGTTGGAGGGGGCGGGGGTGTTTCATCGATCTCCGGCGCTCCGCTGCAGGCGAGGGCGATGGAGACGAGAGCGGCGAGGATGATGAACGAGCGCATTCGCATATGCGCAGGGTATCGCGGCTCAGCCGGCGGCGGCGCGTGTTTTGGCGTGAACGGGCACGCTGGGGGCCTCAGCGCCGATCAGGTCGTCGATGGTCTGGAACATCTCGATCGCGGACAGCGGCTTGATGAGGACGGGGCGCTGCGCACGGTCGAGGAACTGTCGCACGCCATCGAAGGCGAGGCCGCCGGTCATGAAGATGACCCGCTCTTGAAGCTGTGCGGGCAGTCGGGGCAGCAGCCCTTCGGCGCCCAGGCCCGGCATCATGACGTCAGAGAGGATGACATCGAAGTGAGGGTGTTCAACGATGATCTCGAGCGCTTCTTCGGCCGATGCGGCGCACCATACGGAGAAGCGGCGTTCAAGGAGTCGCGCGAGGACATCGCGGACGAATTGATCATCGTCGACCAGGAGGAGATCCAGTCGAAGTGTCATTGGTGGGATGTGCTTTGAGGATGTAGGAAAGGAGAGGTCGCCGTTCTCCAACGTACCGTGTCACCCCCCCTCGGGGAAGGAGGAATTCGCTTGCGGGTCATACTTCAACGAACATCGATGTCTTCGGTCACCGTTAACGGTGACGTGGTCGGCCAGATTGGCCCTGGACTGACCTTGCTGCTCGGCGTTGCGCCAGACGATGGCCCGGATGAGGTTCGCTGGCTGGCGCGCAAAGTCGCCAACCTTCGCATCTTCGCCGATGAGCAGGGGCGGATGAACCGTTCGGCCCTGGACATGGGCCATGGCGCCCTGGTCATCTCACAATTCACCCTCTATGGCGACTGCTCCAAAGGCCGCCGGCCCAGCTTCATCCACGCTGCCCGCCCCGAGCTGGCCGAGCCGCTGTATGAACGGTTCTGCGACGCCCTGTCCGCTGAAGGCATACACCCCGTCGAGCGGGGCATCTTCGGGGCCGATATGAAGGTTGAGCTCGTCAACGATGGGCCCGTGACGATGATCATCGATACGCCGACTGCGAGCTGAGCCGGTTCTTTTGGACGATATTCTTGATTGGACTATACTGTTGACATGACTATACTGTTGACATGACAAGAGTATTCCAGATGATGTTCCTGTTTGTGCTGGTGGGATGTGCGCTTGCGGAGGAAGACTTCGCCGCAGAGCGTGCCGTCGCGGAGTGTAAGACGATGCGCCGCTGCTACCGGGCGCAGTTCGACGGTGAGCACGAGGGGTTGGACGACTGCATCTCGGATCTCACCGCGGTCTATGACGCGTCGATGGCTGCGGCAGCGGATTCGGCAGCGGATTCGACGGGCAAGTCAGGGGCCTGCACCTATGACGGTGAGGCGGCGGCGATCTGTGTCAGCGACATCCGCACCGCGTCCTGTGAGGCGTACTGGGACCGTGCGGCGCTCTATGAAGAGTGTGAGGCCAGCTTCGTCTGCCGGTGACGGCAGCGCCGTCGACGGTGTAGACTTGGCGATGTCTCTTTGTTCAGGTCTGTGTGATGCTTCTGGATGTCTCGACGCTGTCTGCGCTGCCGCTGTTTCGGAGCCTGGATCCGTCCAGTTTGGAGGCGCTGCTGTCTCAG
>JBCBLB010000328.1:0-10605 GCA_038520555.1 Myxococcota bacterium | reverse complement strand
GTTGAGGCAGGTCTGACAATCGCCGAAGAAGAAGAGCTTGTGGGCTCCGTCACCTACGGTCCCATCGACACCTCGAAAACAATGGGCTCGCTGGTCACGATCAGCGCAGGCGCGTCAGGCTTTCTGCAGATCCAGCTCCACCCGGATGGTCGGTTCACAGAGCCATTGCTGGTGAAGAAAGGCGTCTCGAAGGAGACCATTGATGAGACCGCATCGGCGATCTGCTGCTCACCCTCGAAGAATCAATGCACCCCCCGGATTGCCCCTGGCGGCGGTGAGAATGGATGCTACTCCGATACGAAGAGTGATGACAAGCCCTGTTCCTCAATGAGCGAGATTGACTTCCGCTCTTTCCCGTTGGAAGGCTTCGGCGAGCTGGACCGCGAGCGGTTCGCGACGATTCTGGAGTATGCCGGAGGACTCATCGCAGCAGGCGATCGAACCAGCGGCGAGGACGTCTCGGATTGGTGGTCAGACTTCGGGTCGACCGGTGACGCGTTCGGGATCTCGGACGACACGGTGAACGAAGCGCGTTGGTACGACTTCTACATCACGTTTGAAAACGGCACCTCTGCGATTGTTCAGGTGGCACGTGGTTCAGTCGAGCCGGCGATCCGCGCCGATGATGGAGAGGAGCTTGAGCTGGAAGAGTACGCAGACGTCGAAGTCTTCATCCATGAAGAGACCAGGACCCGTGGCGCGCTCATCATGCCACACGTCTTGATGTAGCCGGGGCAGAGAGATGACAGAGCGCTGCGATGTCCTCGTGATCACCACCCCAGACGATCCGACAACAGATCGCCTCCTTCCCCATCTTGAAGATGCGGGGATGTCCTGGCGTCGTTGGGATCCGGGCCGTGTTCCCACGCGGCAACAGGCGGGTTTCTGGATGGACGGTGATCGGTGTCAACGCTTCACGGTGCGTGGAGATGACACACAGCTCGACCTCGATCGTGTGGGGGTCCTCTGGTACCGTCGGCCGTCGACGCTCCATGCGCCGACCACCACACCCAACCCCGAGATTCGAAATTTCATCAACACGGAGACGCGGTACTTCGTCCGCGGGGTGTGGTCGACCATCGCGGCGCCGATTGTCTGTGATCCCCGACAGGGGGATCGTGCGTCGATGAAGCCATACCAGCTTGAGGTGGCCCGAAAGCTGGGGTGGTCGGTTCCGCTCACCTATATCGGCAACGATCCGGCCGCTGTCCGCGAACTGTTCGAGCGCACAGAAGGCCGGATGATCGTGAAGGGCTTCCACATCGGCTGGACCCGCGACACCCAGGAGGAGGGGCGGTATCTCTACACCGCGCCGGTCGACCTCTCGGACCTTGAGGATCGCGCGATCCAGGCCTGCCCGAGCATCTGGCAGGCCTATGTGCCCAAGGACGTCGAGCTTCGGGTGACCGTGGTTGGAAACGAGGTTCATGCGGCGGAGATTCACTCGCAACAGAGCGAAGCGTCCCGCCATGACTGGCGTCGGTACGACTTCGACAACACGCCGTATCGGCCCCACACCCTTCCCGAAGAGGTTCGCCGTCGCTGCGTCCGCCTGGTCCGAGCGCTTGGGCTGTATTACGGCGCCATCGATCTCATCCTGACGCCCAACGGACGCCATGTGTTTCTTGAGGTCAACCCGTTTGGTCAGTGGGGATGGATCGAGGAGCTGTGCGATCTACCGATATCCAAGGCGCATGTTCGGCTCTTCCGTGAGTTGATCGATGGCACGTTCTCGTTCAACGACTGACCTGTGGCCGTGGCTTTGTTCGCGGCGGTGATGGTTGCGGCGTTCTGTTCGGTGCTTACAAAGGGGGTATGCGCATCGACTGGCTGCTGGAGCATGAAGCCGCTCTTCAAATCTTGCCTTGGACGGTCGGGATCATCATCGCGATGGTCCGCATTGGCCGAGGGGGTGTGCGGTCGCAGGTCCGGTCATGGGGGGCCGTGGTGCTGCTCACCGCGATGGTGGCCCTCGGTCAGCTGTCCTGGTTCCCGGAGTTGGTCCCGCGGTGGCTGGGGCCGCTTGTGGATCTTCGGGGGGTCGAGGTCTGGGCGCAGTGGTCGGTGATCGCGATGCTGGTGATGCTTGGGGTGAGACGGCACAGCAGCGACTGGCGCTCATGGAGCCTGATTCCGCTCCCGATGCTCGGCTGGCTCGGCGGCGGCGCCCTGATCAGCAGCGTGGTGATCGCAGCATCGGGGACGCTGGAGCGGGATCAGCCCTACCGATGGGCGCTGCTTGGGGGCCTCGGGCTGTTTGCGCTCAGCCATGGGGTGGACCTCTTCAGCCTCCAGCTCTGGGTGTGGGTGAGGCAGGGGTTGTGGTTGGGATACGACACAGCGTCGTTCTTCGTGGACATCTCCGAGCAGCTGTTCCGCTTGGGGGGATGGACGCTGTTGTTGGCCTGGTCGATGCGCTGGGGCGCGCCTCGGCGGATGGCCGCAGAGCAACGGGAGATCCTGGAGCAGGTCCACAAAGCCGAAGCGAAGCGACGCGCAGCGCGCCCCACGCAGAAGGTGGGCGGCTGATCGGATAAAACAGGGCCATGATGCTCTTCGCGTTCCTCGCCTGTTTCTCTCCCTCCCCTCCAGATGACGCCTCTGCGGTCCCCTCGCCTGCGCCGCCTCTGGAGCCCACAGCCCGGCATGCGGTCGTGATCGTGATTGACACGCTCCGTGCCGATGCGATCGACAAATCACAGACTCCGAACCTGGACGCCATCGCTGCGCGGGGGGACGCGGTCGCGCGGGCGTGGGCATCGGGGACCTGGACTGTGCCCAGCGTGACGGCGTTGATGACCGGGATGCCCGTGCGTCAGCATGGCTGGGATCTTCCCACCGGTCGCATCGGTCGGTACCCCCAATTGCCGCAGGCGCCCATGCTTCAGTCCGTCCTCCAGGACGCCGGGTTTGGCACCTTCGGGATCTATACCAACCCCTACCTCGCCGAGGGGTTGGGCTTTGATCGCGGATTTGACGTTTGGAAGCGGACCATGGACCCAGCGCTGCCGAGGCTGTTCAAGGAACATGTCGACCGGACCTGGGGAGATGGGCGGCGACATTACGCGTATGTGCACCTGCTCGGGCCACACTCTCCGTTGAAACCCTCAGAGGACGCCCAGAAGCGCTGGTCGGTGACGGCGGACTGGTTCGAGGGGCGGCTGGGACTGAGCATCGGAGCGGCCAAGCGGGGACAGAGAGAAGGCGTCAGCGCTGCATATCGAGCAGGATACTACGCGGTGGTCGAAGACACCGACGCGCTGGTCGGCGAGGTGATCGCGGCGCTGGGCGAACATCGTGAAGAGACGCTGATTGTGGTGACCTCGGACCACGGCGAGATGCTGGGGGAGCATGGCAAGTTCGGCCATGGCAGAATGGTCCATGAGCCGCTGACCCATGTGCCGCTGATGATCGACCGTGGCGCCCTTCCCGAGACGTTGAACATCACGTCCGTCCCCGCGATCGTGACGGGGGCGCTGGGGATACAGCATACCTGGCCGACCGCAGCGGATGCATCGTTGCCGCTCGTCTCTCAGCGAGAGGGTCAGATCGCCTTCTCCCCGGATGGGATCACCAAAGGGATCTGGCAGACGGACACCCCAACGGTCTACGACCTCGTGGCCGATCCGGGAGAGCAGACGCCGCTTTCGGACCGGGCTTCGGACATCCAGGCCGCGAAGGAGGCCTGGGAGGCGGCGGTCCCGGCTGGCATCACCGGTGAGGACGCGGTGCAGTTATCACCCGAGACGCTCGAAGCGTTGAAGACCCTGGGCTACATCGAGTAGCGATCTTCATCCGAAGGTCCCATCAGATGCGAAGCAGCCACCACAGGCGCAGGGTGTCATTGTTGGTCTGCGCGCCTTGAAACTCGATGCGATGGACGAAGCCGCCGCCGATGCGGTTTCGTGCGGAGCGGTCGCCATAGGTGATGCCGACGAGGACATCGCCGACATCCCCGTTGTCATCGAGGTCGGTGTCATCATCAAACAGAGAGAACCGGGCGGCGGGTTCGAAGGAGCCGATGGTGTAGCCGATCTGGGCGAGGGCGCCGATCTGCCGAATCGGCGCCAGGACGGCGGGCTCATTGATGGTGGTGTCATCGGGTGCGAGGTCTGCGACGCGGGCTTCCGCGGTGAAGGAGACCGCCCCGGCCCGAAGCATCAGGTCCACCCCGGCGCCGAGGGTGTCTGTGGCGACATCATCGTCTCGCCAGAAGTCCGCGGCGATGGCGAAGGTCACCCCTTCGACCACGCCGAAGGTGTAGTACGGGTTGGCATCCCCGGAGACGAACTCGGCCCGAACGGCGAGGAGCTTCCCCAGGTTGTCATCGGTGATGAGCGAACGGTTGCCGTTGAAGACGCCTGCAGACAGCCGACCGTACATCGTCTCACTGCCGATCTGATAGTTTGCCAGAAAACCGGTATCTCGACCCGGAATCAGCCACTCGGAGGCGGCGGAGCGCTCGACGAGGGCGAGCCGCTGAGAGCTCATGATCAGCTCGCGAGAGACCGGCACCTTCTGGACACCGGCGACCAACCAGAGGTTGTCGACGGGTGACCACCCGGCGTGGGCGTCGACGACGTCGATTCGGGGCGTGTTGACCGCAGCGAGCCCATCGAACGGAGCGGACTGTCCGACGATAACGGCATACAGCCACTCTTCGTTCTGTCCGGTGAAGCCGACGCGGCCCCGTCGAATCTTAAAGCCGGGGTCGTCTTCGGGGTCGCCATACCCAGCCGGATCGGCCGTGCGATCGGTGTCGCCATCATAAAGCGTCGCCCAGACATGGGCTTGAAGGTATGGATCGGGAGCAGGAAACCGGTTCTTCTGTTTCGGATCGTCGGGGTTGTCCTGTGCCGTCGGGGGGGCAGCGAGGACCGAAGCCATGCAGAGGAGCGTCCAGACGAACGACATGGATTATCCGAGCGGGAGGGAATAAGGGGTGCGTCACCTGCGGGATATTCTATGTGCAGTAAATCTGTCCACTTGATCTTGCTCTCTCTGGCTGGTTGTGCCGAAGATGTACCCTTCGCCCGTGCCTACCAGATGGACTCACTGACCCAGGGCATCGGCGGTCCGAAAGCGATCGCGGTTCCGGGGGACTATGTCCTGGAGAACGATCGGATCCGGGTGGCGATTCGTGGCGAACGTCCCAGCTTCGGCCCCCATACGACCGGCGGCAGCATCATCGATGCCGATCTTCAGCGAAACGATCCGCGGTACACCCAGGGCCATGGAAACGATCTGCTGGGCGAGTTGTTTCCGACGGTCAACCTGAACATCGCGCGGGCGCATCCCTACAACCCGACCGAACTCCAGAGCAACCCCCGCGCCGTCGGAAAGGTAGAGCTGATCGCAGACGGCAGCGACGGGGGCCCTGCGATCGTCTGTGCAGAGGGACCGGCCGAGCCGTTCATCTCTCTCCTCGGCGGGCTGTGGCTGCTGCTCGGCGGCGGGGACTTCCGAATTCGAACCGACTACATCCTGGAGCCCGGCACCCCGGCGGTGTTGGTCCGAACCTATGCGATTTATGGTCCAAACGACGACAGCAGCGCCTGCGACGCCTCGATGGATCAGTCGGCGCCGGCGCTGACCTCTGAAGAGACGCTGGACATTTTGACCCTCGCGCTGGAGGAGGGGGGCGTGCTGGGGGACTTCTTCCTCCAGGGCGGGAGCCTGAACGTCTTCGCCCCGGGCATCGGCTTTGACGAAGAGGGCTACGTTTTCGAGCTGTCTGAGGAGGGGGTGAACACCTTCCAATCGCCGATTCCGGTCGACTACCTGGCCGGCGCGGGAGACAACACCAGCTATGGGCTGATCCCGGCGTCGGGGAAGATGTTCGTCCCGCTGTTCACGGCCTCGCAGACGGTGGCGGTGGGCGCGGGCCAGGCGGGTGATGGAAGCCCGCAGCGGTTCCCATCGGGCACACAGTTGTACTATGACCGCTACTTCACCATCGGCCGTGGCGACGTGGGGAGCGCCCTGGAGCACCTCCTTGAAGCACGAGGCGACGCCACCGGCGCCGTCAGCGGCCATGTCCTGGAGTCTGGCACCCATGTTGCGCTGTCGGGGGTGCAGGTCTTCGCGTACCGCGCGGGAGAGGCGCTGCCCTATACCGAGTGGACCACCGACATCGGCGACGATCCGCGGCAGGACGGCTCCTTCGGGGGGACGATCCCACCTGGGGACTATGAACTTCAGGTGCATGGTCGTGGCCGACCGCTCTCCGAGCGGGTGCCCATCACCGTCAACGAAGGCGACGCGCTGGAGTTGACGCTGTCGTCGCCGCAGCCAGCGAGCGTGGTCTTCGACGTCGTCGATGGCAGCGGCCTCCCAATCCCATCGAAAGTGACGTTCTTCCGTGAAGACGGCGAACGGGTCCTGATCCCGGAGCTGGGCGACAGCTTCATCGGCGGCCAACCCGCCGAGGTGGTGTTCGCACCGGAGGGTTCGGGTCAGGTGGTCCTTCCACCGGGTGAATACTTCGCGGTCGCCTCTCGGGGCATCGAGTACGAGCTCGGCACCTCAAGCGTGTTCGAGATCGGGCCGGAGAAGACGGTCGAATTGGAGCTTGCGATCACCCGAAGCGTCGACACCACCGGCTGGGTGGGCGCCGACTTTCATGTCCACTCCAGCCCATCGTTTGACTCTGGCGTCCGCCTGGAGGATCGGGTGATCACGATGGTCTGTGAGGGCGTCGAGTTCTTCTCCAGCACCGATCATGACGCGATAACAGACTTTGCTCCCGTGATCGAGCGGATGGAGATGGAGCCGTGGGTGAAGTCTGCGGTGGGCTTAGAGGTGAGCACGATTGAGGTGGGCCACTTTCTGGGGTTCCCGTTGTTGCACGACTATTTGAGCGAAGGCGGGCTGGCGCTGGACTGGACGGGCCTGACACCGGACGAGATCATCGACGGGTTCCGGGATCTGGGGATGCCGGGCGGGATCGACCCGATCGTCTTCATCGGCCATCCGCGCGACGGCATCCTTGGCTACTTCGATCAGTTCGCCCTGAACACCTACCTCGGCCAGCCTGGCGAGCTGGTGTTCGAGCAGAACGTGCTCAATGAGGTGCTCAACCCCCTTTTGACGATCGACAACTTCTCGACGAACATCGACGCGCTGGAGATGCTCAACGCCAAGCGGCTGGAGCTGATCCGGGCGCCGACGCAGCCGGAGCTGGATGCGTACCTGAGCGACCCGAACGCGGTGAGCGGATACGATCTGGTGAGCCGAACGATGGAAGAGCAGCAGGCGCTCATCGACGGGACCTATCGGCTGGGTTTCGGCCACGAGGGCCAGATTGACGACTGGTTCGCGTTGAACAACCTGGGCTTTCGGTATACGGTTCTGGCCAACTCGGACACCCACGGCAAGACCAGCACCGAGGCGGGCTGCCCTCGAAACTTCGTGGCTGCAGATACCGACGACCCCGCCTATCTCGATGAAGAAGACATCGCCCGGGCGGTCCGGGACGGGCGGGTGGTGGCCAGCTATGGACCGTTCATCCGGTTCTACGCCAACGGAGATGACCAGCTCGGGCCCGGCAGCGATGTCACCGACACCGACACCGTCGAGCTGTACATTGAGGTCCAGAGCCCGTCCTGGTTCACCGTCGATCGCATCGAGCTGATTGAGAATGGGACCCTGATCGAGGAGTTCCTCATTGAGGAGCCGACGGGAAACGTGATCGACTTCTCGGAGACGGTGCTGGTCGAGCCGAGCAAGGACAGCTGGTATGTGGTGGTGGCCATCGGGGATGACGACATGGGGCCGGTGTTCAACCCGGTCGAGATCCCCCCGATTCAGCTCCAGGACGTGGTCACCGAGGTCCTTCAGGATCTCGACAGCGCCCTGATTCAGGACATTCTGCCGCCCCTGGTGCCCATCCCCCGGGCCTTCCCGGTCCTCCCCTACGCCATCACGAATCCGATATGGATCGACCACGACGGGGACAACCAGCTGACGCCTCCGGGGCTCCCGAGCTGGCTGCTCCCGCCGATCGATCCGAACGCTGAGACCGAGTGATGACCGACATTTTAGACCATCCTGCCGACGCCGTCCCGCTCCTGGCGCTGGACTTTGAGACCACAGGGTTGGCATACGACGCAGACGACCGGGTGATCGAGGTTGGGTTGAGCCGCTATGAGCCCAGCACCGGAGTCCGAACGGAGCGGTCGGCGTTGATTTACCCTGATGGCCCCATCGCCCTACGTTCTCAGGCCATCCACGGTATCCGGGACGAGATGGTCGCGGACAGCCCGACGTTCGCCGATGTGCTCCCCTGGCTCCGGCCGTTGTTCTCCGATGCGGTGCTGCTGGCCCACAACGCCCCCTTCGATCTGGGGTTTCTGGCTGCGGAGTGCGCCCGGCTCGATGCCCCGGCGCCCCAGCCGGCGGCAGTGGTGGACACTCTGGACATGGCCCGCCACATCTTCCGCCTGCCCAGCTGTCGGCTGCAGGCCATCGCAAAGCGCATCGGGCTGCCGCACCATGGGGCGCACCGGGCGCTGGCAGACGCCCGCGCCACGCTGGCCATCTTCCGCCATATGCTCCCTCACGTCACGCCGGACGGCGTCCCCACGGTCTCAGCGCTTCAAGACCTGATCGCAGCCGGCGAGTCGGCGCCGCGGAGCCGACAGGGCGTCCGCGAACAACTCCAGGCGGCGATGGAACAGGGTACAACGGTTGAGATTGACTATACATCGTTCAAAACCGTCGGTTCCCTCACAACACGTCGACAGATCACGGTCCTCAAGCTGAAGTCTCGAAAGGTGGACGCGTACTGTCATCTCCGAGAAGCACGAAGGACGTTCCGGTTGGAGCGAATCCGGAACGTCCTTCCCCTATCACCGAAGTAAGCGCGCAGCGCGGGCACCATCAATCCAGCCGCATCGCCCCGGAGCCATCAGCGGCCCAGGGGCAGAGAAACATGCGCAGGGAGGGATGGAGACCCATCTGGATCTCTCGAATCGAACCTCAGGTCGCCATCGATGCGGAACAGAATGCCCTTCGGGCTCTGCTTCGTCCCGACTCTCCGCGATGATCGCAAAAATGCGGCATAACATTGGTCTTGTCAGTAATCATGATACATCCATGGTGAATCATGAGCATCACTTTCATCCTCAGGGTGTACAGATATATGTCCAACGTCTATACTCATCGTCTAACACCGTCGACTTCCCTCATCTTGTTGATGGCCCTTGCATCGTGGTCCACACCAGCCACCGCACAGGACGATCCTTTCCGAAACGCCGAGAGTGTAGTAAATTTTGTGTATGAGCGTCATTCTGGTAATTCCTCCACAACGAGGAGATCAGGATGCCCCGAAAGCCGAAGAAATGGGAGTACAACTCAGGACTGATCGGAACAGTACACGACGGCGAAGACTACCCTCATGAAGTTGAACTCGATGTCCTTGATCCGGGTGAGATTGATCCGAATGCATGGCGGTTTGTTCCAGAGCTGATGCGGTGCTGGTCAGACTTTCTCCAGGGTGAAACTGACTGGGAAGGGACATGCACCTTCGAAACCTTCGAAGAAGAAGAAAGTGAGTAACGTCTCCCATGCTCTTTCTCATCACTCTACTGTCATGTGAGCCAGGGAATCTCCAGAGCGCGCACAAGCAGAGCAGAGTACCCAGTCAAGTTCATCGCACCGCGGCTGTTCCGGAACCAATCAGGAGAATCGAGGCACCAGATCCAGAGCTGGATACAAGGCAGTTCAGCAGCAGCTTTTCTGTCGCAGGCGACGTAGATGGTGATGGTTATGCCGATATTCTAATTGGAGATGACGCTTCTGGTGAAAATCTTACTGGTGCGGCATACCTTTACTATGGTTCTGCTTCTGGACTATCAGGTGACTACACTCGAATTGTAGACTCGGGTGTAAAGCGATCAGACAGTTACGGAAAGTCACTGACTGGTGTTGGTGATCTCGATGAAGATGGGTTGGACGATTTCATCATTAGTTCCCACCTTAATGATGATCAATCCGAAAACTCAGGTTGTATTTATCTATACTTCGGTTCAATAACAGGTAACTTCACTGGTGAACAGCTCTTTGCTGAGGACATCGGTCTTGCCTTTGGCACGTCGTTATCAGGCGTTGGAGACATCAACGACGACGGGTATCCCGATCTGCTGGTGGGTGCGGCGACGAACGTTGAGACAGGCGGACAGGCATATCTGTTGTATGGTTCCTCATCGGGATTTCAAGACGACCAGGAGATATTCTCGCTTTCCGATGGTTCAAATGGGGAGTCCTTTGGTTCCCGAGTGAGCGAAGGGGGCGACATCAACGCCGATGGCATCCCTGATGCATTCATCAGCGCGCACAGAGAAGACGACATCGGGTTCATCTACGTCTACTACGGCTCGCGCTCGGGCTTGCAGGACGAGCAGCAGATCGGCGCATCCGATGCGTTCGAGGGCCTGGACTTCGGTTGGGGGATAAGTGAAGCCGGAGACGTTGATGATGACGGATATGCCGACATCGTCGTCGGAGCGATCGGTGAGGAATCGGTCACGAACAACAACGGCGCCATCTACGTCTACTATGGCTCAACCAGCGGCATCGACCCGACGTCGGGTCGATGCCGCTGGT
>JBCBLB010000333.1:0-10501 GCA_038520555.1 Myxococcota bacterium | reverse complement strand
GCCCGTCGCCGACCGCGCTGGGGGCGTGGCAGGTGCTGCAGTGGACGCCCTCCAGCGGAGAGAACCGGGTGATGCCGTAGATGTGCACATGACTATCATCGCCTTGCATCGGAGCGTCCCCGTCGGGGTGGCAGTTCATACACCGTGGGTGGGTGGCGACCCTGTAGATGTCGTCCCAGGCGTCGAGGCCCTCTTTCTCTGTTCGGGTGACCGGCGGGTTGTCAAGGGGCGGCAGCGGCGGTCGGAGCGAGCCGATGTGGGTGACCAGCGCGTCGATATCCGCGTCGGTCAGCCCGGCTGACTGGATGGCCATCACGGCTGCGAGGCCCTGTGCGCGAACCCCGTCGCGGTAGTGCTGGAGCTGTCGGGTCAGATATTCGGGATCCTGGTGCACCAGCTTCGGGGCGAGCTGCGCGGGTTTGCCCTCTGCAGCGGCGCCATGGCAGGTCACGCACTTCTTGTACAGGGCTGCGCCGCGCGCGGAGGACACGCCGGGGGGCTGCGGCGCTGGGTCCAGCGCGTTGACGAAGGCAGCCAGCTCCGGGATGATGCCTTCGGGCAGCCCGCGGCCAACAGCACCCATGGGAAGCGCCTTCTCATCATCTGCACGTGCGCCGCGCGCGCCCTGGTGGAAGGCGGTCAGCTGGTTCTGAATATACGTGGTGTCCAGGTCGCCGATGCGCGGCGCCCCCAGCTCAGGGCGGCCTTCGCCATGTGCGCCGTGGCATTGGACGCAGACGCTGTACTGAATCTCCACGGTGCTGGGGACATAGGCGCCGTCTTCAGAGGTCGTGCCGCCGCCACTGGCCGCGACGGTGACGCTCACGCCGCTGAACAACAGGGCACCGAGGAAGATGGGTGTTCGGTTCATGGGTTCCCTCAATACACGATGGCACCTGTGTCATACCAATCAATTCCCGTCCGTTGATCCCATGTCGTGATCGGTTGGGGTTTTGTCGTGATCGGCAGGTCGGGTGACGCGCTGAGGCCGATACCGCCCTGTGAAAGTGCACCGGAGTCGATCCGGGTCGGGCCGATCAGGAGGACGGAGTGGTTCCAAAGACATCGACATAAACCTGTTCATCGTGAGTACGGAGCTGAATGTCGCCTCCTGCGTTGGGTTCAATCGCGATGTAGGTGAGTTCAAACGACCACGTCTCGCCCGGATCGAGGGGAAGCGGGAACGTCTCCCCCCGACGGACGTTATGGGAGAAGACGTCCAGATCCAGAGTGGTTTCCATCCACAGCACCGATAGCGGCTCATCCCCTCGGTTCTCGACGATCAGCTCCTGGATGATGCGCCCGCCGAAGGGGACCTCGCCGAAGTCGACAATGGACGGCGAGACCTGGAGCGCAGGCGCTGTCGCGCCGCCGGCGATGATGTCGGTGAATGTCTCTGTGAGGGAGCTGCCGCCGCCCCCTCCGCATCCCACCAGGCCAGCTGTGTTCATCCACACCCACCAACGCATCCGTGCTCCGGGTTTTAGGATGTGAACAGTCTGGTGTGGCGTGCCGCGGATCGCAAGCCGGTATGATGTTCAGATGTGAACCACAACGGGCACCCCCCGCCATGGCGGATGCCATGGCGGGGGGGGTCTTCAGGGTGTGGTCTTCAGGGTGTTCGGCTCAGCCGAGCAGCGAGAGGACCGACTGGTTGATGGACTTCGCCTGGGCGAGGGCGGCGACGCCGGCCTGCTGCATGATCTGGTTCTTGGTCATTTCGGTCGACTCTTTGGCGAAGTCGGCGTCCATGATCTGGCTCTCTGCAGAACGCAGCGACTCGAGGTAGGTCTGCGAGTTGGACAGGGAGCTCTCGATGCGGTTCTGCACGGAACCGTAGGACGACCGGTAGGCGTTGACCGAGTCGATGGCGGAGTCGATGGCGTCGATGGCGCCCTGTGCGGCGGTCGCGCTCGCGAGGTTGATGCTTGAGCCGGCGACGCCGAGCGCGGTGGCGCGGAGGTCTCCGATGGAGATGGTGACCCGCGAGGTGGTCGCGTTGTTGATGCCGATCTGTGCGGAGACCTGGGTGGCCGATGCGTCGCCCAGGTTGATGCCGTTGAACTCGGTGACCGAGGCGATCCGGCCGATCTCCTGGCTGAGCTGGCTGAACTCATCGTTGAGGAAGGTCCGGTCTTCGTCGCTCAGGGTGCCCGAGGAGCTCTGGACGGCCAGCTCGCGCATCCGGACGAGGATGTTGGAGACCTCGTTGGTGGAGCCTTCCGCGGTCTGGATGAGGCTGATGCCATCGTTTGCGTTACGCATGGCCTGCTCGACCGAGGTCGCGCGGGCGTTGAGCTTGGTTGCGACACCGAGCCCAGCGGCATCATCAGCAGCGCGGTTGATACGCAATCCGGTAGAGATGCGCTCCAGAGAGCCGGTCAGGCTGCTCTGGCTCGAGTTCAGGGAAGAATATGCGCTCATCGCGGACAAGTTGGTACGAACGGTCATTGCCATAATGGCCTCCTCTCTTCAGATCTCAGGGTACACAGACACTCTCTGTGTTTGTAGAGACGGAATCCTGTCGCGCGAGCATGACCCCCCGGGCAGGAAAAGCCAGAAATTCTCCTCAAGCCCCCCTCGTTGAGCCCGTTGGAATGCAGTATGCGGTACGCTGCGCCCATGCGACCTGTACCAGGACAGACGTTCGGCGCCTATGTCCTCTCCCATCGCCTCGGCAAAGGTGGCATGGCAGAGGTCTGGGCGGCGACCTCCCCCGATCGATCTGCGCACGTGGCGGTGAAGCTGCTGACCCGTGCCGGCGACACCCTGCGTGCCCGGCTCCGCCGCGAGGGTCAGGCCCAATCGCAGCTCACCCACCCCAACCTGCTGCCGGTCTTTGAGACCCTCGAACAGGACGGCGTGTTGGGGCTGGTGATGCCGTTGGTGCGGGGGCCATCGCTCGATACGCTCCTGAAGGAGCGCCGCCTCACCGAGGCAGAAGCGGTCGCGGTGTTCCGCGCCGTCGTCTCCGGGGTGGGCGCGGCCCATGAGCAGACCCTGATCCACCGCGATCTCAAGCCTGGCAACGTCCTGCTCGACCAGCAGGGGCAGACCTTCGTGCCTCGCGTCGCAGACTTCGGCCTGGTCAAGGACACCGGAGCGGCGGGCCTGACCCGCACCGGAGCGATCATGGGGACGTTGAACTATGCAGCCCCAGAGCAGATGCTGGACGCCTCGAAGGTCGATCACCGCGCCGATCTGTTCAGCCTGGGTGTGTTGTTCCTCGAGCTCTTGACCGGTCGACGTCCCTTCCGGGCGCGTGCGATGGGCGAGCTATTGATGGAGTATATGAGCGGCCCTGCGCTGGACGATGCCCCGCGCCGGTGGTGGCCGCTGTGCACGTCGCTGGTGGCGGTCGATGCGGTGAACCGGCCGGCCTCCTGTGCGGTGGTGCTGCGTCAGCTCGGGCCGCCAGCGTCGACCGATCCGCTGTCGGTGCTCGGCCCCTTTGGTCAGGCCGCGTCTCAGGCGATCCGCCGCGCACGGTCGGTCGAAACGCTGGGGACCGCGGTTGATGGGAGCGGCGACACCTGGGCGAGCCTCCAACCCTTCGACAGCCGGGCAGACACGTTTTCGGCGACGTCAGAGGTGACGGATCGCGTGTCGCTGGTGGCGCTGTTGTGTCAGCAAGCGCACGATGCGCTTCGCGCGAAGAATCGCGGCGCGGCGCAGCACTATCTCAACGAAGCCCGACAGATCGCCCGCAACCTCAAGATCGCGGGAGATTCTCCGCTGGGACGCCAGATTGAGCGCGTCGCGAGGCAGCTTCAGGCCTCGCGGTGAGCCGCGATGATGCAGGGCCTTGGTTGAATGTGGGCTTTTCTGCCTTGACCTCGCCGGGGGGGGCGGCTGCGGTTACGGTGCTGCCCCGCCTGTTGGGAGGTCATGATGCTGACATTGTCTGGTGGCCCTGCGCTGTCCCCCTTCCGCGCTCACAAGCTCTGCGCGACCCTCCGTGATCTGGGCGTGCCCGTCGACAGCGTCGATGCGACCTTCATCCACTTCGTCGACACCGCGCGCATGCTTGAGGACGACGAGCAGCAGACGCTGTCCGCGCTGTTGGCGTATGGCGAAGGCGAGCGCGTGCAGTGGCTGCCCACCGGCGGCGTGGTGGTCGTCCCCCGGCCGGGGACCATCTCCCCCTGGTCATCAAAAGCGACGAATATCGCCCATAACTGCGGCCTCATCGAGGCGGTGCGCCGGATCGAGCGGGGCGTGGTCTACCAGTTCTCGCCCGCCCTCGATGCGAACCAGCGGGCCATCGCGGCTCCGCTCGTCCACGACCGGATGACCCAGGCCATCCTCTCCGATCTGTTCGACGCTGCAGCGCTGTTCGCGACCCACGCGCCTGCCCCGCTGGGGACGGTGCCCCTGACCGGCGGGGGACGGGACGCGTTGGTGCACGCCAACGCGGATCTGGGCCTCGCGCTGGCGGAAGACGAGATCGACTACCTCACCGACGCGTTCGGTCGGCTGGGACGAGATCCGACGGACGTCGAATTGATGATGTTCGCGCAGGCGAACTCTGAACACTGTCGTCACAAAATCTTCAACGCGTCCTGGACGCTGGACCGTGAAGATCAGGATCGTTCGTTGTTCTCGATGATCAAGAACACCCACCGGACCCATCCGGGGCGGGTGCTGTCGGCGTATAAGGACAACGCCGCGGTGACGGAAGGGTTCAGGGTCTCTCGGTTCTATCCGGACGCCGATCGGGTCTATCGGACCCATGACGAGCCGACCCACCTGCTGATGAAGGTAGAGACGCACAACCACCCGACGGGGATCTCTCCGCATCCTGGAGCGGGCACTGGCAACGGCGGGGAGATCCGGGACGAAGGCGCCACCGGTCGGGGGGGGAAGCCCAAGGCGGGGCTGACGGGCTTCTCGGTCAGCGATCTGCACCTGCCTGGCGCGCCGCAGCCCTGGGAGGTTCCGCTGGGACATTCACCGCGGATGGCGTCGGCGCTGGAGATCATGTTGGAGGCGCCCATCGGCGGCGCGGCCTTCAACAACGAGTTCGGCCGCCCCAACCTGACCGGCTACTTCCGAACCTTCACCGCGCAGATCGACGGCGCTGAGGGGCCTGAGGTCCGGGGTTACCACAAGCCGATCATGATCGCGGGGGGGTACGGCAACGTCAAAGACGGCCTGGTGGAGAAGCTGCGGATCCCGGCGGGCGCGAAGCTCATCGTGCTGGGCGGTCCGGCGCTGCTGATTGGCCTGGGGGGAGGCGCGGCCAGCTCGATGGCCACCGGATCGTCTGCTGCAGACCTGGATTTTGCCTCGGTCCAGCGGGCCAATCCCGAGATCGAGCGCCGCTGCCAGGAGGTCATCGACCGCTGCTGGGCGCTCGGTGTTGCCAACCCGATCTGCTCGATCCATGACGTCGGCGCCGGGGGTCTGTCCAACGCGTTCCCGGAGCTGGTCTCGGACGCCAGCCGGGGCGGGCGGTTCGACCTTCGCGCGATCCCCAACGGCGAGCCGGGCATGTCTCCGATGGAGATCTGGTGCAACGAAGCCCAGGAGCGCTACGTGCTGGCCGTCACGCCTGCGGACCTGGACCGGTTCGCCGCGATCTGTGAGCGCGAGCGGGCGCCGTGGGCCGTCGTCGGTGAGGCGACCGCGGACGAGCACCTCTGGCTGGGCGATGCGCTGCTGGAGGGCGTGCCCATCGATCTCCCGATGGAGGTCCTGTTCGGCAAGCCGCCGCGGATGCACCGGACCGCGGCGTCTGTGTCGCCGCGGCGGGCGGCGGTGGACCTGTCTGGCGTCGACCTCCGGGAGGCGACCTACCGGGTGCTGCGGCTGCCGACGGTGGCCAGCAAAGCGTTCCTGATCACCATCGGCGACCGCTCGATCACCGGTCAGGTGGTGCGGGACCAGATGGTCGGCCCCTGGCAGGTGCCTGTGGCCGACGTGGCGGTGACCACGACGACGTTCACCGGGTCGACCGGTGAGGCGATGGCGATGGGCGAGCGCCCGCCGGTCGCGTTGCTGAGCGGCCCGGCCTCGGGTCGCCTTGCGGTCTCTGAGGCCCTGACCAACCTGATGGCCGCGCCGATCGGCGACATCGACCGCGTCGTGCTCTCAGCGAACTGGATGTGTGCGGCGGGCTACCCGGGCGAGGACGCGATCCTCTATGAGACCGTCCGCGCGGTGGGCATGGAGCTGTGCCCTGCGCTGGGCATCAACATCCCGGTCGGCAAGGACTCCATGTCGATGCGCGCGGTCTGGCAGGACGGCGACGCTGAGCGCAAGGTGGTCGCCCCGCTGTCGCTCATCGTCTCGGCGTTCGCCACGGTGCCGGACGTCCGTCCGACGCTGACGCCGCAGCTGGTCCGCGATCAGGGGCCCAGCAGCCTGCTGTTGGTCGACCTCGGCCAGGGCCGGCTGGGCGCGAGCGCGCTCGCGCAGGTCTATGGGCAGCTCGGCCAGACCCCCGCCGACCTCGACGATCCGGCGTGGCTCAAGGGGCTCTGGCGGGCGATGATGGCCTGCCATCAGGATGGACTCCTCCAGGCATGGCACGATCGCTCTGACGGCGGGTTGATGGTGACCCTCTGTGAGATGGCCTTCGCCAGCCGGGGCGGCCTGGACGTCGACGTGACCGGCCTCGGCGAGGCGCCGCTTCGCGCCCTGTTCGCCGAAGAGCCCGGCGGCGTCCTCCAGGTCCTCGATTCAGACCTCTCGGCCGTCCGGGCCCACTTCGCCGACGCGGGGCTCGCGGACCGCCTCCACCCGATCGGTGCTCCCACCGACGGCCGGAACGTGACCATTCGCCACGGTGATGCCGTGATCTTCGATGAGGCTCGGGTCGACCTGCACCGGGCGTGGGCAGAGACCTCGTTCCGAATGCAGGCCCTCCGTGATGAGGCGAGCTGCGCCCGGGAAGCGTACGACGCGATCCTGGATGAGGCCGATCCGGGGATCACCCCTTCGTTGACCTTCACCGTGGCGCCGGCGATCGTGACCGGGGCGCGGCCGAAGGTCGCCATCCTCCGTGAGCAGGGCGTCAATGGCCAGTGGGAGATGGCCGCCGCCTTCGATCGGGCGGGCTTTGAGGCTGTCGACGTCCACATGTCCGACGTCCTCTCTGGCCGCGACGATCTGACGGCGTACCAGGGCCTCGCGGCCTGCGGTGGGTTCTCGTATGGCGATGTCCTGGGCGCGGGCGGCGGGTGGGCCAAGAGCATCCTCCGCTCCCCGCATGGCCGGGATCGCTTCGCGGCGTTCTTCGCCCGCGCGGAGACCTTCAGCCTGGGGGTCTGTAATGGCTGCCAGATGCTCTCCCAGCTGCGCGACCTCATCCCCGGCGCCAGCGCCTGGCCGCAGTTCGTGCGCAACCGCTCGGAGCAGTTTGAGGCCCGGTTCAGCACGTTGCGCATCGCGGACAGCCCCAGCGTCTTGCTGGCGGGCATGGCCGGCAGCCGCCTGCCCGTCGCCGTCGCCCATGGAGAGGGCCGCGCCCTGTTCGCCGACGCCGCGCAGCAGGCGCGCGCCATCGTCTCTGCCCGGTACGTCGACAACCACGGCGCCGTGACCCAGCGGTATCCGCTCAACCCCAACGGCTCTCCCGACGGGATCACCGCCCTGACCACGGAAGATGGGCGGGCGACCATCCTGATGCCTCACCCCGAGCGCGTCTTTCGGACGATCACCAACTCCTGGCATCCCAGAGGGTGGGGAGCGGACGGGCCCTGGATGCAGCTGTTCACCAACGCCCGCCGCTTTGTCTCCTGAGGGGAAGCGTTTGACGGAAGTGGCGTCCTCAAGGGGGCAGCAGGGATGCGCTTCATCCGACCTCTTCTGGGGGGTTATCTCCCGGGCGACCAGCAGGTAGAGTGCCCTCAACGGTGACGATGCCCGCCCCCTGCGCCGAGGTGCCATTTTGATTGATAGTCCCTCTGATTCGGTTGCGTCCGATGAGTCCCCGAAGCGCTCTGAGAACGGACAGTTCGTCATCTTCGGCGCCAACGGTGATCTGTCGCGCCGGAAGCTGTTGCCGGCGCTGTACCGCAACCACGAGTCTGGCCAGCTCCATGAGGGCCTCCGGATCGTCGGCGTCGACCGACACGATGAGACCGACGCCCGATTCCAGGCCCGCGCGGTGGCGGCGCTCGCCGCGGTCGGGGTGTCTGAAGCAGACGCCGGCCCGTTCATCCGTCGGCTCCACTATGTGAACATCGGGGACTCGACGCCCGCGGACTTTGAGGCGCTCCGGGATCGGCTGGACACGATCGAGCGTGAAGCGGACCTGCCCAACAATCGGGCGTTCTACCTCTCGCTTCCGCCGGCGGTGTTCACCCGGGTCCTGCGTGGCCTGGGGGATGTCGGGCTCAACCGCGCCGACGGCTACGCGCGGCTGGTCGTCGAGAAACCGTTCGGCACCGATCTGGCGACGGCGCAGGCGCTGAACCGGACGGTCCATGAGTACTTCAAGGAGCGGCAGATCTACCGGATCGACCACTACCTGGGAAAGGACACGGTCCAGAACCTGCTGGTCTTTCGGCTGGCCAACGCGCTCATCGAGTCGTCGTGGAACCGTGACCGGATCGATGCGGTCCAGATCACGGTCTCCGAGTCGCTCGGGGTGGGCACCCGCGCGGGCTACTACGACCACGCCGGCGCGCTGCGGGACATGGTCCAGAACCACCTGACCCAGCTGTTGACCCTGGTGGCGATGGAGGTGCCCGAGTCGTTCAGCGCCGACGCCATCCGCTATGAGAAGCTTAAGGTGCTGCGCTCCATCACCCCGATCACGACCGATCACGCGGTCCGGGGGCAGTATACCGCGGGAGTCATCGGTGAGGAGGCGGTCCGTGGCTATCGCGAGGAGGAGGGCGTCGATCCCGACTCGGGCACCGAGACCTTCATCGCGCTGAAGATGTTCGTCGACACCTGGCGGTGGAACGGGGTGCCGTTTTATCTGCGCACCGGCAAGCGGATGCCCCGGAAGAGCACCCAGATCGCGATCCGGTTTCGCGAGGCGCCGGTGCGGTTCTTCCAGTCGATGGGCTGCCATCAGGACACCGCTGATGTTCTCAAAATCACCCTTCAACCCAACGAAGGGTTCTCACTTCACTTCGACATCAAGATCCCGGGCAGCCCGCTCCAGCTGGAGCGGGTGCCGTTCGCGTTCAACTATGTCAACCACTTCCAATCTGGACTGCCTGACGCGTATCAGACGCTTCTGCTCGACGTGATCAATGGCGACCAGACGCTGTTCGTTCACGCTGAGGAGGTCGAGGAGTCCTGGCGGGTGTATGCGCCGCTTCTGGAGAACCCGCCGCCGGTGGTGCCGTATCCGGCTGGCAGCTGGGGACCCGCTGAGGCCGTGTCGTATGCGATCCAGGAGACTGACCTCTGGCAATCTGAGTGAGACCCTTCGCTCGCCATCCCTGAAACCCTGACACACTGTGACCTTGCATCACAGGGAGCCTGACGATGAATCTTCTTGAGCAGCTTCAGACCATGACCGTGGTGGTCGCCGACACCGGTGACATCCGCGCGATCGAGCAGTATACGCCGCGGGACACCACCACCAACCCCTCGTTGATCACTGCTGCCGCCCAGATGGACGTCTACGCCGATGTGGTCGACCAGACCCTGCGCGAGTCCCGTGACGAGGTGGGCGAAGAGAAGGCCGTCGCTCGGGCCATTGATCGGCTGGCGGTCGCGTTCGGCCGGCGCATCCTCCAGATCATCCCCGGCCGCGTCTCGACCGAGGTGGACGCCCGTCTGTCGTATGACCAGCAGGGCACGATCGACAAGGCCCGCGAGCTCATCGCCATGTATGAGGCTGCGGGCGTCGACCGGAAGCGGATCCTCATCAAGATCGCGTCGACCTGGGAGGGCATCAAGGCCGCCGAGATCCTGGAGAAAGAGGGCATCTCATGCAACCTCACGCTCCTGTTCGGCATCCACCAGGCCGTCGCCTGTGCCGAAGCGAACGTCACGCTCATCTCGCCGTTCGTCGGCCGCATCCTGGACTGGTTCAAGGCCCGCACCGGCCGGGACAGCTATCCGCCCGAAGAAGATCCCGGCGTCCAGTCGGTCACCCGCATCTACAACTACTACAAGAAGTTCGGCTACCAGACCGAAGTCATGGGCGCCAGCTTCCGCAACCTCGGCGAGATCACCCAACTCGCCGGCTGCGATCTGCTGACCATCGCCCCCAAGTTCCTCAAGGTCCTCCAGGACGCCGAAGGCGATCTCGTCCGCAAGCTTGAGCCGGAAGGCCCCAAGGCAATGGACATCGACAAGATCGAGATGGACGAGGCGATCTTCCGAAAGATGCACGAAGAAGACCCCATGGCCACCGAGAAGCTCGCCCAGGGCATCGAAGGCTTCAGCAAGTCGCTCGTCACCCTCGAAGAGCTGTTGGCCGCCCGGCTGCGCGAGCTGCCGCCTGCCTGAGCATCGCTCAGCGGCGGGCGAAATCCGTCTCCACGATGCGCATCTGGGGACTGAGTTCCAGGATGATCGGGTAGGCGTT
>JBCBLB010000268.1:0-11948 GCA_038520555.1 Myxococcota bacterium | reverse complement strand
GGAGAAGAAGTCGAAGCCAAACAGCGTCGGCGTCAACAGGCCAAACCACAGCAGCTTCGGAGCGATTCGGGAAGACATCTGCACACCTCCTTTGATTTTGCGAAGATATGATCTTCGCAGAAGACGGTTGCGTATCCTTTTGTCTCCCCCCTATTATCCAATAACAACCTTCTCTTTCGCCGCCAGCCCGTCATCGAGGGCCGATGGACTTCACAGAGCAGATGCAGGCTTCAATTCACATCCTTCAACCTTTCACATCAGCCAGGAATGACGCCACATCTTCGCTCTTTGTATCGAGGATCCAGAAGCCGGTGACCTTCTTCTGGTTGTGATAGAGGGCGCCATTGCGCATTTCGACCTCCTGGACCGGGTATCGCTTCAGCGTCATGCCCAGGAGGTTGCGCATCTGCACCTCATCGGTGGTGATGACAACAGTGGGATTGGCCAACGCGAGCCCACCCACCAACGCGATGACCACGCCGGTGACGGTGTTAAAGCTGGGACCAATCACGAAGCTGGTTGTCACGATGAAGATCCCGCAAGCCATCATGATCACGCTGAAGATTTTGTTCCATCCGATCCGCATCTCGTTCATCGCCCCTCCAAAGTGAGTCAACGATATCGTACCGTGCCTGTGACTGGTAATGGAACGGAGAGCCAGCGCATATGGGTTCGACGACCTGATCGCCACCACGGTGAAACACACCGCCCCCTGCCTCCCAAGAAGCGCGCACCTGGTATATTGGCGTATAAACGCGCCCGAGGTGCACAGAAGCAAAGTTCGGCAGGGTTGCATCTGGTGGAAGACTACCTTTGAAAAAGAAGGGGATCACTCCGGTCTTCGCTCTTCGCTCTTCGCTCTCCGAGGTCTGCCATGCGAAACGCCCTCCTCTCGTTCCTTTTGACTTCTCTTCTGCTCACCGCCTGCGCCAGTGAAGAGCTGGAGGCGGACGATGAAGACACCCTGGCTGCCGAGCCGGACACAGGTCATGAAGACGCGAACGATGAAGACCCGAACGATGAAGAGAAGGGGGATGAGGACCGGGATGGTGAAGACACGGGAGGAGTTGATATCCCCGCAGACGCCATGATCGCGAATCATGTGATCGATTCGCTGGAGGTCGGCGGACGGGACGACGGCTTTGATCTAGATGGTGATGGGGACGTAGACAACGCGCTGTACATCGCAGGTGCGCTCCTCGACCCTGTCCTCATCCAGGCGCTCAATGAGGCGCCGGTGTTGTTGGTTCTCCAGTGTGCAGAGCTGAATGACTGGCAGGATGATGCCGCGTTTGACCTGGGTCTTCTCACCGCTCGGGACACCGACGGCGACTCCTCGGACAATTTTTCAGGGACCGAGACCTTCAATGCCGATGGGATGGTCGACGATGATGGGGCCGCGCTCCTGGCGACCACGCTGGCGCTTGAGAGCGGCCGATATGAGGGCACCTTGTTGTCGGATACGCTCACCATCGGCTCGTTCGAGCTGTCACTGGCCACCCCCATCCACCTCGCCGGGGCCCCCTCCGAGGCGGCCCACGACGCCGTGCTGGGGATGGGCATCAACACCGCGGCCCTGATCGCGGTGTTGGAGACGGCCGGGTACGGAGACGCTGCAGCCCTGCTGAGCGGCCTGTCCGACCTGGACACGGACGAAGACGGCGTGAACGATGCGATCTCGGCCGCCTTCCTCGCCTCAGCGGTGTCCTGCCAGTTGCAATCGCCGTCCCGATAAAGGCCGATGGATGACTCCGGCTCAATTGATGACCAGGAACGAAGGTCACTGTGCGTCATCATCTTCGCATCCATGATCAGGTACACTGACTGGGTATCATCCCCCTCGTGCCTTCATCATCATGGATGTCTAATGTCACTGAATCCGCGTAAGCACCCGACGCTCCCCCAAAACGACACGAACCGGCCCAGCCGGGAGCGCCAGCTTCGGGAAGCGCAGCGTCGTTATGTCTGGACCCAGTCCGTCGCCACCCTGCCGGGCGTCCCCCTGGCTGAGAAGGTCCATCTCAGCGATGAGCCATCGATCCCCTGGCTTATCGCAGTGGGCGAGGTCGCGCTCGTCGTCGTCGAGAACCAGATCGCCGTCGCCGAAGCGCGCCGAGAGGGCGCCTCCCCTGATCACCGCGCCCGGCTCGACGAGCTGCGAGAGCGCTTCAACGGGCTCCAAAGCAGCCACACCGAACACCTCGAAACGTTCCAGAGCGCTTCTCGCGAGGGGCGACCGGGCTTCCTCTCTGAGGCGCTGGGGGTGGCGCGCACCGGCCAGCGAACCCATGCGTTGCGGAGCCTGCTCAACGAGCTTCACGAGCTGTTCTACAACGCCCACCCCGACAGCGGCGTCCCGTTCGATGCGCTCTCTGCGTATAACGACCTGTTTCAGACGATCCCTCTCCCGCAACTGGCGACGGATTTCATGGACGACGACGTGTTCGCCCGGCTCCGTGTCGCCGGCCCCAACCCGATGTTGCTGCGCCGGGTGTCGTCTCTGCCGATCAAGTTTCCGGTGACCGATGCTCAGTACCAACACGTCATGGGCGACGCAGACGATCTCGCCACCGCGGGCGCGTCTGGGCGACTGTTCTTGCTGGACTACGACGCGCTGTTGGGGATCGTCCCTGCCGCCCAGACCACCCCGCAGAAGGCGATCGCCGCGCCGCTGGCGTTGTTCGCGGTGCCGGCAGGGGGTGGGTCGTTGCGTGCGATCGCCATCCAGTGTGGGCAAGATCCCGACCGGGCCCCGGTCATCTCTCCGCCGGCGCAGGGGACCCGGAGCTGGGCGTGGGAGTCGGCCAAGAGCGTCGTCCAGGTCGCAGAGGGGAACTATCATGAGCTGTTTGTACACCTCGGTCGGACCCACCTGCTGATCGAGGCGTTCATCCTCGCGACTCACCGTCATCTTGCAGAGCGCCATCCGCTCAACGCCTTGTTGCTGCCCCACTTCGAGGGGACGCTGTTCATCAACAATAGCGCCGCAGGCGGTCTGATCGCCGCAGGCGGTCCCATCGACAAGATCTTCGCCGGGGTCATCACAACGACAGAGCTGGCCGCGGCCAACGATCGGCTCCAGATGGACTTCTACGCTGCCATGCCGCCGACGGACTTCCAGACGCGCGGCGTCGATGACACGGCGGTGTTGTCAGACTACCCCTACCGAGACGATGCGCGGTTGATCTGGTCGGCCATCCACGACTGGGTCTCCGCCTATGTCGGCGTCTACTATCCTGACGATCAAGCCGTGATGGGCGACACCGAGCTGGCGGCGTGGGCGGCGGCCCTGACCAGTGAGGGCCGGGTCAAGGGTTTCCGGCCCATCTCGACCCGGGCCCAGCTCAGCGACGTGGTGTCGATGATCATTTTCACCGCCAGCGCCCAACATGCAGCGGTCAACTATCCGCAGTCTGCGCTGATGAGCTACGCGCCGGCGATCTCCGGGGCGAGCTGGGCGCCGACGGCGATCACCCCCGACGCTGCGATGACCGAGGCCGCATGGCTCCAGCTGATGCCGCCCATCCCACAAGCCCAGGAGCAGCTCAGCGTCCTTCACCTGTTGGGCTCGGTCTACTACCGCCCTCTCGGCGACTATCAGAGCAACTCCTTCCCCTATGAAGACTGGCTCCGTGACCCCGCCATCACCGCAGACGGCGGCCCGCTGGCGCAGTTCCGGGAGCGGCTGCAGGCCATCGAGGCAGAGATCACCACGCGCAACCAGCGCCGACCGGCCCCCTACCCCTACCTGTTGCCCAGCCGAATCCCGGTCAGCATCAACATCTGACCCAGGCGGCGCTGATCCAGACCTCGCGGCAGGGCCCCCTACGGTTCAAGATATGATGCCTTCCTGGATGATTTCAGCCTGACTGATTTCAGCCTGGGCGGTGATACCGCGGAGCTGCTCACGGAGCCATACGAGGTCTGGCTCCTGCCCGAACCGTCGGTGCCAGAGCATCGCGACGCCGTGTGTTGGCAGGGGGATCGGCGGCGCGCGATCGACGATGCCCATCTCTCGGGTCACCTTCGTCATGCTGGCCGGCGCGGTGAGCACGAGATCGGTCTGAGCCACCAACAGCGGCGCCGTCGAGAAGCTTCGCACCCGCAGCCCGACGCGTCGCTTCATCCCGTGGCCTTCGAGCACCATGTCCACCACGCCGCCCCCACGCCCCGCCGGGGCGATCAGCAGATGGCGCAGCCCGATCCAGGTCTCCAGGCTCCATGGCAGCGACAGCACGGGATGCTCGTTCCGAAAGAAGCATCGGAACCGATCATGGAACAGCGTCCGCCGCACCAGCCCCTCGTTCGCTTCCATGGGCGTCTGGGCCATGATCGGCACGATCGCCAGATCCAGCTCGCCTGCGGAGAGCTGTTCGGGGAGGTCCCCGATCCCATAAGACGCCACGTCCAGATCCACCCCCGGCGCCGCTTCCTGAAACCGCGCGATGAGGGTTGGTAGAAAGAGCACATCGAACAGATCGGGGGAGGCCAGCCGGAAGGTCCGCTGAGCGGTCGCCGGATCGAACCCCTGCGGACGCACCACGGCGCGGTGAAGCGCGACGAGCGCGGCACGGAGCGGAGGATGCAGCCGCTCGGCGAAGGGGCTGGGCGCCATCTTCCCGCCGACCCGGACCAGCAGGGGATCACCCAGCCGTTGTCGAAGGCGCCGCAGGGCGTGGCTCATCGCGGACTGGGTGATGTTCATCTCCTTTGCGGCGCGGGTGATGCTGCGCCGCCGGAGCATGACGTCGAGGTACACCAGCAGGTCGAGGTCAAGCTGCCGGAGTTCGGAGATGTCATCATGAACGTTGCTCATGGTGATATGCAGGGTATCGCCCTGTGCTCATGATGGAGGCGACCATACTCTTCAGGTGCGCGATGAAGCGCGTTCATCCTGGAGAAGAACCATGTCGATCAATTCTCAGAGCATCATCGTCTTCGGCGCGACGGGCGGCACCGGCCGGCACGCGGTGACCCAGGCCCTCGCCGACGGTCACGACGTCACCGCCTTCGTCCGAACCCCCAGCAAGCTCGACCTGCAGCACCCTCGGCTGACGATCGTTCAGGGCGACGTGATGGACACCGACGCGGTCAGCGAGGCGATCCGCGGCAAGGACGCGGTCCTGTGCTGCATCGGCGCCCCACCGTCGAGCAAAGCGCAGATTCGAGCACGCGGCACGGCGAGCATCATCGCGGGGATGCGGCGGACCGGGGTGACGCGGCTGATCTGCCAGTCCTCCCACGGCATCGCCGAGACAGCGGCGGAGCTGCCCTGGCTGATGCGGTGGGTCATCGTGCCCTTCTACCTCAAGCCCGTCTTCGCCGATCATGAGGCCCAGGAGACCGTGGTCCGGGGCAGCGGGCTGCGCTGGACGCTGGTCCGCCCGCCTCACCTGCACGACGGCGCGCGGGCCGCCGCCATCCGCCACAGCCCCGACTTCGATCCCCAGACGATGACCATGAAGATCGCTCGGGCGGACGTCGCCGGGTTCATGGTGCGCGCAGCCGTCGAGCCGGCCTACGTCCAGCAGACCGTCGTGGTCGCCGCGGCGGCGTAGGGGATGGGTCAGCGGGCTGCAGGCTCGGGGGGGACGAACGGTCTGGTGAAGGGGACGCCGTTGAAGGTATGGGTGCAACAAGAGCAGCGGGGCGCGAGGGTCTCCGGCCCGATCTCCGGGGCGACCTTGCGCAAGACGTCGTCGTCATCGACATAGAGCCCCGAGTAATACGAGCGCTCACCGATGCACACGACGTCATGGCCGTCCTCACGGTGACCAGCGACGAGCCACCAGATGGGGGCTTCGCGATCCAGGCGTGCCTGGGCTTCGGCGAGCGTGGGCGTCCAGGGCTGCCCCACCCTGGACAGCAAGAACCGGAACAGCGGCGTATAGTCGAGCCCACGTCGCTTTCCACGGGCCATCTTCTGGCGGGGGCCCTGACGGGCATTGCGGCTGTGTCGATAATCACCACCAGTGTCGTGATGGACACCGCGAGCGCGGGTGTTCACTTTTCGATAAAGCGGTTTCTTGCGCATCGGGGCACCCTACTCCGCTATGCGTTGGAACGCGGGCGCCATCATCGCCATCGTGGACAGCAAAAAGCGGCGCTGCTCATGGGGATCGTCGGGGAGAATATCATCGAGCTGGCGATCGACGGTGAGGCAGGCGAGGCCATGAACCACCGCCCAGGCCAGCAGCCCTTTCTGTGCACGGATCGCAGCGGGCTCTGAAACACCCAGCGCCCCATCCAACCCACCAGACAAACAAGCGGACAGTCGAGCTTCCGCCGCCTGCAGATCCGGATCGTCCCGATCGAGGGCCACAGCACCGAACATCACCTGAAAATGGCCCGGATGGCGGATCGCAAAGTCGAAGTAGCCCTCACCGACCGCACGGAACCGACGCATCGGGTTGTCCGGCGGCGCGTTGGCCTGACGCTGTGCGATGATGGCGAGCATCTGGTCAAAACCAGATACGGCATAGGCGGTAAGCAGCGCCCGCTTGTCCGCGAAGTGGCGAAACGGCGCAGACGGGGAGACCCCGAGCTGACGGGCACACGCCCGAAGCGACACCGCCGGCAGCCCATCCCGGGTGATGATCTGATCCACCATCTCCAGAAGCGCCTGACGGAGATCGCCGTGATGATATCGTTTTCGTCTCGTCGTCATGGGCGATCTTGTATCCGATGTGAACAATGATCACAAAAATAATTGCGCACCATACAGGTCACCTTATTTCATTACTGTGATCACTGATCACATTCTGTGAAACAGCATTCATCGAAGGAGATCCCCATGATGAACCTCAGAACTGTCCTGGTCGCCGCCCTTCTTTTGATGGGGTCTGTCCCCGCCTTCGCAGCAGATACCGCTCGTGCCCGTCCGCCGCTTGGGCAGCGCCTCGCCTCTGGCGCAGCGTCGCTGATGATGCGGGGCATCGCCGCGGGTTACGCTGCGGAGTTCGATCGCCTGTCTGCGGCCAGCGCCACAACGGATCCTGTGCTGGTCCAGGTCAACTTCCGCTTCAACGAAGATCCTGCCCGATTCGCGGCCCGAATGGACCAGATGGCGCCGTTTCTGTCCCATGTCCCGGGTCTTCAGTGGAAGGTGTGGTCGTACAACCCCGATGATGGGACCGCCAACGGGACCTACTTGTTCGACGACACAGCCAGCGCGCAGATGTATCTCTCTGAGATCCTGCCGCGGGGATTCGACGGCGACAAGCGGATCTCAGACGTGGACATCCAGACCTTCTCGGTGCTCCCGATCGCCTCTACAATGACACATGCGACGCGGGTTGATGAGATGTGGGTTGATGAGATGTGGGTTGATGAGCGGACGCCGTGAATCGGCTCAGGAGTCTGGGCCATTGACCAGCCGGAGCCCCTCGCTGATCTCGGTGTCGAGGTGGACATCGAGCTGGGGGAAGGCGATGACGATGTCATTTTCTTTGAACGTCCACCAGATGGCCATCCGCAGCTCAGAGGCGGCACGCCGAAGCTGCCAGGGGTCCTCGATCCAGATCGAGACCTCGAAGTCGACGCTGGAGGCGCCGAACCCATTCAACAGGACGACCGGTTTCCGGTCGGCGGCTCGCTTGACCTGCCGTGCCGCCGCGTGGAGGGCTTTTTCGACCACCTTGAGATCGGACTCATAGGCGACACCGACCATCACCTTGATCCGAAGCTGATTATCGGTGAAGGTGTAGTTGGTGATCGCGTTCTCGACGAGGGTGTAGTTGGGGACGATCTGCTCCTCATCGGCGAGGGTCCGAACGACCGTCGAGCGGATCCCGATGGAGATGACCCGTACGGGCCGCCCGTCGAGTTCGACGATGTCATTGGGGGTGATGGCGCGCTCAAACAGGAGGATGAGCCCGGAGATGAAGTTCTGTGCGACGCTCTGTAGCGCCAACGAGAGGCCAACCGCGAAGGCGGCGCCAGCGGCGAGCAGGGCGGACAGATCGATGCCAGCGGTCTCCAGGGCGATGATGATGCCGACGATCATGACGGCGTAGTACAGCAGGCGCTCGACGACCCGGACCGTCCCCTCATCCACGTCGGAGCCCATCTGCAGGTACATCGTCTGTCGGGCGGCAGCGATCGCCAGCCTGGAGGCCATGTTCGTTCCCCAGATGATCACAACCACCGTCAACAGCGTGGTGAGCGTGATCTGTTGTTTGCCGACGGTGAAGAAGCCGTAATTGAAGATGTTGAAGAAGCCATCGATGAAGTCTTCAATGTGGACGATGTGGCCCAGCTCCAGGCTGAGGCCCACACAGAACAACACACAGGCGTTCCGGGCCAAAGACGCGATCGCATCGAGGGCGCGCTCGTTCTCGATCTGGCGCATCGCCGCGATGTGGCGCGCCCACCGCCCAAACCGCCCCCCGAGCAGGCGGCCCACGGAGAGGAAGAAGACGAACAGGATCACAGCGCCGATGCTGACGGTGACGTCCTCTCGCAGCTGAAACGAGAGATTCCAGATCGAGAGAAACCGTTCCACAAACGCGTCAAACGTCATCCGTCACCTCTTGAGATTCTCGAGCACGTTGTTGGGGAGGTTATCTCCCCGATGACGCACATGGGAGAGCAGCGAATGGATATGCAGTATCGACGATTGGGGCGATCGGGGCTGAAGGTCTCGGTGTTTTCGTATGGGACCTGGGTGACGGTCGGCCGGCAGATCGACGATGCGCGTTCACGGGAATGTTTGTTGGCGGCCTATGAAGGCGGGGTGAACTTCTTCGACCACGCCGAAGCTTACGGCAAAGGCCAGGCGGAGATCGTCTCAGGTCGCATCTTAACGGAGCTGCGCCGGGAGGATCTGGTGCTCTCCAGCAAGGTCTTCTGGGGCGGCGACGGCCCGAACGACCGTGGGCTGAACCGCAAGCACGTCACCGAAGCCTGCCACGCGGCGCTGCGGCGTCTGCAGACGGATTACCTCGACCTGTACTTCTGTCACCGCCCCGACCCGGACACCCCGATCGAAGAGACGGTCCGGGCGATGGACGTCCTCATCAGGCAGGGCAAGGTGTTGTACTGGGGGACGTCCGAGTGGTCCGCCGCGCAGTTGTTGGAGGCCTACCGGATCGCCGAGCGGTTCACCCTCACCCCGCCGACCATGGAGCAGCCGCAGTACAACATGTTCCACCGGCGCCGGGTCGAGCAGGAGTATGCGCCGCTCTATTCGCAGTATGGGCTGGGGACCACCATCTGGTCGCCGCTGGCCAGCGGCATCCTCACCGGCAAGTACAACGACGGCATCCCCGATGACAGCCGGCTGAAGGCCTCTGGCTACGAGTGGCTGCAGAAGTCGGTCACCAAGGCGCGCATCGACAAGGTGCGGGCGTTGCAGCCGATCGCCGACGCGCTGGGCTGCACGATGGCGCAGCTGGCGCTGGCGTGGTCGGCGAAGTTCGAAGGGGTCAGCACGGTCATCACCGGCGCCTCGCGGGCTTCACAGATCAAAGAGAACCTGGCTGCCCTGCCGTATATCGCGCAGCTCACCGATGAGGTGATGGCACGGATCGAAGACGTCCTCGACAACCGTCCCCAGGAGTAAGCCCCGATGAGTTCGACGACTGGCCGGCTGTTCCAGGTCAGCACCTTCGGTGAGAGCCACGGGGCCGCGATGGGCGTGATCGTCGATGGCTGCCCGCCGGGCATCCCCGTTGACCTCGACGCCCTTCAGGCCGACCTTGACCGCCGCCGTCCGGGCGCCTCTTCGCTGGCGTCCCCCCGCAAAGAGACCGATCGGATCGAAGTCCTGAGCGGCATCTTTGAGGGGGTCACCCTGGGCACCGCGATCGGGATGACCGTCCGGAACAAGGACGCAGACCCGCGCGCGTACACGCCGTTTAAAGACGTGTTTCGGCCCTCACACGCCGACTTCACCTATGAGGCCCGGTACGGCCGCCGGGACTGGCGCGGCGGCGGGCGGGCCTCAGCGCGAGAGACCGTCTGCCGCGTCGCCGCCGGCGCCATCGCCCGCCAGATCATCCACCACCTCATCGGGACAGAGATCGTGGCCTGGGTCAGCCAGGTGGGGACCATCCACGCACCGGCGCCCGACCTCACCGCGCTGTCTCGGCAGGACGTCGACCAGAACGAGGTCCGCTGCCCGGACCCGGACGCCGCTGCGGAGATGGAGGCCCTCATCCGGGCGGTCCGCAAAGAGAAAGACACCGTGGGTGGCGTCGTGCGCTGCATCGCCCGCAACGTGCCGCCCGGACTGGGGGCGCCGGTCTTCGACAAACTGGAGGCGGACCTGGCCAAAGCCTGCCTGTCCCTGCCCGCCGCCAAGGGGTTCTCATCGGGCGCCGGCTTCGCCGCCGCGGCGATGCGTGGGTCCGAACACAACGATCCCTTCGTCATGAGCGGTGACCGGGTGACGACGACCACCAACCACTCTGGCGGCATCCAGGGCGGCATCTCCAACGGGATGCCCATCGAGATCGCGGTCGCCTTCAAGCCCGTCGCCACCATCTTCCGCGAACAGCAGACGGTCACCAACGCCGGAGCCGCCACAACACTCAAGCCCCGCGGCCGACACGATCCCTGTGTGGTGCCCCGGGCAGTGCCCATCGTCGAAGCAGCGGTGGCCATGGTGCTCTGCGACCACCTGCTCCGGCTCCGCGCCATCCGCGGTGACGACGCAGGGCGTCGCTGACAAACCCCACGCCCTCCGCGCCAGCTCCGCAGGGACATCCTGTGCCTTTTCGATTTATTCGTTATCCGAATCACTGCGGTGCCCAACAGGAACCAATCAGCAAAATAAACGTTATCCCTTCCTTTACGAGACACCTGCTTTACGAGAGTCCGCCCCACGGGGCTACCCGGAAGTGGGCGCGTTCTCTCCATCATCGCCACGGATGACCAGGACCGGCCGGGTGGTCTGCCGCAGCACCTTCTCGGTCACCGATCCCATCAACAGTCGCTGGATCCCGCGGCGACCATGGGTGCCCATCACGATCATGTCTGCTCCGACCTCATCGGAGATGCGGATGATCACTTCGGCGGTGTATTTGGAGGGCTCGACCTGCGCCTTCTCCAACAATGGGCCGAACAGTTCTCGATAGGGCTTGAAGCGCTCCGCGGAGCGCTTCTCGATGTATTCCTGGAGCGGAATGCCCGGCGCCCCCGGCTCTGGGTGAATCAGCGCGTCCGGCTGAACGGCGCCTGGAAGCTCGGGGACATGCAGCAGGACCACCGAAGCGCTGAACCGCTCGGCCATGGCATGCGCTGCGCGCGCAGCCGCCATCGAGCAGCCAGAAAAATCGACCGGGACCAGAATCCGCGTGACGTTCATCGCCGCCTCCTCTCACCGCAGATGTTGCAGGGCAATATCCCCGCAACGATAGTCGTAGCGGTAACATACTTCCAGCCCCTGGCCCGGAGCCCAACCGATGACCATCGCCATGACGATCGTGTTCGCGCTGCTCGGAATCCTCAGCCTGATCCTCGTCGCCGTCGGCCTACCGGGGACCTGGATGCTCCTGGCGATCGCCTGCATCATGGAGCTTGCCGATGGCTGGTGGTTGGAGACGCCAGAGCTGATCACCTTCGGGTGGACGCCGCTGGCCATCAGCCTGGTCTTCGCCCTGATCAGTGAGATCCTGGAGTTCGCCACCGGCGCGGTCGGCGCCAAGGTCGGCGGGGGCTCGAACCGTGGCATCATGGGCGCCGTCATCGGTGGCTTCGTCGGCGCCATCGCCGGCACCGGGTTTCTGCCCCTCATCGGCACCCTCATCGGCGCCCTGCTCGGCACCTTCGTCGGCGCCCTGGCCGGGGAGATGACCGGCCCGAACGCCAAGGACACCGAAGAAGCTCTCCCCGCCGCCCTCGCCGGTGCCATCGGCCGCATCGTGGGCACCGTGGCGAAGGTCGGCATCGGCATCGCCATCTGGCTCGGCCTGCTGGGCGCCATGATCTATCAGTATTTCTTCGTG
>JBCBLB010000375.1:0-9600 GCA_038520555.1 Myxococcota bacterium | reverse complement strand
CGGGAACGTCTGGGAGTATACGCAGGACGTCTACCATCCCGGTGTGTACACGATCAGCAACCAGCGCACCGATCCGGGTGGACCTGCCCGGGGGACCGTCCACACCCTCCGCGGCGGGGCCTGGGATGCCAACTCTCGGACCATCCGGGTGTCCGCCCGCCGGCCCGATCTGGTTGAAGGGCTGGCGGTGGGCTTCCGCTGCGCGCGATTGGAGGCGAAGCCGAAGCCGGCGCCGCTGGAGCCGATGCGGACCGTCTCGTTGTCCGGCGAGTTTTCGATGACCACGCCCGAAGGGGAGCGACCCCCGAAGATTCTCGGAGAGCGGATCTGGCTGTCGGCGTTCCCAGCGGGGCTGACGACGGCAGCGGGTGAGCCGCTGCCCGACGCGATCCCTGCGGCCCGAATCTCCATCAAGCCCAACCGCCGACCGCGCCAGCGGTTCTCGCTCGATGTCCCCGCCAACCGGCCATACCGGCTTCGGGCCACGTTGGAGACCGAAGAGCAGACCCACCTGGCCCGCTTACCGGACCTGTTCCGGGCAAGCGACGATACCGCGGACATCAAGCTGGTCTTCGCGTCGATCGATCCGCCGTCGGGGATGGACGACGCCCCGATCAATCCGGAATCGGCGCCATAACCACACCGCGCTATGGCAGTCTGTGAAGCAGACTGTGGAGACAGACGGTTGGCACCACCAGCGCCGGACACCAGCACCCTCGGCCAGCTCCGAGCCGCCATCGGGTATCTCAACGACGTCCTGCTCATCCCCATGTTCACCATCATCCTCCTGGAGACCGGGATGATGATGCTGCAGAGCGACACCCTGACGCTGTTCGCCATCTCCAACCTCGCCTTCTGTGTGTCGTTTTTCCTCGAGTGGGTGTTGGGGCTGGTCATGGCCCCCGATCGGCGTGGTTACCTCCTACGTTTCAACAACATCCTCAGCCTGATCTCCTGCATCCCGTTCGGGCACATCTTTCAGACTGCCCGAGCGTTTCGGGTGCTGCGGGTGGTGCGGGTCTTTCGGCTGGCCATCCGGGCCCGGCGATACCGCGGCCGGGGGGAGCGGCTGCTCCAGATGCTCAGCCTCGTGGGCTCGACGGTCCTCGCCGGCGCCCTCGCGCTGCGCATCATGGAACCCCAGACCGCCTCGCACTTTCCGGACGCCCTGTGGTGGGCCGTCGTCACCGTTTCGACGGTCGGCTATGGCGACATCACCCCCCGCACCGACGCCGGACGCATCGTCGCGACCGTGCTCATCATCTTCGGGGTCGGCGTCGTGGGTTACATCGCCGGCTTCATGGGCTCATGGCTCGATGCAGACGAAGAAGAAGCCCAACGCCGTGAGAACGCCCGCCTGCACGCCAACATCCTCCGCATCATGGAACACCTGGAGCTGGATCCGGTCCGTGATGACGAGATCGACCTCACAGATATTCACACCTGAACGGGCTGATGTAGCGCACCCGCCCGTCCGACGCGGTCCCCACCCCCAGCTCCGCCCCCGATGGCAGATAGAACGTCGCCGGGCCGTCGCCATCGATGTCAGCGTCGACGTCATATGCCACCGAGAACGTCGCCTGATCCCCCCACTGGTTCAGCAGAAAGGTCGGGCAGTCTGTCCCCGCAGCGTCGATCGTCGCGTCGATGTCCAGCCGAACATCACATGACGGGCAGCCCTCACCGGGCGCCCCCAGGGTGCCGCTCACCGTCCAGCGTAAGGCACAGTCCACGCCACCATCCGCCGCCCACGCCGCGTTGACGCGCACCACCCGCCATTCCACGCCCCCGACCCTGCCTTCGTCGCTGATCGTGAAGTCACCGACATAGTATGTGGTCGCGCCTGGCACAGACTGGCCGCCGATGGTCTCACAGGCCGGCTCAGCGGCCAGCGAATCCAAGGGCTCATCCGCTTCTACGTCGTGCTCACCGGCTACACCTGAATCCTCGCCTGAACCATCGCCTGAACCATCGCCTGAACCATCGCCTGAACCATCGCCATCATCAGGCGGCTGCGCCGCCTGCTCCAACGACGTCGGGGTGTATGTCCCCAGGGTGCACCCCAACGCAGCCATCCACCATAGGCTATGCATTGATCTGCTCTCCATCGACGCCAAAGAACGATGCAGGGTCACGAAGGATGTCATGGAAGCGCAGGAGGATCTGCCCGGCGCGCGCCCCATCAATCAGCCGATGGTCAAACAACAACAAGACCGGCAACGCCGGGCGCACTGCTGGCGCGCCGTCGATGACCATCACCTCATTCTGCACCGCCGAGACCCCCCACAAGGTGCCCAGATGAACCAGGCGTCCTGGCAAAGACAGCGCGCCGCCGCGGAACAGGAGCCCCTCCCGATCTTTGAAGGTCGATCCCGGGTTGGTCAACGCCGTGGTGAACGGCGCTTGCGCATAGACCTGGGCGGCCACGGCGGGGTTGCGCATCCCCCGATCGAGCGCGTCCAGCGCCCGCCGGGTCAGCGGCTCCGGGGAGCGCTCCATCATCCGAACCACCGTCCGAACGAAGGGGTTGGTGATCCGATCGGTGCGCTCGGCCCGAACGGCATCACGGGCATCACGGGCGAGGTCGCGCAGCGCGCGGGTGTCCGCCCCGGTCGTGATCGCCATGCTCAGCTCACGACTCCGACCCGCTGGATGGCCGAGCAGGTTGACCGGCGCGACCACATTCACCGCATCCTGACGCTGGATCCGACCCGCGACGATCCGTGCGTTGGCGTCGGGAAACGCGCGCAGGGTGCGCCCCACGGTGGCGATGAGCAGGTGTTGTACAGACACCTTCGAGCCGGGCGGTTTCGCCAACGCATCCAGATATGCGCGCGCCGCAGAGAAGTCGATCAGGACATTGGCCGACACCCATGGGCTGAACGGCGGCCCGAACCACCACTTGAGGAACTGACGGATGACCGAGGGGCGAGACGACATGCTCCCCCACGTAACGTACGCCGCTTCATGATCTGTTCCTCGCCTGTTGGAATCGACGGGATTTTATCGCAAACCAAAGTCCATATACGGAGGCCGGCGGATTTGGGATATCAGCGAGAGCAGCGCTTGTTGGAGAACATCACATGGAAAAGAAGACCGTCTTGATTACGGGTGGGAACCGGGGTTTGGGGTTTTACGCCGCGAAGAGCCTCGCCAATCGGGGCTGGCAGGTCGTCATCACGGCGCGGGACGCCACACGGGGACAAGATGCCGCCGATCAGATCGGGCGGGGCGCCATCGCGCTGCCCCTCGATCTGGCGTCGCTGTCGTCCATCCGGGCCTTCAATGATGCCCTTGACGCAGTCGACCTGCCCCCGCTCCATGGACTCATCTGCAACGCCGGCCTCCAGCTCACCCACCTCAGCAGCCGAACCGAAGATGGCTTCGAAAGCACTTTCGGGGTCAATCACCTGGGTCACTACCTGTTCACCCAGCGCCTGATGCCCCGCATCCAACGCCCCGGCCGAATCATCATCGTCAGCAGCAGCGCCCACGACCCGAACATCACCACAGGGTTTCCGGCACCAGAGATCGACACCATCGAAGCCCTCGCCCATCCGCCCGATGACGCCTCCGCCGATCCAGGCGACGCCGGGCGCCGGGCCTACACCGTCTCCAAGCTGTGCAACGTCCTGTTCACCTATGAGCTGGCCCGACGGGTGCTCGACGCGGGGATCGACGACATCACCGTCCACGCCTATGACCCGGGGCTGATGCCCGGATCCGGGCTGGCCCGGGACTATGCGCCGTGGATGCAGTGGGCCTGGGACAACATCATCCCGGTCCTCCGGCACGTCTCCGAACAGATCCTCCTCCCCGAAGAGTCCGGCAAGATCCTCGCCACCCTCATGGACCTGCGTGCCCTCAGTGAGGTCACCGGGCGCTACTACTCCGTCGGCAAAGAAGTCCGCTCCTCCAAAGACTCGTATGACGTCGCCCTCGCCCGGCGTCTGTGGGAAGAGAGCGCACGCCTCGTCGACCTGAAAGACGATGAGCGGTGGAACGCCCACCTCAGAAGCGTGGAATCGCGGCTATACTGACCGGGACCCACCTCAGGAGCCGCGATGAACCTGCGCCCCTGCCCACGATGCGCCACGCCCGTCTTCGTCGGACACACCACCTGCCCGCACTGCAACGCCGTCATCGACGACGACACCGTTGAGATCCGGCCGCTGCCGGCGCTCCTGCTCAGCCTGATGCTCGCCGGCTGCGGCGACAAAGACGAAGACACCGCCGGCGACACCGCCACCGTTGAAGCCCTCTACGGCGTCCCCGCCAGCGTGGAAGACGACGACGCGTCAGACTGACATGATCCAATGCCCGGCATGTGGCGCCCTCGCCCACGACGGTGACACCACCTGCGCACACTGCGGCGCCCGCTGGGACGCGGACGCCCTCCAGCCCATCCAACCCGTCCTCCATCCACAACCCGCGTATGGGCTGCCGCCCACACACGACCCGATGCGGTGGGCCCTGGGCGGGGCCCTTCTGTTGTTGGGCGCCATCGCCACGTGGTGGCTTTTCAGCTGACGCATGACGCCCCCGGTGTCAGCCGTAGAGTTTGGTCAGCGCCTCATCGACGATCTCCCGATCCATCTCCATCATGCGGCGCGTCATCGTCTCGGCCAGCTCACGAGAGCTGGGCGTGCCGGTGCACATCCGAATCTCGGTCACCATCCGCAGGGAGTCGTCCTCGTCCCGGTAGAGGATCTCGTGCCCCTCAGCGGAGCCGGTGTAGTCGGACCAGTCCGACGACGCGTCTTCTCGCCACGTCTTCATGAGTTGCTCGTGTTCTTCGCGCTCATCGACGGTTGGGCTCTCTTTGAGCTTCGGAGGCTTCCCGCTGAAGACCTTGTCCAGGTATGCCTTGATGGTCGCCCCGGTGTTATCGGGATCAACGGTAGAGTCGATCGTCAACCCATACCGGGCGACCAGCTTGGAGACCACACCGTCGACCGCGGATCGGTAGGCGTTGATCGCCGCCAGCTCCTCGGGCCGGAGCCCGCCGTCCTGGGCCAGGATGGCCATCGGAACCTTGGGCATGATCGCGAACTGATCCTTCATCCAGAAGAAGCTCTTCTCTTCGGCGGCGGCCTGTAGGCGAAGCAGGAAGTCCTCGTCGCTCTCGGTGGCGCCCTGAGGGGGTTTGACCTGGCTGGGGTGGGGCATGATCTTGCCGATCTCCCAGCCTTCGGGCTTCGACGGATCCTTCGGGCGGCTGCTGTGCCCCATCGCGGTCGCGGTGAGCCACGCCCCCAGCACGGCGCCGAAGCCGCGCAGCTTCGGGCCGATCTTGCCCTCATCGAGGGCGGTCTTGTGCGCAGACGGCGCCCCGGCCGTGATCGCTGCGACGACGGCGTTGTAGAAGTCGTCCCCGTCCAGGGCCGCGACCTTGAGCTGGGTGTTGTTGGCCTCCATCCGCGCGTCGGAGTGCAGCCCCGGCGGGAAGCCACGCTCGCAGGTCTCATGGAACGCGGACAGCGAGGTCGAAAACGTGATCTGTGGCGAGCGCTTCGGCCCCTTGCGGAACCGCAGCTGCGGCGACAGCCCCCCCGCAGCGGTGAAGCTGACGCCGTCTTTGTTGGTCAGCGAGCTGGCCACAGCGCTGGTCAGGCTCGTCAGCCCGATGACCGCGCTCCGCTTGGCCTGGACCAGATCGATCGCCTCCAGGATGTCGCTGATGAGCTGCTGATGGGCGCGGGCTTCCTGCGCTGTGGCGCCCTTGGGCGGCTTGAGCGTCCACGGCTTGGTCACCGCCTCCAGGGTCCCCCAGTACCGCTCGCCCTTGCCCTGGGTCTCAAAGTCCCACTGACACAGCACCTTGCTGTCCGACTTCCGCTTCAGATAGAAAATCGGGGTGTGGTCGGCGAGGCGGTGGCCGTTGCTGCGCGGCTTGTGGTACTTGCCATGGAACGGTGCGGTCTTGTTCGACGCATCACAATCTTCACCGGCCTTCGCGTTACAGATCGGACACTTCGTCTGGCGGACCGCCCGGTTGTAGGCGCTCGCCTTGGTATACTCCGTCTCCATGCCCATCGACCGCGAGCCGACGATGTAGTCCTCTGTCGCCTGGGCGACCTCGACGAGGATGGCGTCGGTGGCGGGGATCACGGCGCCGAGCTCGTCGGGGAAGGGGTTCTCTCCAGACGACTTCGTCGTGATGGCCGTGATCTGCTGCTCCACCTTCTGGAGGACCTTCGTCTTGTTCTCCGGGCTCATGTCGGCGTAGCCCTGGAGCCGGGTCTTCAGCTCGTTCAGCTCTGCCAGCGCCGCCTTCTGCAGCAGCGCATCGTCGAGGTCCGTCTCGGTCTCGTCGCTGCGGAGGATCTCCGCGAGGGCGTCGCTCATATCGCTCATATGGTCGCTGAAGTGCTGCTCGAGGACGCTCAGCTGGGCGGTCTCGTCGGGGTCGATGCCGAGCGCGCCCAGCTCTTCGCGGCTCATCGCCTCGCCGGCATCCTCGTCGGGGGTCTCCTCGGCTGCGCCGGACGCGTCGACGATCTTGACCTTCTTGATCACCATCAGCAGGCCCTTGGCGGTCGGCGGGTCATGGTCGGCGCCCGGCTTGCTTCGTCTGGTGAGGTCTTTGATCAGCGCCTTCTTGATGTTGACAGCGCTGCCTTTCTTGGACTGCACGCTCATCACCAGCTTGCCGCCCTCAAAGACGAGCAGCCCGCGCATGATGCTGGTCGCGGCGAGGCCCTTCTTGATGGCCTTTCCCGCGGTCATGGTGCGCATGCCCTTCTTGTCCTTGGCCATGTTGAAGGCGACAAGAGAGGCCTGGTCACCGTTGGCCGCGGCGTAGAAGACGCCCTTGATGTTGCCCTTCCCCTTAAGGACGCGCTGGATCTCTTTGAGCGAAGCCTTCTCGGTGGCGTTGCGAACACTGGGATCGTATGGCATCACTGGCCTCCGTCGTTGAGGAAGGTCCACAAGGCGTCGTCTTCGTGCGTGTGGTCTCCGTCATCGAGGACGGCGCCCTTGAGGGCGCGCAGGGCGGGCTGGGCGAGATGGTACATGCGCACCCATGCCGCGAGGTCCGCGAGCGCGCCGTCGTAGCTCTCGCGGGCGCGCAGGTATACGCGCCCGTTACGCACGCCGATGCGGCCGAAGGCCTTGTGAGGTGCACGGGTCTTGTCAACCGCGTCCTTGATGGCCTGCTGATTCTCCGTCACCCGCACCGAGACCAGCGCCGAGCGGTGGGCGGGCGTGATGAGGAAGTAGCTTTTGCCCTCAGCGAGCCGGGCGATCGTTTCGGCTTCGTCGGAGACATCGTTGGCGCCGAGCGGGCGGCCCTTCGCGAAGCCGGGGCCGGCGCTCTTCTCCAGCACCACGCCGTTCTGGAGGCGGGCGAAGCCGGGGCTGGCCGCGAGGACCGCGACCACCGTGCGGCACAGGCCGACAGAGCCCTGGGTCGTCAGCACCACCTTGCCGGTCGTGAGGACGTCCAGGCGGCCCTGGGCCGCGGGCGTGCCCCGGGGGCTCCGTCGGATCGCCGCCGCCGCCGCCTGCGCGAAGTCATGGACGGTGCGCGTCCCATCGTCGGGGACAAGCACCAGGAAAGGCGTCCCGCTGGGGCCACGCGGGGTCAGCCAGAACCAGCCGCCCTTCCCCGGCGCGATCCCTGCCAGCGCCGCCGCCGCCGCGTCGAGCCCGCCGCCAGCCGGCAGCCCGGAGACGCCCGCCCAGGCCGCGGGATCCTCCCAGATGCCGGTCACGACGCGATCCCGATCGTACTGGATGACGCGCGCGTTGGTGAGACGGGCCAGACCGGGCGCCTCACCGACGCGGGACCGGACCCACCGGGCGAGCGCCGGAAGGGTGCCGGGCTGCGCCGAGCCGCTGCCGAGGTGTATCCGGCCTTCCTCATCGCAGTGCGCGATCCCGACGCACTGGCTCGCGTCGTCAGGCACGTCGATGTTGTCGACGATCTCTGTCAGCGTGGTCGCCGCGGGATCCTTGTCGAGAGGAAGGAGAACAAACGGCAACTCGACCGTTTCCACATCATGACAAAACCAGAACCATGCCCGCTCACCATGCTGCATGTTCTGGAGCGTCACCGCGACATGCTCCGTACGTAACATCAAAACTCCTTATGTCTGGTTTGTGATCCGATCAGGACCGAAGCCGCCTACTCCTCTTCGTCGGCGCTGGCGCTCGGCATGACGCGTTGGTCGCGGACATCTGCTGTCGGCAGGGCCGCGACGACCGCTGCAGCCTGGGACGCAGAGAGCGCGTTGCCGCGCAGGTCCAGGCTCTGTAGGTGCGAAAACGCTGCAGCCTTCGCGATCAGGGCAGCGCCGCCGCCATCGGTGATGGCCGCGTAGGGCATCGCCAGCTGCTGCAGGCCAGCCAGCCAGCGGACCCCGGGAAGCGCCGCGCACAGCCCGTCCCCGAACCAGCCCCCGCCCAGCGACAGCCTGCGCAGCCCTGCCGGAAGCCGGTCGAGCACCGTCCGGGCGTCGTCATGCCCCGGCCCGCCGCCAGCGGGGTGGCCGAAGTACAGCGACAGCGCCTGCAGGGAAGGAAGCGCCGACGCGGACTGCTGCGCGATGTCGACGGGCAGCAGCGACACACAGCGCAGCGACAGCGACTCCAGCGCCGGCAGCGACAGCGCAGGAACCGAGGCCTCACCAGCGACGACGTCGATCGAGCGGAGGCCAGGGTGGCCCGAGATGCAAGCCAGATCGGATGCCGTCACTGCGAGCGGCGTCTCCTGCCGCCGTGGGCGCCAGACGTTGACCGTCAGCGCAGCTGTGCTGGCTGGCAGCGCCGCCAGCATCGCAAAGACGGCCGAGAGGTCCGGGCACCGGTTGACCACAACCGACGCGAGCTGGGACAACGCCGGATGTGCCAACGCATCCGACAGCCATTCGCCGCCGAGATCCCGCGGGCGCCGGCCCGAGATGGTCAATGCTGTGACAAAACCCTGCGTCCAGTTCAGATGAACGCCGCGCGGCTGTGGGCCGAGCACCACCCGCCGCAGCGCCGCGTCTCGTTCCTGAAGATCGGCGTCGTCCGGGGCATCTTCCAACGCACACTGGACCTGGATCAACTCACCGTGGGGATCCCCATCTGCCTGTCGGCGCTTCGCGTATGCCAGGCGTGCCACACGATCCACCCATACCTCTCCGTTCAAGACACCTCTACTCTACCAAAGAGCGACGGACTGCCCCTGCTATTCAGAGAGGACCCCGATCGCTGTGAGCAGCTCGGGATCGTCGCCTGCCGCCAGAGCGGCAGGCGTGGGCTTCACCTCGACATCGACGGGGATCCCGACGCCATGAAGCTGCGTGCCATCGGGGTTGAGGACCTCCATCCCGGTGAAGTACATGAACGACGCCCCCGGAAGCCACGCAAAGGTGATGTTGCCGTTGGTGGCCGCGCTGCTCTGGCCTACAACCGTCACATAGGGCTCATCGAAGAACATCTGAGAGAAGTTCTCGGCGGCAGAGACCGTCGCATCACTCACCAGGAGAACGATCGGGCCGTCGAAGGCGTCCGCGGAGGAGGTGAACGGATATTGTGAAGAGGTGAGCGTTCGTTCGTCTGGGCCGGTCAGCAGCGGCACGTTGAAGACCGGCGAGCCAAAGGACCCGG
>JBCBLB010000629.1:0-5685 GCA_038520555.1 Myxococcota bacterium | reverse complement strand
CTGATGAAGACGTTCTGCCCGCCCTCCAGCACGCCATACCGCGGCCGCAGCTCAGTGACCGGGAAGGCCGAGTAGTCAACATCGACCGGCTCACCAGAGTCGTCTCCGCCGATCACGTCACCCGAGTCGTCGCCCCCCACCGCAGAGTCTTCCGTCGATGGGTCTTCCGATGTTGAAGGACCGTCGCACCCCACCGCGAGCAACACCCCGCTCAGAATCAGCGCCTTCTTCATCGCTCCCCCTCCCTCGACAGTGTCGAACATTCCTTTACTATAGCAGCGAACATTCCGAACCGCGCCCGCCGCTGCGGCCATCGCCTCCAACCCTCCGCATGGACCGCCGGTCGGATATCCCTGACTACACCCCTCCCCTGCAGGAGCACCGTTGGGACGAACCATCCTCATCACAGGCGCCACCGATGGTATCGGTCTGCAAACCGCCGTCCACCTCGCCGAAATGGGCCATGACCTGATCCTCCATGGACGGAACCTCCAGCGGCTCAGCGACGCCCATAAGCGGGCCACAGACGCCGGCGCCCCCTCTGTCACCACCGTTCAAGCCGACTTCAGCGATCTTCATCAGGTCAGAAACATGGCGCAAACAATCGGTGAGCACTTCGAAACAATCGATGTTCTCATCAACAACGCCGGGGTGTACCTCAACGAACGACGCGTCACACCAGACGGCTTCGAGATGACCCTCACCGTCAACCATATCGCCCCCTTCGTCCTCACTCATGCTCTGCTTTCTCACATTGAAGGCGCTGAACAGGGCCGAATCGTCAATGTCAGCTCGGTCGCCCACACCCGGGGGTACCTCAACCGCCAGGATATCCACCTGGAGACCGGCTACGACGGATACACCGCCTATGCACAGTCGAAGCTCGCCAACGTCCTGTTCACCCGGGCCCTCGCCCGACGCCTCGAAGCCACGGCGGTCACCGTCAACGCCCTCCACCCAGGCGTCGTCGCCACCAAGATGCTCAAGGATGGCTTCGGCATGCAGAAGGGGCGCCACTCCCACGACGAAGGGGCCGCCACCTCGATCCGACTGGCCACCGACGACAGCCTCGCAGCCGTCACTGGCGCATACTTCTCCGTCAACGTTCGGAAGGATCCCGCCCGACAAGCCACAGACCGCGACGCCGAAGAATGGCTGTATCAGTGGACTGCAGAAGTGACCGGGACGACGCCCCGATGAACCCGACGCTCCTCTGGCAGATCGCTGGCGGACTCGCCGCCGTCAGCGGCTTGTTGATGAGCATCCCCGTCACCCGCGCCATCGATCGGTGGCCCGACGACCAGACCATCTTCGATGCCCCCCGATGCCCCCGATGCGGACACCGCCTCTCGGCGCTGGAACAGCTCCCCATCGTCAGCTGGCTCTTCCTCAAGGGCCGGTGTAGCCGATGCAACAGCCCGATCCCCGCTGTCTACCCCGTGATTGAGGCCCTCTGCGGCGTCCTGGCGTGGCTGCTGTTTCGGCGATTCGTCCCTGAGCCGGACATGCTCGATGGGACGCACCTCGCCGCGGTGGGGGTGTTCTCGATCTATACCATGCTGCTGGTCGTACAGAGCCTCGTCGACCTGCGCCACCAGATCATCCCCGATGAGACCAGCATCAACGCAGTACCAGTGGGGATCGTCACCGCGGTGCTCCTGGACGTCGTCGGCTTCCCCGGCGCCATCGGATGGGAGATGTCCATCCTCGGCGCCCTGGCCGGCGGCCTGGGGATGTTCGCCATTTTCCTCGTCGGCGCTGTGGTCACCGGACGGGTCGCCATGGGCTTCGGTGACGTCAAGCTCATGGCCATGATCGGAAGCTTCTTGGGCCCCTGGGCCCTGTTCAGCGTCCTGTTCACCGGAAGCGTCGTCGGCGCGGCCGCCGGGTTGTTGATGATCGCAAACGGACGAAACGCCGGGGCGGGCATCCCGTTCGGGCCCTTCCTGGCGTTCGGCGCGATCACCTATGTCGTGCACGAGCAAACGTTCTTCGATGTCGGCGCGGTGCTCGCAGAGCTTATCCCGATCTGAACCGCAGGCCGCTCCGAATCTGGTGACTCAGCTTCTGGTGACTCAGTGCTTCGCGGAGAAGCGCATCCCGCCGGTGTTGTTGCCGTACTGAAGCAGCTGCTGCTCGTTCTTGGGTTCGGGGATGTGCATGACCTCAAGGAAGGTCCGGCCGCGGTGGGGGTCCTCATCCGGCCGCGGGGGCGTCGGGGTCAGATCCAGCTCTTCCTCTTCCACCGACGCTGCGGCCGGCTTCATCTCCTGGATGCAGCTCGACTTCTCCAGGTTGGTGTTGTCTTTTTTCAGCATTAACGCTCCTTTTTGGGTCGGAAGAGTCCTGAAGTCACTGATCGAACGCCGATTGGACGTCCGACAGGCAGTCATCATCGAATAACACCGTCTCACCGTCCGTGATGAAACGGCTGACGAACTCCGCGATGTCCCCGACCCCCTCGTTCGCCCAGAACATCACGCACTCATCGTCGTCACAATGCGCGCCGTTCTCTTCGTCCTGGTGCGCGCTCTGCATCTCCAGGCCATTGTTGACCAACCCGACGGCGTGCCCGACTTCATGGATCAAGGTCGTCTGCTCTGAGAACCGACGCACCCCTTCTGTCAACCCGATCGACTCGATCACCGGCTTGAACATGGCGATGACCCCGGTGTTTCCGATAGAAACCCCGATGACACCACGGTTCTGACCGTTTTCATCAGCGAAGTATCCGTCCACCCAGATCGCATGGTACACCCGCGAAGAATCCGTCGCGGCCGTGTCCCGATACGCCTCATCCAAGGCGAGCAGGCGATCGACGTCGAAGCTCTGGCCGTCCTGCTCGGGGATCTGGCCCATCTCATCGAGGGTGTTCGGGTTCTCGATGGTCACCCCGGTCCCGACAAACAAGGCCGCCATGTTGTTCTCAAACAACGCCCAGGTGTCGCCGCCGATCGGCGATGGACCGGTGTACGGCTCTGCGCCCGGCTCATAGCTGACCTCCAACACGATCCGCTCCAAGGCAGGATCCCCGATCGCCGGCCCATTATCGTCATCGTTCGATCCGTTGCATCCCATCAGACACAGCGTGAACATCAACCCCCATCGTGTTCCACTCATCGATGCCTCCCCCCTCGCCATCTGTACCGTAATCGGTCACCCCAACAACGTTCCTTACACGACCCTGCCCCCCAGGTACTCTCACGACCAATTTGTCGCAGTCAATGCGATGGCGGTCAGGGCAGTGTCGTCATGAACGACAGCACCACCCGACCCATCCGCCCTCGCTCATGGCTTCGATGAACAGCCTGTTTCCATTCATTCAACGCGAATTGCCGGTCAATCACCGGGGTGAGCCGGCCCTCATCTACCCAACTCGCCAGCTCGTTGAGACGTTGGGTGTTTCCCTTGTCCACAAACAAATACCGTGCCTGCGAACGGAGTAACACATCGCTGATGTTCTGAACGGGGTCAGCGGGGACAAATCCCCCCCCGGAAGCCAGCAGATGTTTCACCTCACGAAGTCGCTTTGTCGAGGAGAAATCCAGGATCGCATCAAAGGTACCCGACATCTCTGAGATGGGCACCTGTCGATAATCGACGGTATGTGTGGCCCCCAACGCCTGGAGGCGGTCATGGTGTGCAGCCGACGCCACTGCGGTCACCGTCGCCCCAAGCCGCTTCGCAACCTGAACCGCCAACACCCCGACCCCACCCGATGCGCCCAGGATCAGGACCGTCTGCCCCGGCTGGATCGCGGAGACTTCACGCAACGCTTCGAGGGCAGTCAACCCGCTCATCGGCAGCGTGGCTGAAGCAGCCAGAGAGATCTCTGTGGGCACCGCCGCGAGGTACGCTTCGGGGATGGCGACGTACTCGGCATGAGGGCGTTCACCCCCGACAAGATCGACGTACCCCATGACCCGATCCCCCCGATGAAACGTCTCCCCATCTGAGACAACGACCCCTGAAAACTCCAGCCCGGTCCGGACGGGGCTTCGCATCCCCCTCAAGAACAACAGGATCCGAGTCAACAGAAGCTGCGCCGTATCGAATTCATGGGCGTTGACGGTGGCAAAGGCGACTTGAACCAGGATCTCCCCGGGCTTCACGGTGGGCATGGGCAAGCCCCCCCGAAGATGGACGCGGTCTGGATCGTTGGGCACGAAGACGAGGCCTCGCATGGATGAAGGAAGGGACATCGTGTTCCTCATTTTCGAGATTTCGGTCAACTGACCTAGGGTCAGTTGACCTATTGCGAAATTAGGTCAGCCGACCTAACCAGTCAAGCATGTCCCCAAAACAAAATGATACCCGTGACCGAATCGCCGCATGTGCCTTGGAGATCCTCCGAAACAATGGAGTCTCGGGGCTCACCATGCGAAAGGTCGCGGCGAAGAGCGGCCTCTCCCTCAGCAACGTGCAGTACCACTACCGAACCCGTGCGCTGCTCCTGATCGGCATCACGGATCGACATCTGGCCCACTGCCGCGAGTCCCTGATCACCGCAGCCGAACCGGTGGATCCCCTCACCCTGCGGAATGTGCTGGAGATCAGCCTCCTCAATGAAAATGTGCGCGCAACCGCTGGACCGTTTCGCGATCTGTTCGCCCTGGCGAAGACAGAACCAGCCGTCCATCAGCGGCTCATGGCCCATTTTCGCGACGCCCATCAACAGCTGACCGCGCTGTTGGGTACGATCGCCCCGCTCCCGAGAGAGGAACTGGATGAAGTCGCCACAATCATCATGACCGCCCTTGAAGGCGCCTACCTGATCTCTGAGGCGATGCCGGTCAGCCCAGAACGCTTTGTCGATCGGCTCGACGCAACTGCCAGGATAATGTTGGGGCAAGCGCCCCGGTCCCGATGATTCATCGAAGGATACCCAGACTGCCCTCTATACTCGGGAGCCCAGCTCAATGAACCACACCGCATTCATCCTGGGGATGGGTTGTCTTTTGGCGTGCACATCCGACGATCCCCAGGCTTCTGAGTCAGAAGAAGACGACCACGACGATTCTGGTGAAATTGGGGAGACGCCGTCACCGATGTTAAGCCTGGAGACGCCGTTGTCTGCAGTGGGGCTGTGTTCCCCCGGCCCGGCAACAGAAGAACCGGCCGCGGATCCCACCGGGGATACCGGTCCATCCCCCTTCGGCACCGGCGCGGTGGTGGCCTCTTTGGGTGTGCCCGGCTCATCTATCCCGACGCCCGCTGCGAATGTCATCGACACCGGGTTGGATATGGAGGGTTGGAAGTATAATCTCTATATCCCACCAGATTACGATGGATCGGAGCCATACGGGCTCGCCGTCTTTATTAACTCCGGCAACAGCGGTGAGATCCGCGCAGAATGGCAGACCATCTTTGATGAACGAAAGATGATCTGGGTTGGCCCACAGGACGTGGGCAACGCCGTGGATGTTTCGGTGCGGATGGGGGCGGCGCTGCTGGGCACCATCCGGGCGATGGAGCTGTTCAACATCGACCGGAACCGGGTGTTGGCGACCGGCAACTCCGGCGGTGCACGAACCGCACAGGTCATGACCTACCAGCTGCCGCAGCTATACCTGGGCGCGTTCCCGCTGTGTGGGGCGGCGTATCCCCGAGAACTCAACGATGATGGCTATGCGTACTGGGGTGCCGGGTTTTACCCGAACGTCGATGGACAGCCCTTCGCTTCCT
>JBCBLB010000520.1:0-7123 GCA_038520555.1 Myxococcota bacterium | reverse complement strand
GGGCGGGGTGGCGTGGGGATCGTCTATCGGGTCTACGATCCGAAGATGGATCGGGTGCTCGCCATGAAGGTGCTGCAAATGGTGCACCATCACCACCCGGACGTCATTGAGCGGTTCCTTCGGGAGGCGCGGCTGACCGCGCGGCTGCAACACCCCGGCATCGTCCCGGTCTATGAGATCGGGGCGTTGTCCGATGGGCGACCGTTCTTCACCATGCAGGAGGTGCGGGGACGGAATCTGTACGCTGCGATTCGTGCCCTCCACGACCGCAACCCACGCCACCGCCGTCCGCTGCTGGAGGCGTTCGTGAGGGTCTGTGAGACCCTCGCCTTCGCACATGCAAACGACATCGTCCACTGCGACCTGAAGCCCGCCAACGTGATGATCGGTCGATTTGGCCAGACCCGGTTGTTGGACTGGGGGTTGGCGGCGTCGTTGGAGGAGCCGACGTCGAACCTCGGGATCCGACCGCTGTACGCCACCGCGGGCACACCTGGGTATATGGCGCCGGAGCAGGCAGACCCGACCGCACAGATCACGCCGGCGGCGGACACCTACGCCCTGGGCGCGCTCCTGTTTGAGATCCTGGTCGGGCAGCCGCCAGTGCTGGGCGCCGATGGGGTCTCCCAGCGCGTCGGCGATGGCCCCACCCTGATCCCGACGAGCATCCGGCGGATCCTGGAGCGGGCGCTCCAGATCGACCCCTCTGATCGGCACCCGAACGCGGGCGTGTTCTGGGCAGAGGTCTCTGCGTGGTTGGCTGGGGCAACCCGCCACAGCCAGGCGCAGTCTCTGGTCGATGAGGCCGATAACCGTGAGAAACTTGCCGCAGAGCTGAGCGCAGACGCGGAACAACACCGCGCCGCATCCGCAGCGCTGATCCAGCAGCTCACGCCCTGGGAGTCGGACAGCCGACGACAAGACGCATGGCGGTTCGAGCAGGAAGCGGAGCGTCTGGACATTCAGGCGGCGCGTACGCGGGCAGAGGGGCTGAATGCTCTGCACGCCGCGTTGCGGTTGTGGCCCGATTTGACCGGAGCCACCGATCGCCTGGCCGATCATTATCATCGCGAGCACCAGCGCGCGGAGCAGCGCCAGGACATGCGCGCCGCCGCGCGCATCGCGTTTCAGCTCCAAAACTACGGCGCGGAACGCTACCAGGACTATCTTCAAGGCGATGGTTCGTTGGACCTGGACACCTCGCCACCTGCAGAGGTCCAGCTCCACCGGTATGTCGAACAGGAGCGCCACCTGACGGCCCTCCCTGAGCGAACCCTGGGGACCTCTCCGGTTCGCAATGCGCCACTTTCAATGGGCAGCTATCTGGTTATTCTGTCCGCGCCGGGGCGGCTGATCACGCGATACCCTGTCTTTTTGCCACGACAGCATCGATGGACCGGGATCCCGCCGGGCACAGTGGATGTGGCTGCGGTTGTTCTGCCCGCGCTGGATGAGCTGGACGCCACACAGGAGGCCTATGTCCCAGCGGGATGGTTTCTGGCGGGCCCGCCCCAACAGATGCGCCGCTATTGGGTCGATGCCTTCGTTATTCAGCGCTACCCGATCACACATGCACAGTATCTGGTGTTTCTCAACGCCCTGGTCGATCAGGGGCAGGTTCAGGAGGCGCTCCGCTGGGCGCCCCGGACCCGATCGGAGGGGCAGCTGCTGTATGCCTGGAGCAGCGCCCACGGCTTCCGTTTGTCTGAAGGGACGCCGTGGGAGATGGACAGCCCGGTGATCATGATCAACTGGTCTTCCGCGTGTGCATACGCCCGCTGGTGGTGCAACCAGACTGGGCATGACTGGCGGCTTCCGTCGGAGTGGGAGTGGGAAAAGGCGGGCCGTGGTGTGGACGGCCGGATCTTCCCCTGGGGCGATCACTTCGAGCATACCCGCTGCGCCAACGCGATGAGCCACGCTGGCAGGCGACATCCGTGGCCGATCGGAGCGTTTGCGATGGATCAGAGCCCCTATCGGGTCTGTGATCTGTCCGGTGGCGTCCGGGATTGGTGTGTGGAGCCGCTGTCCATGGAGCTTCCTGCAGATGGAAGTCGGATCCAGGCCGGTCACGCGCGTCTGCAGGGGGGCGAGCGGCTTCGGAGCTGTCGCGGTGGCAGCTGGCAATATGGGCCAGCGCGCTGCTGTTTGCACTACCGGGAAACCATGTCTGAAGATTATCGTTCCTTTGACCTTGGCTTTCGGTTGGTGCGTTCCTATCGGGCTGACACGCGGCGGGCGTAGGGGCACAGATGTTCAAGCTGCCATCGCTGTCGGGACTGCGTGCGTTTGAGGCGGCTGCGCGCCATCTGAGCTTCACCCGTGCGGCCCAGGAGCTGTATGTCACCCAGGGCGCGATCAGCCATCAGATCCGCGCCTTGGAAGAAGAGCTGGGCTACCCCCTGTTCAATCGCCTGCCGCGTCGGGTGACCTTGACGGAGGAGGGACAGATCCTCGGCCAGGCCCTCACCGGAGCGTTTGAAGACATCGTCGGGGCGCTGGCGGAGATCGGTCGACTGCAACAACAGGGGTGGCTGACGGTTAGCGCCTCGCCGTCGTTTGCGGTCAAGTGGCTGGTGCCGCGGCTGGACGACTTTCGGGCGCACCATCCGGAGATGGACGTTCGCATCGCCGCCACCGACCGGTTGGTGGATCCCCGGCGGGAGCCGGTCGACCTGTGCATCCGCTATGGCGCCGCGGTGTCCACGGGCCTCGACGCGGAAGTGCTGATCACGGACCGGGTGTTCCCCGTATGCAGCCCGGCGCTGCTTCATGGCGCGCGGCCCCTCCAGACACCGGCGGATTTGCGCCACCATCGGCTGCTTCATGACGAGATGTTCCTGGAGCATCCCGATCGGCCCGGCTGGCGTCGGTGGGCTGCGCTGGCAGGGGTGTCGCTGGAGGGGGCGCTGAGCGCACGGTTCAGTCATGCGTCGATGGCACTGGAGGCCGCCGTGGCAGGACAGGGGGTCGCCCTGGGCCGAAGCAGCCTGGTCGCCCTGGATCTTGCCGAGGGACGGTTGGTTCAGCCGTTCGGGCCGGCGTTCGCCTCGTCGTTCTCCTATCGGCTGGTGGCGGCACCGGGGGGGCTCCAGCGGCCCCGGGTGAAGCGGCTGGTGGCGTGGCTGAAGACACAGGCTGAAGACGCAGGCTGAACCCACAGACCCCGACACTACAAGGCGTCGTTGAACAGCAGGTAGACCGCGCCGGTGTTCGTTGAGCGGCCCCGGGCACCGATGATCATATCGAGCGCGTCGTCCCCGTCCAGGTCCGCAAGCTCGATGTCATGGCCCACCTGATCGCTGAGGTTGGTCCCGACGACGGTGAAGTCGCCCTCCTCATCCAGGGTCCCGGAGCCGGACAGCGGTCCATACATCAGCACCCCCGCCCCATCCGAGTTGACCCGGTAGTCGACCCGCGGGTTTCCAACAAAGACATCGTAGATGTCGTCGTCGTTGATCTTGGCGATTTGGGTCTGATAGTTCTGCAGGCCGAGGAACGAGGACCCGGCTTCAGCGTAGACGTTAAACGTCGCGTCGTCATCGATGCTTATCGCATCGCTCGTGAACGGGCCCGGCACAATCGCGAAGCGGCCGGCGCTGGTGGCTTCCGTGTCGTCGTAGGGGAGGCCGATCCACAGGTCTACATGCCCGTCATCGTTCAGATCGGCCGCGTTGACCTGAGAGCCGGCACGTGTGGCGGTCGGGCCGGAGAACACCACGTCGGCGTCTTCGGTGCCGATCGCCGTCGCCCCAAGCGGCCCATCGAACACATAGGCCTCCGATTTGCCGGAGCCGCCCATCACATAGTCGATGGCTCCGTCACCGTTGAAGTCGCCCCGATCGAAGTCCTCTCCCAGACGGGTGTTCGCAGAGGAGCCCTGGAACACGACGTCGCCGTCATCGATGGTCAGATCGGTCTCACCATCGAACGGGCCATAGAACCACGCGACCCGCCCAGAGGTCGACGCCCCGTCGTCGTTGTTGGGCGTGCCGATGAGCAGGTCGGCGTGGGTGTCACCGTTGAGATCGGGCACGATCTGAGCCAGGTACTCCCCGACCCCCTCTTGCACGGAGAGGCCGGTGATCGTGACATCGGCATCGGAGGCGGACCACGTGGCCTGGGTGCTGACGCCATAGAACAGGTAGACCCGCCCGGCGCCGTCCTCCTCTGCGTCGAATTCATCGGCGCTCACCAACAGATCATCCAGCCCGTCATCGTCCACGTCGCCGCCCAGGGAGATCCGCCGCCCGAAGTAGTTGAAGGCACTTCCGGTGATGGTCACATCCGCTTCGGTGGTGTCACCGCTGACGGGGCCGAAGTAGACGAACAGCCGGCCGCGGTTGTCTGTATCCTCTACGATGTCCTGGAGGGGTGCGCTGACGGCGACGTCGACGTCATCGTCGCCGTTGAAGTCACCAGCGGTGACCGCATAGCCGAAGTCGCCGCGCGGGCGCTGACCGTCCAGGGTGGGCAGCGACGTCGACTCGACCTCACAGCTGAGATCCACGTGCCCGTCGCAGTCGTTGTCGACGCTGTCGTCACAGAACTCGAGCGCGTTCGGGTTGACGTCGGCGTCGCTGTCGTCGCAGTCGCCCCCTTCGGCGATGGTGTCGGTCGGCTCAGTGCAGCTGGCCATCGCGTTCTCTTCGTCGCCATAGCCGTCTTCGTCGCCGTCGGGGTACCACAGCGGGGCGTCTGCTGCGTTGATGTCGACGTCCCCATCACAGTCGTTATCGATGTCATCACACAACTCGACCGCGTCGGGGCTGGTGGCGGGGTTCAGGTCGTCGCAGTCATCGCCGTTCGCAGAGAACCCAACCTGTTCACCACAGGCTTCAAAACGGTACAACGCGTTGCCGAAGCCATCCTGATCGGCGTCGATGAACCATGACTGCGCCGGGTTGACGTCGCGGTTGGTGTCATCACAGTCGAGACCGTTGGCGACATGCTGGTCTGTCGGTGGGGTACAGGAGAGCTGCGGGTTGGTGGGCGCTCCATAGCCGTCGCCGTCGCCGTCCAGGTACCACAACAGCAGATCGGTGGCGTCGGTGTCGACGAGGCCATCGCAGTCATTGTCCAGGCCGTCGCAGACCTCGTCCCCATCTGGCGAGGCGAGGCCAGACAGGTCGTCGCAGTCCTGATCATCCTGTACATAGCCGTCGGGCGCCCCGTCGCAGGCCTGTATGGTGAATCGCGTCGTCCCGTAGCCGTCGCCATCAGCGTCCTGGTAGTAGGTCCGGCCGTCGACCGCGTCTTCGTCAATCGCCTCGTCGCAGTCGTTGTCCAGGCCGTCGCACAGCTCATCGGCCCCTGGATAGGTGGCGTCGTCATCGTCATTGCAGTCGAGTGAAGCCGGGAACCGGTCGCCGTCCCGGTCCGGATCCGTCACCGGGTCGGGGTCGTCGCACCCAACAACCCACATCAACGCCATCAGCCCTACGGTTCTGATCATGGTCTGCCTCCTCTCCTGCAACAACGTACCGCAGCGGCGAGCGTCCTTCATACATGCAAAAACCCCCGCCGAGGGGCGGGGGCTTCACATTCAGGCTGCCCGGTGTTCAGGCTGTGTTGGAATCAGAGGCTGGTGTTGAAGAAGACGTAGGCGGTGCCCGTGTAGCTTGAGCCGTTGTCGATGATGAGCAGGTCGAGCAGTCCGTCGTCGTCCAAATCGCCGATCGCGTTGGCGCGGCCGGTGGAGGCGTAGCTCAGGCTCAGGTTGAACAGGCCCTTGTCATACGTGTCCGTGGTCATATCACCGCTGATCGGCCCATACAGCAGGAAGCCACCACCGTTGTTCGAGGAGATGGTGTCGTTGTAGGACGACGACACATAGAGGTCGTCGATGCCGTCCGCGTTGATGTCTTCGACTTCCATCTCCGAGGTGAAGTAGCGGCCCAGGTAGTTGCTCGCCCCCGTCTCCGCGTAGCGGGCATCGTACTCTTCGGTGACGTCGAACTCGCTGCCTGCGCTGATCGGGCCGTAGTGGATGGTCACCGCGCCAGCAAACCGCAGGCTGTCGACCGTGTAGTAGTCATTGGCCAGGATGAAGTCCATGTAGCCATCACCGTTAACATCACCGGCTTCGAGCTGGGCGCCGACGCCAGAGTCGTTGCCCGTGAAGCGGACGTCGTAGCCAGACCGGGTCGTGAATTCGTCGCCCGCGCTGAACGGACCGTAGACCGCGAACGCTTCGTCTGTGTAGAAGTAGTACGGAGCAGAGTACATGAAGTCCATGAATCCGTCACCGTTGAGGTCCTTCGCTTCACCGTCGTAGCCGACATAGTCATAGAAGCTGGCCCCGCTGAACATCACGTCGCCTTCGTTGATGGCGATTTCACCAGACGGTGCTTCAAACGCAGAGATCCGGCCTGAGTAGGTGGTCGAGCTGGAGTCCCGGTTCGCCCCGATGATCGCTTCTGCGATACCGTCGTTGTTGATGTCTTCGATGTCCAGGTAATACTGACCGATGTAGGCGTAGGAGTTTGCGCCGTAGATGATCGCATCGGCTTCGCTGGCGTTGATCTCACCTTCAAGCGGGCCGTAGAACACGTAGGCGGCGCCGCCGTAGGTGTAGCCGTATGCGCTGGTGCGGTAGGACGAGGTGATGAAGTCACCGTAGCCGTCACCGTTGATGTCGCCACCCATGGCGACTTCATAGCCGAGGTAGTCCGTGTTCCCTTCACCAATAATGGTCACGTCAGCGTCGGTGGCTGCAGAGAGAGTCGTCCCCGTGGAGAGCGGGCCGTAGAAGATGTAGGCCTTGCCCTGGTTGGAGCCGCCCGACGCGTCGGCAGCGTACGCACCGGTCGCAACGTCGTTGTACCCGTCACCGTTGACATCACCGTCGGCGTCCAGCGCGTAGTACATGTAGTCGTAGGACTTCTCACCGTTGATGAAGACGTCTGCGTCATTGACGTCCGTGGGGCAGTTGTTGTCAACGACGCTGTTGCAGTCGTTGTCCAGACCGTCGTCGCAGATCTCTTCCGCGCCCGAGAAGATGGTCGGCTCATCATCAGCGCAGTCGCCAGCGCACAGGGGCTGGCCGTCCCCGTCAAAATCGGCGTCAGACGGAGGAAGCTCACCGTCGCAGTTGTCGTCGATGTTGTTGCAGATCTCTTCC
>JBCBLB010000771.1:0-4342 GCA_038520555.1 Myxococcota bacterium | reverse complement strand
TGACGCAGCGCTGTTTGGACGAATGGTCACCAGCGATATCCTCGCACGTGGAGACGCCGCGCTGCACGTAGCCCACGCATTCACCGTCCATGCGGAAGAGTCCGAGAGTGATTACTTCGCTGCCGTGGACGATCTGCTTGAAGAGATGGGCAGCGGTCACATCGGTTCTACAGAACTGACCAGTGGTCTCTACTATGGCTACGTCGTCATCGATGTCCCGCTCCTGGTCTCCAACATCGAAGGGTGTGCACAGGAAGACTGGCAGCAGGCCGATCGGACCCTCGCCGGGCAGGTCATCGAGCGAATTATCAAGCTCATCGCGACGGTGTCTCCTGGCGCCAAGCTCGGCTCAACCGCGCCGTACGCGTACGCTCACACCGTTCTCGTCGAGGCGGGCGATAGTCAGCCCCGGACGTTGGCCAACGCCTTCCTGAAGCCGGTTCGGCCGCGAGACGATCTCCTCCGTGAGACCTATGAAGCCATCCAGAAACACATCGCCGATCTCGACCGGGTCTATGGCAAGAGCACCGAACGACAAGTGATCGGGCTCGGCGATCTCAACTCCCTACGCGATGCGATCGGTGGCGGCGATGCCCAGAACCTGGAGACCATCGCCACCTGGGCCGCGGCGATGGTGAAGTGATGGAGATCCTCCTCATGCGGTTGGAGGCGCCGCTGATGAGCTTCGGCGGACCCCAGGTCGATTCGATCGGGCCGACCATGGATTTTCCAGGAACCTCCCTGTTGTGTGGCCTGTTCGCCAATGCCCTCGGATGGCATCATCGCGACGCTGACCGGACCCAGCGCCTCCAGGATCGACTCCGCGTCGCTGCGCGCGCTGATCTGCCCGGGCAGACACTGACGGATTACCAGACTGCAGACCTCGGGCAGGCGTTCCTCATCGACACCGGATGGACCACCCGTCATGAGCGCGAAGACCGGGTGAGCGGGGCGTCGTCGAGGACCGGCACCCATATTCGATTGCGCGACTACCTGGTGGATAGCATCTATACCGTCGCGATCAGCCTTGTTGGGGAAGAACAGCCCGACATCAACGCGCTCGCGGCTGCGCTGCGCTCACCAGCGCGCCCTCTTTTCATAGGCCGCAAAACCTGTATTCCAGCTGCACCCATGTTCCTCGATCGGGTCCGGGCCGCTTCGCTTCATCAGGCGTTAAGCGACACCACACGTCACCCTCGCGCAGCTTCTGGACCGTTGCGCGCATGGTGGCCCGCAGATGCATCTCGGCTCGATGAGCAGCAACAACACGTCGCTGACCTTCGCGACTGGAAGAACAACGTTCACTCCGGACGCCGAAGGGTCTGCGCAGGCACCGTCGATCCGCCGGAGGCCGCATGACCCTCTATCTCGTTCGAACCCTGCTGGAGATTCCAGGGCTGATGAACCTTGGACGCAATCGGCGCCTCCCTGTGCAGAAGACCGATCTCGGGTATCTCACTCACTGCGCCCTGTTGGAAGTCTTCGGTGAACAGGCTCCGAAACCGTTCGCCGTCCCTCGCTCCCTGGGGCGGTGGGCAGAGGTCCTCGGATACGCGACGACGACACCAGAACAACTCCGCGAGCACGCGGAGACCTTCGCGCCTCCCCACATCTACAACCTCGTGCGGTGGGAAGAGTGGAGCCACAAGCCCATGCCAGACCAATGGCAGGCCGGGCGAACGCTCGGTTTCGATATCCGCTTGTGCCCGGTCGTCCGAAAGAGCAAGGGGGTTGCCGGTCGATGCAAGCCCGGCGCAGAAGTCGATGCGTTCCTCTCTGCATGCTGGGACGCAGGAGACGACGCCAAGATCGACCGGGAGGCGATCTATCGAACCTGGCTCGCCGAGCAGCTCGAACGACGGGGAGGGGCAACCCTCACCATGAGCAGGCTCAAAGCATTCCAACGGCAGCGTCTCTTGAGACGAACCCATGCCAAACAACAAGCAGCCAAACCGCGATGTGCACATGTGCTGGAGAGACCTGATGCCCTCATGGAAGGCGTTTTGGAGATCGTCGATGGGGAACGGTTCTCGTCGATGCTCCGCATGGGCATCGGAAGACACAGGTCATTCGGGTTCGGAATGTTCCTGTTGAAGCCGGCACGGAGGGTGCCTGCTTCATGATGAAGGGAAGGCTGGGGCTCGAGACCGCGAGAGTCCCACAAACCGATCGGCACGGACTGCTCTGGCTCGCGTTCGGTCGGCTCTACGTTGAGGCCGGCACGCTACGGTTTGTCTGCGCCGCTGGCGGTCTGTATGAGGCCGGTGATTACGCCATCCCGTTTCAGATGCTTTCATGCATCCTCCTCGCCCCAGGGACCATCGTCACACATGACGCCATCCGGCTCCTCGCAAGGCATGGCACCGGCCTCGTCGCTGTCGGCGATGATGGCGTTCGATTCTATGCCAGCATGCCCTTCGGGCCCGACGACTCCGCTCGTGCGCGGCGACAGGTCCGTGCGTGGGCCGACCCTGAGGGTAAACTCAACGTCGCCAAGACCATGTATCGATGGCGACTCGGGGAAGAGATCACAGGCTCGTCCCTTAACCAACTTCGCGGGTTGGAAGGCGCCCGGATGAGAGAGACATACAAGCTCCTCGCCCAGAAATTCAACATTCAATGGAGAGGAAGACGGTATGATCGGAAGAATCCATCGGATACTGATGACCCCAACATGGCGATCAATCACGCCGCAACCGCCGTCCAGGCCGCTGCCATGATCGCCGTCGCCGTCTCGGGGTGTATCCCCCAGCTCGGCTTCATCCATGAAGACTCTGGGAGGGCTTTCGCCCTCGATATCGCTGATCTGCACCGCGATACCATCACCCTACCTGCCGCGTTCTCTGCCGTACATCGTGCGAGGAAGAGCAGACAACCCCTGGAACGCGTCACTCGGAAACTTGTCGGAGAGATCCTCAAAAAGAAGAACACAATCCCCAGAATGATCGATCAGATCAAGGAGCTTATCGATGTCGATGACCATCGTCGTGACCCGAAACGTTCCGGCTAGATTCCGAGGTTTCCTCGCGTCTTGCATGCTCGAATTGACGCCTGGCGTCTACACCGCTCCCAGGATGAACAAGGCAGTTCGAGAACGGATCTGGCGCGTTCTCAGAGAATGGTGGGAGCAAGATCCAGGACGCTCCATCGTTATGACATGGGCGGACCGCTCACAACGCTCCGGACAGTCCATCCGCATACTCGGGGCGCCTCCAATCGAACTGGTTGAAGTTCAGGGTATATTCCTGTCTAAGAAGCCTGTGTCTCCAGAACTTACCTACGAAGACCTTCTTTGAAAAGCTGACCGAATATGCGGTTAAAATTTGGTCCCAATCACCGCATATGTACTGTACACTTTAACAGATTCCCCCGCGCTCGCGGGGATGGACCCCTCATTGAGACGATGCGAGGAGGCTGAGATGGGATTCCCCCGCGCTCGCGGGGATGGACCGGCGAGCTTCTCCAGTACCTTCAGGACGCCAGATTCCCCCGCGCTCGCGGGGATGGACCGTCCGCGTCCACCATGGCGCGTCTTCCGTAAAGGATTCCCCCGCGCTCGCGGGGATGGACCCTGGATCCAGCGGCGGGACCACACCCGCCGGATGATTCCCCCGCGCTCGCGGGGATGGACCCTCATCTGGATCTGACGGGGCTCGCCCACGGTGGATTCCCCCGCGCTCGCGGGGATGGACCCAGTGCACGCCCACTCGACGAGCGCACGCCTGAGATTCCCCCGCGCTCGCGGGGATGGACCCTCTTGACCGTATACCTCTTGACATTCGCTATCGATTCCCCCGCGCTCGCGGGGATGGACCCACCCAGACGGTTCAGCGTCAGGATTTGAACTGGATTCCCCCGCGCTCGCGGGGATGGACCCCTGCGCGGTGGACGGTATCGGGGGCGGCCCACGATTCCCCCGCGCTCGCGGGGATGGACCCTCATCGCTCATCCTCATTGATCAGGGGTGGGGGATTCCCCCGCGCTCGCGGGGATGGACCCCCCCGACGGGATCGGGGATCAGCACTGCGGGTGATTCCCCCGCGCTCGCGGGGATGGACCCAATGCACTGTCACGCCGGCCCAGCGCTGCAGGGATTCCCCCGCGCTCGCGGGGATGGACCCCTCGGTGGTAGTTGTTTTCCTCTTCGAATCGTGATTCCCCCGCGCTCGCGGGGATGGACCCATTTTTCCATGCGAAAATCTCGGTACGCTGGTGATTCCCCCGCGCTCGCGGGGATGGACCCCCGGCCGCGATGCCGCGGGCGCGCTCTGCGGAGATTCCCCCGCGCTCGCGGGGATGGACCCGCCTCAAGTTCTGTCAGCTCGTCGCGTGCCGCGATTCC
>JBCBLB010000385.1:0-9446 GCA_038520555.1 Myxococcota bacterium | reverse complement strand
GACGCCTCCAGTCAGCTCATCATGCGGTTCGAACTCGAAGCGCGCCAATCTGAGGCCGGGGACTTCGACACCATCGTAAACAGCATCATGGGAGGCATGTTTTAATGCCATCACCGCTCAACCTTCGCGCCCGCCTGACCCAAGCCCTTCAGCCGCCTGCACCGCCGCCCATCACAGAAGCGGTGCCTCGGGCCGACAACCTAAACATGCCGTCGAGTGGAAGCGGTGCGGCGATGTCCAACATGCTCAGCGGCCTGGGGCTGTCTCGTGATGCGGGCTCAAGCGCGCGCCCGAACGCTCACCGCGAGTACCTCGAATACGAGGAGCTGCTCGCGTTGATGCGGGGCGGGCTGTACCGTCGGATCGTGCACCTCGTGCCAGACTGGGCGACCTGGAAGGGCTGGTCCATCACCGACGAGAGCGATGAGGCAGAGCCGCTCGCCCAGGAGATGAAGGACCTGGGCGTCCAGCACGCGATCCGACAGGCCGACCGGCTGGCCCGCGGGTATTCGGAGGCGTTGTTGTGGCCGGTGACGGCCGGTGACCGTGGCCGGCTCGATCGCCCGCTGCAGATGGCCAGCGTCAAGGCGCTTCGAGCGCTGCACGTCCTCGACGTCACTGAGTTCTCGGTCTCGAAGTGGGAGACGGATCCAGAGTCCCCCCGATGGGGGCAGCCGATGACTTATTGGCTCCATCCCCGGCGTCGGGGATTGTCCATCACCGAGGAAGTTCACGCCTCCCGGCTGCTGTACTTCGGCGGCCATCCGCTCCCGCCGAGCGAGTACGGTCATCGCCAATTTCATCTGGGCGGCGCAGGCATGAGCGATGCGGTCGGGCAGGTGATGTGGGATGCCCTTCGCAACATGGCCATGACCTCTGCTGCGGGCGCAAAGCTCGCACAAGAGCTGTCGGTCGCGGTCTTTAGCATCGAGGGCCTGGCCAACAAGCAGGGAGGCGATGACGCCGATCAATTCATGAAGCGGATGATGTTCATCAACATGATGAAGTCTGTCACCAACTCGATCTTCCTTCGGGGTGGGAAGACCCCGGACAAGTACGAGCGCATCGCTGCGAACCCCTCGGGATTCAAGGACCTCTCCCAGGACGCTCGCCTTCAGCTCGCGCTCATCACCGGCGCTCCGGCCGCGCTGCTGTTCGGGGAGGCGCCGAGCGGTCTGTCCACCGATGAGAAGAGCTGGTGGGCGAGCTGGACGGCCACGATCAGCCAGCACCAGGAGGATCGGTATCGCGGGCCGCTGGAGTGGATCGTGACCCTGCTCTACCTGATCCGCTACGGGGCGATTCCCGATCAGTGGGGGTTGGAGTTCAACCCGCTCGGGGAGCTGTCCCAGAAGGAACTCGCCGACATCCGCAAGACGCACAGCGAGGCGGATGGCATGGACATCAAGAACGGGATCTTGTCCCCGACCCGCATCCGCCGCAGTCGCTATGGGGCCGAGGGCTACCAGCACGGCATCCAGCCGCCGACGCCCGAAGAAGAGCGAGAAGAGGCGCAAATGAAGGGGCCGGCCGGCCAGCAGGCCGAAGTGCCACCGGCGCCCGGATCGCCTGACCCGGGCGAGGTCACCCCGCCGGGCCAGGCGCCGGGCGAAGAGGACGATCCGGCGGTGGGTGAGGTGCAGGACCGGGCGGACGTGGGAGAGGACTCGGCGATCCTGGTCCTGGAGATGCCGGTCGGCGTCGGCTTCGAGGAGGCGCAGACCGCGGCTCAGGGGGTGCTCGGCGGCGAGCTGGAGGTCGAAAGCTGGCCGCATGTCACCGTGCTGTACCTGGGCAAGCTGGGGAGCGCAGTGTCCGCGGTGCGGCGGACGGCAGAGCAGACGGTGCGGGACTTCCTCCAGGAGACGAAGGCCGAGATCGTGATGATGCCCGCGCGGATCGGCCACTTCGGCGACGGGACGCCAGGGCCGGACGGGGTGCCGGTGATCATCCACTACTATGCGTGGGCGCTTGAGGAGCTGCAGAACGCGCTGTTGCGGCGCCTGGCCGACAAGGTCAACGTGCCGCAGTTCCCGCGGTTCATCCCGCACGCGACGCTCGGGTACCTGCCGCGGGAGATGGCCAGCGAGGAGAGCGCCGCGTTGGCTGGGTTGCAGACCGATGGGCTGCGAGACTGGGCGCCGATGTCGTTGGCGCTGCGAGTCGGCGGAGAGGTGGTGGCGCGGATTCCGCTGGTCAGCGGTCGGGTGGATGAGGAGTAGAGCTGCCAGGATCTAAATCGGGTGTTTGACCTTCCGTCCCTCCCCGCGCGCACCTTTTCCGGTGCGATTTCCTATTTATGGGTATGTCGGACCACGCCTCCACATCCCGCCTCGTCTTCGAACACCGCCGCGACAGCCTCTCGGGGGCTGTTGAAGAGCGCGTTGACCGTCGCGGTCGTGGGATCCTGAAGTCCGCGTACAAGACCGCGCAGGGCTTCATCATCGCTGACGGCGTCGGCGCCGTTGCGGGCATCCACACCTACCGGTCCCGAGACGCGGACGGCAACATTGTCACCGTCCGCGAGCTGCTTGACGATGAGGTCCTGCGCCAAGACGCGGGCCAGATCGGCCGGCTGCCAGTGCCGAACGACCATCCGCCACTGGGCACTGATGTTACACCGGACAACGCGGATCAGCTCGTCGCGGGAGACGTGGGTGATCGGGTTCACTACGAAGAGGACGCTCAGGGCGGCTTCGTTCGCGTCTCAGTGTGTCTGCGCCGTAAGGACGCCATCGAGGACTTCGAGGCGGGCAAGACCGGGCTGTCGTTCGGCTACACCGCCTGGGTCGACAAGACGCCGGGCGAGCACCCGCGCTACGGCCGCTACGACCAGCGGCAGACCCGCCGCGTCTACAACCACCTCGCCCTCGTCGACAACCCCCGCCACGGCCCCGACGCCCACCTGCGCACCGACGCTCGGCTTCGGGGCGACGTGGGTGCAGTCGCCCCGACGCTACCGGACAGCGTGCCGGACGGTGTGGGGGTGGTCGTGTCGCTGTCTCGTCGGTTCGACTCGATCGCTGAGCCGGCACCCCCTTCATCCACCCCATCGGAGCCTTCTATGGATCCCACCCTGATCGCCCTGGCCATGGCACTGGGCATCTCTCGCGCTGACGGTCAGAGCGAACGAGACTACGCCGCTCAGATCGTGAGTACTGTCGCTGCCCTCAAGAACACCGCGGAGCGGCTGCGCGCCGACGCTGCCGATACCCCCGACCACTCGGAGGTCGTCCAGGCCGCCACTGCGAAGCTGACGGCCGCCCTCAAGGGCGAGGAGAAGTACCGCGATTCCATGTCCGTCGCCGAGCTGGCGGCGTTGATGGTCGAGACCCACGACGGACTGAAGGGCGAGTTGCAGGCGGCCCAGGACGCCGCGGGCGAGCTGCGGAAGGCCGAGGAGAAGCGTGAGGCCGATGCTGAGCGTACGCGCCTGGACAGCTTCGTCGAGGCTCGGCGGATCGACGTCTCCGATGAGGTCAAGAAGGGCGATCTCTCAGGCTATCGCCGCGCGGTCGCCTCAAAGCTCACCACGATCACCAAGGACGACTCCGACCCGTTCATCGCTGCTTATCTCGAAGGCATGATGCGCCAGCAGGCCAGCCAGGCCGGCCAGCGGGCCGATGGGAAGAGCGGCAAGGACGACCGCTACGACGGCTTCCGGAGCGGTGGTGGCAAGAGCGGCAACGACGGTGGAGGCGGCTCTGAGAACCGCGTCGACGCCGACGATGAGTTCTTCACCCCCGGCGTTCACAACATCCATAAGGGCAGCGCAGCATGAGCAACGCATTTTACCAGACCGTTCGGGGAACGCGCGACCAGATGGCGCGCGGGTTCATCGGCGACATCATCCGCGACGTCACCACCCGGACCGCGACGGGACTCAACAAGGAGCCCCAGAGCAAGCAGGTGACCACGGTGGGCGTGCCTGCGAGCCCGACTGCTGGCGCCACCTACTCTGTCGCCATCAACGGCGTGGTTACGACCTATGCGGCAGAGAATCCCACTTCTCAGGCCGCGGTCGGCGCAGGTCTCGCCGCCAACATCAACGCCAACCCTGCGATCCGAGGTCTGGCCAGCGCGACCTATGCAGGCGGCACCCTGACGCTCACGGGGCGTTGGCCGAGCGTTGCCTTCACGGTGGCGCTGCCAGACGCGCCCGCCGCTCCGCTCACGGGCCCGGTCAGCACCAACCCGGCACAGAGCGGCGCCGTCATTGAGTTCGGTCGGGTGCTCGTCAACGGCGGCTATACCAGCACCGATCCTGCAGGTCAGAACCTGCTCAACGTGTTTGTGCCGACGACGGACAACCTGCTCGCCCAGGTCAGCACCCTGACCGTGACCTACGCGGCCAACGAGATCTATGTGGCCTCGATTCGTGTGCGAGGGCAGACCTACCTCTTCAACGTCGCCGGCAACACGAACACCACAACCACCGCGACCACCATCGCTGCGGCCATCAACGCCCAGATGCCGCCGGACACCGTGCTCGCGGAAGCTGCAGCCGGAGTCGTGACGCTCACAGCCGAGGTGAAGGGTCAAGGCTTCGAGATCGGCATCGGCACCGAGTCCGGCACCGCCGCCCGCCTGGTGCTCGCCCATGCTGTACGGGGCATCCTCACCGACATCACCCGGTGTCTGGCCGGCATCTCTGTCCGGCGCACCGATGTCGACAACCAGACCATCGACGGCAACGACCCGGCGTATCTCAAGAACAAGCCGGTCGAGTACCTGCGCCACGGGTCGGTCATCCTTCAGCGCGCGCTTGAGGAGGCGATTTTCCCCGGCGATGACATCTACATCGAGACCGACAACACAGCAGGCAACGCCGGCCGGCTGTACAAGACCGCGTCGCCGACCCGCATCAAGCTTCCCGCCGCGTTTTTGTCCTGGGAGTTCGGCGATCGGCCCGGCGAGTTCGATGGCATCATCCGCGCCCGCCTCAAGCAGGTCGCCTGACCCTCACCGTTTCGGAGACTCACCATGCACTATTCACACTCCTCTCGCGGCGACGTCTACCTGGAGGTGGATCCCAGCGGCCGGCCGCTGGGCCGCCTCGACCAGCAGGACATAGACATCGTCGGCAACCGGATCGCCCGCTCAGCCGCGTTCATGAAGACCAAGCAGGACGCCCGGGGCCGCACGCTGAACAACCTCTTCCACATGCAGATGCAGAAGGCGAAGCGGTACTTCGACGGCGTCCAGCAGATGCTCCGCGATGAAGCCAAGTTTCATCGGGCGGACAACTTCTCGGCGAGCCTCGGGACCTTTCAGCCCCGCACGCTCACCCAGACGCTGGGCACGGCGTTCATGGAGAAGCGTCCGCCGCTCAGCCATCGCGAAGCCTACGACGTCAACACCGAGTTGATGCCGGGGGTCTCCAGCTTTGAGCAGCATCGCACCTATGTCACGGGTGAAGCGAGCATCTACCGCGGCGGCCGTGCTGAGGATGTCGGGGAGATCCAGCTTGCGACCGCGTACCTGACCCTACCGGTCGTATACATGGTCGTGAAGTACTCTCACAACTGGCTCGAAGAGATGCGCCAGCAATTCACCGGCGTCAACCGGCAGATCATCAAGGCCCGCGGCGCCATCCGCGCCCTGGAAGAGCTGGAGAACAAGCTCACCTACCAGGGCAGCGAGAGCTTGGGGATGTACGGCGCGCTCACCCACCCTTACGTCGATCAGCTCGACGCCGCCCTGGACTGGGGCGATTCCTCCACCACGCCCGAGCAGATCTCCAGGGCGCTGCACTCGTGGGCCAACTATGCGGAGGAGGAGTCGGGTTCGACCTACCAGCCCGACACCATGCAGATCAGCCCGAAGCTCCTCAATTATATCGCCAACTTGAAGTTCGGCATGGGCGACAGGGACACGGTCCTTGAGCAGTTCCGAAAGGCCAACCCGCACATCCGGAACATCCTGAAGGTCCAGGAATTCAACGATGCGGGTCCAGGTGGCAGCCAGGTCATCAAGTTCCACCGCCGCGGGAGCGGTCCCGCAGACCGCTCCGCAGAGCTGATGCAGGTCATGGGATCTACGCCTCTGCCGCCCGACAGAACCGCCTTGCAGTCGACGATGTACGTCGTCGCCGCCTTCGGTGGTTTAAACCAGAGAGAAGTCGGCGACATCCTCATCGTCAACGTGCCGTTCACTCGCTGAGTTTCACGCCTCCGCGGGCGCTGGGCTGAATGTCCTGGGATGACCAGCGCCCGCTTCTTCTGACTTCTGTTTCCCCGTCCTTCCTGCCTCATTTTCGTCTCTGCCCGCCCCTTCAGCGCCAACCCTCCAGCACAGGCACGCCTTCATGCCGACCAAAACACGGGCCCCGATGCTCATCACCAACCACACCCCGCGCCGCATCAGCTTCGAGCTGCGCGATGAAAAGAACAAGCCCAAGGGCTACTTGAAGCTCGGAAGCCCGGACGACAAAGAGCTGGCCGCGCAGAACAAGTCCATCCCGCACATGCGTGTGGTTCCGGGCGACGTCTTCGCGACTCTGCAGAAGAATCCGATCTTCCAGGCCCGCCTGCAGGCCGGCGACCTCAGCGCCGCACCGGCGAGCTGAGCCCAGCATGTCCACCGAAGCCCGCGTCACCTTCTACGCACCGATCCTCTCCGGCGATGCTCGCATCCCAGAGGCGCTCTCGATCGCGGCCAGCCAGCTGTCGGCCGACCCAGCGGCGTGGGGAACGCAGCTCGGGGACGCCATCGCGCTGCTCGCCGCGCACATCCTCATCACCTCGCCGCTGTCCGGCGACGGCTCGGCCCAGGGGCCGGTGGTCTCCGAGAAGAGCGGCGGGGAGAGCGTGACCTACGGGAAGATGAACCTTTCGGGTGCGAGCCTCACCGATCAGGACCTCGCCCGCACTGGGCCCGGCCTTCAGCTGCTCCGCATCCGGGACAGCCGCGGCAGCCTGTCGATGGGGATCATCTGCTGACATGGCACAAGGCGTCATCGACATCGATCGCGGCTACGCGCGCATCATGGCCAACTTCGCGGCGCTCAATGACCCGAAGCGCCTCACCGTCGGCGTTCACCAGGACGCGGGCGCAGAGATGGTCCTCATCGCGCTGTCCAACGAGTTCGGGACGTCCACCATCCCCGCCCGGAGCTTCATCCGCGCCACCATCGCCCGCAACAAGCGCCGTTACCTCGATGCGCTCTCCAAGGCTGTCATGGGCGCGGTCATCGACGGTGACGACTACGAGGGGGCGCTTCAGGATCTGGGAGAGGGCGTCGCCCAGGACATCCGGGACTGGATGGTGGCGCTCGACACCCCGCCGAACGCGCCGTCCACCATCGCCCAGAAGGGCGAAGACAACCCGTTGGTTGACTCGGGCGCGCTCCAAGACGCGATCTCTGCGGAGGTCAGATGAGACGCATTCCCTTTTCCCGGGGTGTAACGCTTTTCCGTTACGCCCCGCAGACCATCGGCGCAGACGGCTACCCGGTCGACCAGGCGCCTGTGGGTGTGCTCATCCAGGCCAACGTTCAGCCCGCCGAAGGCAAGGACCTGGAGATCCTGCCGGAGGGCGACCGCTCCAAAGAGGTGGTTCGGTACTCCACGCTCACCGAAGTCCGGACCGTCGAGCAGTCGGCCGGCACGCAGGCAGACGTGCTGGAAGTGAACGGGGTCCGCTACGAGGTTAAGAGCGCGGACTGGTGGGGCGGCGTGCGGCCTCACTGCGAGGGCCTCGCAGTCCGCGTCGAGGTGCAGCCATGAGCCTCCGCGGTGAGCTGCTGCAGGCGGTGCGGACGCTGCTCAAGCAGGTCCTGGCGCTCCCAGATGCCCAGGTCGTCCCGGACGCCCGCCATCAGCTCCGCAACAAGCCGGCGCTGGTTTTTCCGGAAGGCGAAGACCACCTGACGGTGTTCGTGAGCCAGCCGGAGATCCCGCTGTACACGACGCTCATCTCAAGCACCGATGAGTCCGGGGAGTCGGTCCGGCTCGTCTCCGGCATGAGAGAGGGCCTGGTCGAGATCAACGCTTTCGGCGATGCGGCCAGCGATTGGCTGTCGGACTTCAACCTCGCGCTCTTTCAGCCCGACGTCACCGGCTCGTTCCTCACTACCCTGGGCGTGAGCGTCTTGCCCCGGGATGGGGGCATCACCGACCTCTCGGGCATCCGGGACACAGCGTTCACTGCCCGCTTCCTCGTCGAGCACACCCTCCGCTACCGGCTGGTGAGCGATCCCGTGCCGGTCGCCGCGGTGGGGCAAGTGGACCTGAGCTTCACAATCCACCAGACGCCGGCACCGGCGGACGATCCGAGCCCCTTCATTCTCTCATCCTCTGTTTTTGCTCCTTCCGTCCCTCCTTCCTGACCTGAGGTGCCGATGCCCTCGACACATTCTGACACCATCACCGTTTCGATCGCCCTGTCCGACCTGCCTCCTTCCCGCCGCGGGTTCTCCACGCCACTGCTCCTCGTCCCGCTGGCGGCGAACGGTCTGGGTGGTGGAGCGGTGCGGTCGGTGACCTTCAGCTCCATCGATGAGGCCCAGACTGCCCGGACGGCCAGTGAGATCTCTGCTGAGACCCTGGCGCGGGTGACCACGCTGTTCGCCCAGCGCGACAGCTTCGGCCGCACCCCTGATCGGATCATCGTCGGCAACGCGGACCTGGCCGCTTCGCCGACGCCAGAGACCTACGCCGACGCATACGACGTGATGCGAAACCTCGGCCTCGACTTCTACGCGGTGTACCTGGAGTCGCGGACCGCAGCGGACATCCTGGGTCTCGCCGCCCAGGTGGAGGCCGTGGGCGAGCACCTGCTCGGGGTCGTCCTCTCGGATGTCGAAGTGCTCACCGCAGGCCTGCCGGCCGGCCTGACTGCCCTGGGGGCCTACGAACGGACTGTGGCCTACTTCCACGATGTGGCCACCGCGCACATCGAGGTCGGACACATGGCGAAGCGCCTGATGTTCAACCCCGACGAGATCTCGGCGAGCTGGCGGGGGCAGGTCGATGGGGTGGCGGGGCTGGCGACGGCCCTCACCCAGACCCAGAAGGACGCCGCGCGGGCCAACAACGTCAACCTCCCGCTTCCGTTCGGGGATGTAGAGGTGTTCATCGACCCCGGCTACAACGCCCGGGGACGGCCCATCTATGAGATCGTCACCGCCGACTGGCTGCGGGCGCGGGTGAGAGAAGACATCGCCGCTGAGGTCAACGCCCACGAACAGCGCGGCGCGAAGATCGTCCTCGACGCCACCGGCATCGCCACGATCCAGGCGATCGTGGAGGGGCGGCTCGAACAGGGTGAGCGGGTCGGTCATTTTGTGACCGGCCAGACCACGGTGAGCGCATCGTCGATCGATGTGGCCACCGAGAAGATCAGCATCACCGGGTCGGGGCAGCGGGCCACCGCCGCCCGGCTCTTTGACTTCAACTTCCAGATCTCCGCCGATCCGGTGGTGGTGGGGGCGTAAGATGGGACAG
>JBCBLB010000425.1:0-8637 GCA_038520555.1 Myxococcota bacterium | reverse complement strand
GCGGCCGTTCTGGCCGATGAGCACGTAGTCTTCGGCATCGCCCTGTTCCACTTCCTCGACGAAGGCGGCCAGGTCGTAGGGGTAGGCGGACAGCGCGGTGCGGCTGCCGTAGACGATGGGGAACATCGGCTCCAGCTGGTCGCGCAGCGTGCCGGGCAGCGCGGGCAGGGTCAGGCCCATGCTCTTGAAGTAGTCCTCGATCGTGGGCGGCTCGATGGCTGCCGTCTGTGTCTGGGTCATGATGGCCTACTCCTCGTCCTTCTTGATGTTCTGCTGATCGTTGATGCGTTTCATCATATAAACTGCCAGCTCTCGCATTCGCTTGACAGCGGTATCGATCTCCTCAGGCTCCAGCAGCGATGCGAGGGTCTGTCGGTAGGCTTCCTCGTGGTGAGAGAGCCGGATGATCTTCATCGCGAATGCATAGTCGATGGTCAGGTCCTTGGGCGACTTTCCTTGGACGGTTCCCCCTTCAAAGCCGCCTTTCCGCGTGAAGTGGTCCTTCTTTCCGAAGGCGATGTCGTTGTCGATGCCCCACAGCTTGCCCTGCGGATCGATGAGGACGTTGCGCTTGTTGCGGTCGGTCTGCCCGGTGAGGACGTCGAAGATGTAGATGTTGCTCAGCTGCTGCTTCTGATCCTTGGTCAGGCTCCTGGCGCTGACCTGGGCGAGCTCTGAGCAACCGTCGAGCTTCTTCATCACCATCCCGTCCTGGTCTTCGTTGACGGTCACCGTTTGCATGATGTCCATCATCAGCGGCTTCTGGTAGACGATCGGCTCCGTCACCTCCATCGTGGTCTTGAAGGTCGGCGGGATGAAGTCCGCGCCGAGCAGCTTGGCGACCTGGAAGGTGGCGACGCTCCGGCCGCTGAAGTTGGTGTCCTGCGGGGGCAGGTTGATCGTCCGCGCGGTCCGCCACATGGACTGGTCGCCGCCGATGTCCTGGTTGGCCTGGAAGTACCCGGTGGAGCCGTCGGGCATCTCCATCTCGAAGAGGGTGTTCGACGCGGAGATGGTCTTGGGCTTGCCACCTCCATCGAGCAGCGGCGGCTTCTTGGCGATCGTCGTGGCGGGCAGCGCGTCGAGGTCAGGCGCCGGGCTCTTGTGCCGGGCTTCGAGGTGCGTAAGCAGCGTCTCGACTTCGTCGCGGAGCGCCTTCATCTCCTTGATTCGGGCGTCCCGCTTGTTGCTCTGTGGCTTGCTCTCCTTGGCCTGGATGTGCTCATCCATCTGGGCCTTCAGCGCTTGCATCAACGTCAGCTTCATCTCGCCGGCGCCGTCCTTGATCCCGTCGTGCCACAGCTGGAACATCTCCTTGATGCGGTAGTAGCTGTCCGAGCGCGCGCCGAACTTGGTGATCTTGTTCTTGATGCCGGCCATACTCGTGAGCGTGGGCTCAGGCTCGTCATCGTCATCGTCATCGTCGTCGTCATCGTCGTCATCGTCGTCGTCGTCGCCCATGTCCTTCTTGATCTCTTCCTCGATCTCGAGCGGCACCCCTTTGATGATGATGCTGTCGAAGCTGTCGAGGCTTTGGGAGACTTCATTGGAGCGATACGCGACCCAGTTCTCCACGTCGGCATAGAAGTCCTCAAGGGCCGCGCGAGAGGCCTCGATCTGGCTGCGGACGTCATCGTCCAGGTCGTCGCCGTACTCTTCGAGCAGCTCGTCCATCCGCCGGATCGCTTCGCCGACCTCTTCGATGCTCTTGGGGTTGGTGCCGAAGGCCTCCGCGATCGCGTCGGGGGTCGTGGGCAGCTCAGAGGCGTCCCCGGCGCCAATGGTTGCCAGCGCGAAGATCAGGGCCTCACCTGCGTTCTCCGGATTGGTGTCAGACTCCTTCAGCGTCCAGCCCGCCTTCTTCAGCGCCGGGACCGTCTTCAGCCCGGCCTTCAGCTTGCCCGCTGTCAGCGTCGCCTTCGGCCCGCCCAGCGAGAAGACGAACTGTGGGGTGACGACGTCGCCGACCGTATAGTTTTTGTCGTATTGGACGGTCCCGGCGCAGGAGCGCATCTTCTTGAGGGGAGGCATCGTCGACCAGTCGGACGGCGTCCAGTTTTTGGTCGACAGATGGCTGAGGATCTTCTTGGGGTTGGCGAACTTGCTCAGGCTGCCGGCGCTGTTCTTCTCTACGTGGATGATGAACACCGAGCCGTGCTGGATACAGTAGAAGTTCGCGGCGCCGCCGTCCTGCTTGATTTTGTCCAGGTTCTTCTTGAGCACAGACTTGTGCGCGTTGTGATTGGCGAATGGCATCGGATCCTCCTCAAGCGACCTTTTTGATTTGCATCACGAAGCCGTCCTCTCCCGCCTTGAAGCGGACCGCTTTGTTCATCTCCAGCTGACCGACCGCCGACCGCAGCAGCAGCAGGGCCTTGCCATCCACCATGTCGGTCCCTTCGGCGTATGCGATCGCACGGAGCGCCTTGAGGATGCGCGCCCGGCGCTCGGGACGGTCGGGGTTTCCAGCGTGCAGCCGCTTCGCCGATTCCTGGAACTGTTTGAGGAACGCGACGCCGTTTGCTGCAGACTGCATCCGCTCGCGTGCCGCCTTGCTCAGTGAAAGGAGCTTGCGAGGCGCTGCTTTGGGGAAGAACTCATCGAGTTGGCTCTTCAGCGCGCGCTGCGCTGAAGGAGAGAAGCGACCATCAGCGACGCCGACGCTCAGCATCAGGTACATCAGATCGTGCCGGGGAGACCATGAAGAAGACATGGGAGGAACCTCCGTATCCTGCGTAGGGGGTGCATCTACAGGGACGAAGATTTGAGCGGGGGTACGCCACAAAAACCTGGAAAAATACAAACCCTCCTTTCAAAGGAGGGTTCATCTCTTCACGGCGGAGCCTTCTCCCCAGCGGGCGCTCAGGGTGTCCCCACCGGTCCCACCTCTGCCTTCAGCGAAGAGACAGGCACCGCTCGAAGCGCTCGATGGCGTCGGACATGATGCAGAGGAGCGCCTGGGCTTCCGCGGAGTCGGTTCGGGAGGCGCACTGCTGAATCGCCCGCGCGAGGCCGGTGATGTCTCCATGGTACTGGGCGCGCTGCTGGACGAGCATCGACGTGTCATCCAACGCCGCATAGTCGGCCTCGACCATTCGAATATACCGATCAATGCGCCGAAATCGGCCAGGGCCGGGCAGATCGTTGGACAGCCTCTGGTACCGGTAGAAGGCCTGCCGAAGCTGCCGCCACGCCGACAGCCAGATCCGTGCAGAACGGCGGAACGTTCGGATCTCAGTTCGCATCACAGCCCATGTGTCGAGAGGAAGGGATGCTTCTTCTGTAAACGTGCCCGATTCGGGGTGCAGATTAATCACCCTTATTCAGGGCACATCCATGCGGCGCAACAGACGCGCTATGGCGCGAAGGTGTAGGTCTTCTCTACCTGGACGGTGGCGCGAGGAGCCGGGAATATCATTCGATGAACCCACTCAAGGACACAGCGCTCGATGGGTTCGCTTCCCAGCGTAGAGGACGACACCACCGCGTCTCCAGTCATGCCGTCCAGATCGATCTGAAAAGAGAGGGTGAGCGCGCCTTGAGCGCTCGGGTTTTCGTCCAACCCCTGTTGGTAGCAGGATCGGATGTGGTCGCGATGGCGATGAAGGATAGCCTCTACCAGGGATCGATCCAGGCCTGCCGAGATGTGCAGCGGGCCATCGATCAGCTGCCCCCGCGCGTTCGGATCCGAGCGCGTGTTGCGGGACGCCCGACGGAGACGGGGCCGGTCCCGGGCGCGCATGCTCGGATCTCTCCACGCGAACGCGGCACATTCTTTGACCGTCTCCGAGGGAGCGCCGAAGGGGCTCACCTGAGGCAGGGCAGCGGTCAAGACGGGCAGGATCGTGTCGGGAGAGATCAACAGATGACCGGCCCGAGCGGGGACGAGGGGAGGCGATTCTCCTTGAATGGCGCGTGGACTTCCGCCGATGAACAGGTCAGAGGTCCCCTGACCGGCCACCAGATCCATGGCGCCGATGAGCTGTCCCCAGGGGGTCTGGGGCTTGGGGACGAAGAGCCCGCATCCGATCTGATCGGAGCCGCTGCGGTGCGCATCGCTCACGAGCGTTGGGAGGTCTTCAACAGTCCCTTCCCAGTCTTCTTCGCCAAGGTGCACCTGGATGCCTTCGTCCCACACAACGGCCATGATCGTTGATGCGTCTGGTGGGGGCGGCTGGGCAGGGGCGGGGGCGGGCAGCGTCGCGCCGGTCAACAGGTAGAACCGACTGAACTGTGACTGGCCTGCGGTGTACATCAGCGCGCGCGTCGTCTCGAAGGGAACGCCGGGATCGATGGCCAGCCCGATCTCGGCCCGGAAGGGCTCCGGTCTTCCGCAGGCGCGGTGGACCGCTTTCATCATCTCGGCGCTCTCCAACAACGTGTCGTAGAGCGGGGTGGAGATCATCTTTCGACGTTGCTCTGGCGGTAGCCGCCCCAGGTTCAAGGTCAGGACGTCCTCGCCCGCGTAGCGGACCGTGGTCGCGGTGGCTTCGAGGATGGCAAAGCGGTCTCGGTTTCCACGCACCACCTGCTCTGCGTGTGGCACATCGTTGCCCGCTGTCCATGCGCACCACGCGGGAAGATCCGCCTCCGTCATCGTAGGCGACGGCATCATGAGCCGCTTCGCCGGAAGGCCCGTGACGTGCTGAGCCGATGGCAGGGGGGCGGACACAACCAATGGCTCTGGCTCTGGTTCTGGCTCTGGAGGAGGGGTCGGGGGAAGAATACAACCCAGACTCAGCAGAAGCATGGACAAACTCCTGAATTCATGCAGGAAACGTGAGGTTGGATTCTACCCTTTCGCACGTCATCGAAGGGGTATTCGTTTCAAAAGGGGCGTTAGATTCGCCACCACATCAAGATGTAGGGCAGGGGAAGGACGCCGGGGAAGTTCAGGTCGATCTCAAACTCATCGAGGGTCTCCTGAACGACGCCGCTGTTGATGGTGACGACCCCGACCTGGAGGCGATAGACCTTCCATGCGCGGGTGTAGCCGATGTTCACCTGCCCCGAGAAGCCGTCTTCATTGATGCTGGTCACCGGATCGACGAGGGCGTTGAATTGGAGCATGCTCCGGTCGTTGAGGTTCAGATCATAGCCGACGCTGATGGCGGAGATGAGGGATGGATCGTCGACGAGGGTGGTGTAGTTGGCGCCGATGGAGACGTTGAGTCGGTTGGTCTCCGGGCCGCCGAGGGTATAGATCGCGCTCGCGCCGGTGCTGAGCGTGGTCCCGTCCCATAAAATGCTCGCCGTGGGGCGCACAGACACGGCCTGCTTGTCATCTGCGAAGAGCTGGAACTCTGCGCTGGCGTTGGGGCCAGATAACAACCCGAGCGGCGCAGTGCTCACTTCGATGGTGTCGGTCACACCATAGGAAGAAGGCAAGATGATCTGCAGGCGGACGTCTCCCTTTGGGAGGGTATAGGCGCTGTCCTGGAAGGTGCCCGCCAGCTCGCCGCCGTGGATCGGGGTGGCGGAGGCGGATGACAGGAGCGAAAAGAGGATAATCATGGTTCTCTCTGGGTGAGGGGTAAAGTCTATGCAGACACAGCACGGACGAAGCGCACCCAGAGAGTATTCAACGAGCTGCCGACGTTTTACTGGCCGCGTTCCAGCCACCGCCGAGAAAAGATCTCATCTTGAAGCGGAACGTCGAAGGTGATCTCTTCGGTGACGATGGTGGTCGCGCTGCCCTCTTTGAGGATGTCCTGGATGACCATCTTCATCGGGACGTTTCGGCCATCGATGACCTTGACGTCGGACATGGTCCAGGTCTTGAGGAGCATCCCGGACAGGGCGTATAGCTCCTGCTTGGTGGGGATGCGGTGCTCGTCGTCGATCCAGATGATCCGCTTCGGGTAGGTGACCGCGCTGTCCCGGGCGATGGCTTCGATCTTCCAGTGCTTTCGGCCGTCGAGGTCTTCGCTGCCGAGGAGGGTGGCGGTGTACATCTCATCGAAGTCATCGGTGGTCATCATGTCTTCATAGGACATGTCGGAGCCCATCATGCCCTGTCGCATCATATGGCCGCTGATCTTCTGGGTGCGCTCGGCCTTGGGCAGATACAGCCACATCTGGTCGTCGAGCTTGAGCATCCGGGTGCCCTTGTCGCGGTCGGGGGCCTGGTACTCGATGGCGGACTGCTCGCGGCCGCGCGAGACGACGCTCATCTGGTAGGCCCGGGATCGGCGACCGTCGTCGACGGTCATCGAGACGGTGGAGGACTGGCTGTCGGACTGAAGGTTATTGTCCATCGCGGTGAGCAGCTCTTCGGCGGTGGGGTCCGCGGCGAGGGCGGATCCGAGCGAGAGCAGTGCGATGAGGAGGGTGTTCATCATGTGGGTTACCTCTTTGCGCGCATGGCTTCATAGGGTTGGATCCGCGCGGCGCGGATGGCGGGGAGCAGGGCCCCGATGGCAGCGGTGATGACGCCGATGGTGACCGCGGTGAGGACGATCTCCATGTTGAAGTCGCCGTAGAGGGTGGAAGCGATGGGCATGCTCGCGTCCATCTCATCAACCAGATCCTGGGCGTAGGTCATCCCATTGTTCTCCAGATACAGGGCGGGCACGGCGCCGACGGCGGCCCCGGCGATCCCCCCGAGCAGTCCGATGGCCAGCGACTCGATGAGGAACGATCCCACCGCGCCGGCCCGGGTCTGTCCCATCGCACGCATCACCCCGATCTCGTTGGTGCGTTCGAGGACGGACATGGTCATCGTGTTGAAGATGGCCAGGGCCATCACGAAGATGACCGCGACCCCCAGGCCCAGCTCCATCGCGTCCATGACGGGCTTGCCGGTCAGCCAGACGTCCCGGGCGAACCAGGGCGAGACCGTGTAGCCCTCACCCACGGCGGCATCGATGGTCTGGGTCAGGGCCGCGATCTGGCTGTCCGCGTTCTCTTCGGGGAAGACCAGGATTTCGAGGGCGCCGTCGGGCAGGTCGACGATCCAGCGGATGGTCTCCAGGGTGACATACGCCTGGGCGTCGATGGTGCTGTTTCCGGTGATGATCCCGACGACGTCGGCGGAGATGGGCGACATGCTGCCATACTGGGTGGTGCCCATCAGCAGGATCTCATCGCCGACCTGCGCGCCGATGTCGCGGGCCACCCGGGCGCCGAGGACCACCTCTTCGTCTTCCGCCCCCTCGGCCAGCCACCGGCCACCGTTCAGGGTTGACCGAGCGAGGACGTGGTGTTCGTAGTATTCCGGCGAGGATCCGACCAGCAGCGCCGGGTCTTCGCCCAGCTCTTCGCCGACGGCAGCGAGGACGCCGGTGCGGATCATGGGGACGGCGCGCGCGACGCCGTCGATCTGCCGGGTCGTCTCAAGCAGCGGCTCGACCTCGGCCAGGTTCTCATGGAGCGGCTGCAGTCGCTCCTGCTCGGCGTAGGCATCGGTGATGACGCGGATCGGGCCGAAGGCATCGGTCCAGTCCCGGGCCATCGTGTCCATGATCCCGCTGAGGAAGGACAGGGTGACGACGGTGAAGGCCGTGCCGATGGTGACGGTTGCGGCGGTGAGCAGCGTGCGCCGCCCGTTCCGCAGGGCGTTTCGAAACGCGAGCGTGAGCAATGACATCATGCGGCCCTCACAGCTTCTGCGGGAGAGACGTTGGAGGCCATCAGCGCCGGGTAGATCGAGGCCGCGACCGCGACGATGACACCGACAACGACAGCAATGACGAGGGTGGCGGGTGAGAAGTCCATATAGAGGTAGGCGGCGACCGGGACGTTGCCCATCGCATCGGCCTTGGCGCCCATCAAGGCCATCATATCGATGCCGTTGGTCGAGTAGTAGGCCGTGATCGCCCCGGCCATCGACGCCCCGATGATTCCACCGATGAGGCCCATCGACAAGCCCTCGACAGCGAACATTCCGACGATGCCGCTCCGCTGAAGGCCCATCGACCGCAGCGTCCCGATCTCCCGGACCCGCTCATAGGCAGCCATCAAGATCGTGTTGGCGATCCCGGTCGCCGCCATCAGCAGCAGCGCAAGGCCCATGGTGTCGAACATGGTCTGTCGGATCTCGTTGGTCTCCATCAGCGCAGCGATCTCGGACTGCCAGGTCCGGGCGTCGACGGCGCTCAGGTTGCCCTCCGCGGCGGCGGCGAAGGCGGTCGTCGTGGCCTCACTCCGGTTGCCAAGCCGGGTGGCGATGTGGGTGACGCGCCCGTTCGCGGCCAGCAGGGTGTCGGCGCTGTCGATGGGCAGGTACATGTTCTGGCCGTCAATCACCGGGTTGCCGGAGCGCACGACGCCGCTGACTTCGTAGCGCATCGCGTTCATCGCGCCGTCGACCGTGCGGCTCTCCAGGGTGACGACATCGCCCACACCAAGTTTAAGCAGCGTGGCGGGGGTGTCGGCCACCAGGATCTGGCCGTCGCTGGGCAGCGCGCCGTCGACGGTCCAGGTGTCTCGGGGGAACAGGGTCTCGTCGTTGTCGGTGACGCCGATCAGCCGCACCCGCATCGAGGTGCGGCCCTTGATCGCCCGCGGCGCGGCGACGATTCGCTGGGCCCAGGCTTCGGTGTGGTCGTCGAGCCACGTCCGATCGGCCTCCGACAGCTGCATCGCGTCCTCGATGGGGTGGCGGAAGCCAGCGGTCGGATAGTCGGCGGGGACGAT
>JBCBLB010000716.1:0-4842 GCA_038520555.1 Myxococcota bacterium | reverse complement strand
GGATGGTAGTATACGGATTGAGCTGCCTACAACTTCGCGTTGGTCTCAAATGATTTTATGTGTGGGTATGATTGGTTTTTACGAATTAATAGTTATATCTATAGATTCCATTGTTGATTCGATAAGAATAATTAGTGGTGTTAATCCTAACCTTATAGATGCGGTGTTAGTATTGGTAATTGCTGTAATGCCGCTTTTTGCTGGATATATTGCTCATATCTTGACTGCATTATTGATGGGCCATCATGGGCATATGATTATTTCAAGGCGAGGAGTTGAAATTAACTATGATGTTTGTAGAAGTGTTGCATGGAATTGTATTATTAGTCAATCGTTGAGTGCGATGACGAAGAACATCATTTCAGGGACATCAGGTATTGAGTTTGAGACAGATGGCTCTGTACAGGATTTCAAAGCCCTCAGTGGTCTGTTATGGTGGGAACTTCGTTGGATACAGCGGCTGTCGATGCGCTACGCTCCGAATCATGTTCTGGTAAAACACCATCAGACAATGTCCCGAAGACTGTGGGGGAAGTATGAACGAAAGGAGAGAGGTGAAGTAGACTTCGCTGGTGTTGATGACATTCCCATCCCTCCAGAAGAGGTTCAGGTAGCCTCAACGATTGGCACACAACGTATCAACTTCCCTGAGCGCGGGTGGGGTGAAAGACTACAAGATATCCAGTACATAGATTGGTTTACTATGGCTATAGGTTTTGGCTATCCAATACTGATTATTCTTTCTGACATCGTTTTTGATACTGAGTTAAGCCTTGACCACTTCAGTTATGTGATGATGTCACTTGTAGGTACACTCGGGTGGATATTTATACGACTTATGACCGGGCATGCCCGCGAAGTGCTGGTTCAGGTGAATGAGCAGACCATACAGTTCACGCCATCTGGTAAGGCTGCGCTCACCATTGCCCGTCATGACATTCAGTCAGTTTCTCTGACGAAGAAGGCGGTTGAAATACAGACTCCGGACGGTCCCGTTGAGGTGCTTCGAAAGCAGCCTCTTGACCGAAGAGAGTGGGCGGTGCCGGTTCTTGAGCGACTGGCGAAGGCGTCTGAGCCGGAAGATGGCGAGCGGGATCGGATTCCTGCTGAGCTGGCGGCGTTGACGTCGCGCGCGCAGAAGACATGAGCGATAAACTCAACGCCTTGTTGCTGCGGATTCCAGAGCGCCTGTCGGCCCGTCCAGATGGGGGACGACATCGGAGCGGGAAAGGAGCAACGCCTGGAGACGGTATCACTCCGGGTCTTCCCAACGAGATCCGCCCCGACGAAAGCCGAGGCGGTGACTGGGTTCTGGCGGCAGCGCGGTTCAGGTTCCGCCGAGGAGGCCGTTGAGTCGCTCGACTTCTTTGAGGAAAGCGGGCATGACCTCATTGGTGAGGTGTCGTCGGTCATGGCCGTGGTAGTCGACGGGGTCGAGGATCTGCGCGCCCTTCTCCAGCTGGTAGTGGAGGTGGGGCGCAGTGGAGTGTCCGGTGTTGCCGGTGAGGGCGATGACCTGTCCTTTCTGCACGCGAGCGCCGACAGAGGTCTTCAGGTCGGACAGATGAAGGAACTTGGCGACGACGCCGTCGTCGAACTTGACCTCGACGCAGTTGCCGTTGCTGGCCCAGTTCCAGTTGACCCGGGTGACCTTGCCGGCCCGCGGAGTCTGAACGGGGGTACCGATGGGGGTCTTGAAGTCCATGCCTTCGTGGTCGGGCCGGTCCTTGAGCAGGCTGGTGATCTGCTCATACTCGTCGAGGGGGCTATCATTGAGCCTGGGGCTGACCTCGGTGCCATCGATCTGCCAGTAGGAGGGGAACTGATCGCCGGGGGCCTGCCAGCGGTAGGCGGTGAGGGTCTTTCCGTACTTCCGAGAGCGGAGGGTGGCGGCGGCGATCTCGACCGTTCCATCGTCATCAACGCGCCATGCGACGCGGACCCGATCGTTGCGCTGCAGGTCGCGGCGCATGTCGAGGTTCCACATAAACAGCCGCGCATAGACCGCGCTCAAGGCGTCGGCGTGCTCGGACTGGCTGGCGTTCTGGATGGTTCGGGCGAGGGAGTGCTGGACCTTGGCTTCGGTGAATTGCCACCCGCCATTGTTGGCGACCGGTGGGGGAGGCTGCGCGAGGTCTTCGGTGTCTGCGTCGGGTGAGGGGGCTTCCGCGTCAGAGGGGGCCGCGGGGGTGGCGTCGTCACCGGCGTCGTCACCGGTGGGTGCGTCATCGGTGGGTGCGGCGACGGTGGGTGCGGATACGGCGTCATCATCGTCGCGGTCGAGGACCATGAGGACGTTGAGGGCGAGAGAGCTGCCGAGGAGCGCATACAGCAGCCATGGCTTGCCGTAGGGAGGTTGGATCATGATGGTGGGCGGGCCGGAGGAGGAGAAAGAGAACGGAGGTGGAGGAGGGGCGAGCGGGGGCGTCTTGACAGGACAAGAGTAGCAATCCAATGACGTATCACAACCTGTAGATCAAGGTCTTTCACAGGCTCCATACCGGCTCCACTGGGAAAACGCCGATCAAACCGATCTTCTACGAAATACAACCCGCTCGGATGGTTTGTTCGGGAGCCACTGCTAAGTTGTCCAGGAGCCGGAGCGCCCGCCGTGCTTTTCGAGGAGCCGGATCCCCTCGATGCGCATCCCGCGGTCGATGGCCTTGACCATGTCATAGACGGTGAGGGCGGCGCCGGTGACGGCGGTGAGGGCTTCCATCTCGACGCCGGTCCGCCAGCGGGTGCGGACGGCGGCGCGGATGTAGATGGCGCCCCGATCGCGCTGTGCGGTGACCTCGACCTCGACGCTGTCGATGGGGAGGGGGTGACACAGGGGGATGATGTCCGCGGTCCGCTTGGCGGCCTGGATCCCGGCGATTCGGGCGATCTGGAGGACGTCGCCCTTCTTGACGCCGCCGGTGACGATGGCTTCGAAGGCGTCGGGGGAGAGGTAGACGACCCCCTCTGCGATGGCCTTTCGGTCGGTGTTCGGCTTGGCGGCGACGTCGACCATCCGGGGGTTGCCGTCGGCGTCGAGGTGGGTGAGCCCGTCGGGGCGGTCGCTGTCGTTGGGCATTGTCCTTCTCGTCGGGTGGGGAGGGTCAGGCATCGGAACCCGCCGCGACCGCGAGATAACGCGCTGCCAGCGATGAGGATGGCGAGTCGGCGTTCAAATCACAACATCGCCTGAGGACCTGCCGAAGACGAGGGAAGAGATTAGATCGAGGCGTATGCAGTGGTCCATCCGAGAAGCCTACGTCGAGATTGAGCAGCGGCTGGCGCCGCGCTGGATGCGACCGCTGATGAACGTGATCCACTTCGTCGTTGCCGTCGGCCAACAATCCATCCGCGATCAGATCTCTGTGCGGGCGGCGATGCTGTCGTATTGGACGATGGTGGCCCTGGTGCCGCTGCTGCTGCTGGCGTTTGCCCTCAGCGGTGCCGTCGGCGTGGCCGACGACGCCATCCGGTCGCTGATTTACAACAGCCTGCTCGCTGGCGCGATCGGTGGGGACGTGGGCGAACAGATCGACGCCTTCCTCGACCAGATCAGCCTGGGCGGGTTCGGCGCCATCGGCGCCCTGGGCATCGTCGTCTTCGGGGCCCAGCTCTACTTTATGGTCGAGAAGGTCTTCAACGACATCTTCTATACCCAGCCCAAGCGCGACCTGTTCCATCGGTTCACCGCGTTCTACGCCACGGTCACCCTCGCCCCGCTGCTCATCGCGTCTGGCTTCGTCCTCACCGGTACCCTGACCCGGACGCTGGGGCTGGCTGAGGTGACGTTCTTCGATCACCTGTTCGCGTTCCTGCTGCCGCTCATCGTCACGGCCATCGCGATGACCGGGATGATGCGGTATCTGCCTGCCGCGCAGGTCTCCTGGAAGGCGGCGATCGCCGGCGGGATCACCGGGGCGCTGCTGTTCGAGGCGGCCAAGCGCGGCTTCGGCGTCTACCTGCTGCTGCTGGGCACCGAAGACAGCATGGAGCGACTGTATGGCTCGCTCGGCCTGCTGCCGGTCTTCCTCATCTGGCTGAACATCCTGTGGACCATCGTCCTGCTCGGCGTTGAGGTCGCCTATGTGGTCCAGCACTGGAACCAGATCGTCGAGCAGCAGCACCGCTGGGTCGTCGATCCCCATGCGGAGATGCGCAGCCCCGACGCGTTCTTCGCCCTCGCGGTGATGTCGATCATCGCGGACCGGTTCACGCGCGCCGAAGGGCCCACCAGCGCCGAGCAGATCGCCGCCATCCTCAAGGCCCCCGACCGACACATTCAGTCCACGCTGGAGCTGCTTGAAGTCACCCGACTCATCGTGGAGACCGATGAAAAGAGCTATCTGCCCGGCGTCCCGCTGGAGACCACGCGGGTCGGTGAGGTCATCCACCGTTGGCGACAGGTGACCGCGCTCCGCGACCTCAGCGACGACTACCCCAGCCGTGAAGTCGAGTCCGCGGGCATCGAAGCCCTCGACGCGCTGTTCGACAAGCCGCTCTCCAGCCTCTCTGAGATGCGCCAGGTGCAGGCCCTCCTCTCCCCTGGAGAGGTCGCCGCCAGCTCATGAGCCGGACCATGCGCGCCGCGATCCTGTTCGCGCTGCTCGCCCTCTCCGCGATGGCCCTGGTTCGCGTCGTGGCCCTCCGGTTCGCCGATGAGCAGCTCTCCGAACGCGGCCTCTCCTGGTCTGCGCGCGACGCCACGATCGCCCGCGCCGCCTGGCATGGGGTGCAGCGGCCCGGTCTGTCGATCCAGACCCTCTCCGTCCAGCCGCTCCGCCTACTCGCACATGCGAAGGGCGTCGACATCGACCTCTCCACGATGAGTGCCGGATTCCGGCACTC